>CAVEGP010000004.1:0-60443 GCA_963615155.1 Bacteroides uniformis | reverse complement strand
GTCATATAGCGGAACAGGGCGTAATTCTGGAATACAAAGCCGATGCCGCGCTGACTGGCGGGGACGTTGTTGACGACCTTGCCATCGATGATGATGTCACCGCTGTCGGCAGCTTCCAGTCCGGAAAGCATCCGAAGAATGGTGGTTTTTCCGCTGCCGGAAGGTCCCAGCAGACCGATCAGACGCCCCTTCTGGATGCCGAAGGAAATATCTTTGGAGGCTTTGAAGTCGCCAAAGCTCTTGTTGACGCCTTTCAGCTCCACATAGGTCTCATTTGCCATCGTTACACCTCATGGTCTTTCCTGCCCAGCACTTCCAGAACGCTGCGCAAAATCAGGACAAGGATCGCCATCAGAACCAGAATGGAGGACATGGCGAAAGCTCCGGTAAAATCATAGCCCTGATACAAAAGTTCAATGTACAGCGGCATGGTGTTGGTCTTGCCGCGCAGATGACCGGACAGCACCGATACCGCGCCGAATTCGCCCATCGCGCGGGCCGTGCAGAGCACCATGCCGTAAAGCAATGCCCATTTGATGTGCGGGAATGTCACCCGCCAGAAGATCGTCCAGCCGTTTGCCCCCATCAGGGCGGCAGCCTCCTCTTCTTCTGTGCCTGCCGCCGTCAGCACAGGGATGATCTCACGGGAGATGAAAGGGAAGGTCACGAACACGGTCGCCAGCACGATGCCGGGCACGGCGTAGATGATAGAGATGTTATACCGCTGCAAAAGGGGATAGAGTGCGCTCTGCCGTCCGAAGGTCAGCACATAGATCAGACCTGCGATGATGGGCGAAACGGTCAGCGGGAGATCAATGAAGGTTGAGAGCACCTTTTTGCCTCGAAACTGGAAGCGGGTGATGCACCATGCGGCAAAGATGCCGAAGATGGTGTTGATGACCAGAGCTGTCGCCATCGCCTGCAAGGTCAAAAGGATGGATTTGACGGCGTAAGGGTCTGTGACAGCGTTGACGTATGCCTGCCAGCCTTCCCGAAATGCTGTGGCAAGAACATAGATCAGCGGGAGCACCAGTATCACGGCCAGAAACAGCACACTGATGCCGATGAGCAGCCACTTGACCGGACCTGCGGATGATTTTCGATCCATCGGGATCCCTCCTATTACGAAATGCCGCTGACGATCTTCGATGCGCGGCTCTGGATGAAGGCATTGACGAACAGGATCAGGAAAGCCGCCGCCAGCATGACCAGCGCGATGGAGGTGGCACTGGCGTAATCGTATTCCTGCAGCTTTGCCATGATGAGCAGCGGCGTGATCTCGGTTTTATAGGGGGTATTGCCCGCAATGAACACCACACTGCCGTATTCCCCCAGACATCGGGCAAATGCCATTGTGAACCCTGCCACCAGCGGAGACGCGATCTCCGGAAGAATGATCTTGCGGAAGATCGTTGCTCGGGAGGCACCCATCATGCCGGCAGCTTCCTCATATTGCGGATCCAACTTTTCCAGCACAGGCTGCACCGAGCGTACCACAAAAGGAATGCCGATAAAGACCAGCGCGACCGTGATGCCGATGCGGGTATAGGCGATCTCGATGCCTTTGCGATGGAAGATGCTGCCAACCCAGCCGGTGTCTACAGTCAGGTGCGTCAGCGAGATACCTGCCACGGCGGTGGGAAGCGCAAACGGCAGCTCGATCATACCGTCCATGATTTTTTTGCCCGGAAAATCGTACCGCACCAGCACCCACGCTAAGATCGATCCCATGACCGCATTGATGAGGGAAGCGACCAGCGCAGTCAGGAAGCTGACCTTGTAGCTGGCAAGCACACGGGCACTGGTGATGACAGACCAGAACTTTGCGGGACTGAGCTGTGCGGAAAAGACCACCAGCGAGCACAGCGGAATGAGAACCACCAGACTCAGGATAGTGACGGAAATGCCCAGCGAAAGCCCGAACCCCGGGATGACACGCCGGGATTTTTTGGATTGGGACTTCAAAACTCTCCCTCCTTTTGCAACAGAGATTCCGCACATGAGGTCTGTCCTCTCTGTGCGGAACAGGATCAATATTCAGATTCAACCATCGTAGAAGGTATCAAATACACCGCCATCCGCAAAATGCTTGGCAGTTGCTTCCGTCCAGCCGACAAAGTGTGTGATGCTCGTTAGCTCGAAGCCATCCGTGATGATCCACTTGCCATCGGCAGGGATCTCCGTGATGGTTTTGCTGTCGGAGGTCAGCGTATAGTCCTTCAGGATGGATTCGGTCGAGGGACGGTAGAAATTCTCCGCCTCGATCCTCTGTGCTTCATCGGAATAGAGGTAGTTCAGGTATTCTGTCGCTACCTCACGGGTCCCGTGCTTGTCCACCACCTCATCGACCACGGCGACTGTGGGCTGGCAGAGGATGGACACCGATGGATACACAATCTCATACTCGTTGGGGTACTCGTCCAGAGAAAGAAATGCTTCGTTCTCCCATGCCAGCAGGACGTCGCCCTGTCCGTTCTCCACAAAAGAGGTCGTTGCGCCGCGTGCGCCGGAGTCCAGAACGACCACATTTTTGTAAAGCTTGCTCATGCTCTGGATGATCTCATCCTCACTCTGACCTGCTTTTTCGAAGTAATACCATGCCGCCAGATAGTTCCAGCGGGCACCGCCGGAGGTTTTGGGATTTGGTGTGATGACGCCGATGCCGTCCTTTACCAGGTCGTCCCAGTCCTTGATCTGCTTGGGGTTGCCGGAGCGGACTAGGAACACAATGGAAGAGGTGTAAGGGGAGCTGTCGTTGGGGAACTCAGAGGGATAACCCTCTTCGATCAGTCCGGCGTTTTTCACTGCGTCTACATCGCCTTCCAGTGCCAGCGTGACAACATCGGCGTCCAGACCATTGGCGACCTCCAATGCCTGTTTGCCGGAGCCGCCGTGGGACTGGATGATAGTGACCTGCTGACCGGTCTGATCCAGCCAGTGTTTCGCAAAGGCTTCATTGTACTGAGCGTACAGCTCACGGGTGGGGTCATAGGAGACATTGGTGATCTCTACCGCTTCAGGGCTGGCGGTAGAAACAGCGGATGTGCTGCCGCAGGCGGTCAGGGCGGCGGCAGCGGTAACACTGGCAGTGCCAAGACCCAGAGCTTTCAGGAATTTGCGGCGGGAAAGATAAGAAGTATCAAACATCATTCGTTTCCTCCATGATAAATTCAAAAGGCTTTGGATGAAAAAGAGTAAAAAAATAAGACTTTACAAAAGGAACCATGTCCTTTTGTAAAGCCTCCGGTTTGTCCAGTCAGCAATTATTCGGTTTTCAAGCGGATCTTTTCGTTTTTATCGATCTGGATCAGTTTTCCATCCTGAAAGACAAGGGTCAGTGTGCCAAACCGCAGGCTTTGTGCCAGAAGTTGCAACTGGCGGATCTGCTCTGCGCTGATTGGTTCACGATTCTGTGCCATGGCGGCTCGCTCCTTTCCTGTGAAGCCGTAGCAGGTATAAAAAAACGGGAACTGTTTTCAGAACAATTCCCGAGCCGGATCGGACAGCGATCAACTCAACATCGCCCCGAGGGTGCAGCTTTGCGCCCTGCCATAGCATCTGCCCGGGAGTACAGCATTCGTCCACAACGAAAATTGCTCCGCAGCAGCACTTCAAGAACTTTGATCATGCTATATTCCCTCCTTTCTTTCAAACCAACTTATCATGTAGGTTGGTTCTTATGCGCCTATTATATCATTTTGCGGCGAACTGTCAATAAGGCAATGCTTCACAAACAAATTCTTCCACAAAGGCTAAAAATCATTGCTTCTGTCTAAAAATCGAGCCGCCTTCCCACAAAAAAATACTCGCCGGACATTTCAGCCTCTTACAGGCGATCCGACGAGTATCTTTTAGCTCGCAGTCGTTAGTTTGCGAACTTAATTCTTACGAAGAAGATCCCAAATCTTCTTTCCAATCTTGTAAAGCTTGCCAACAACAGTAACGAATTTCTCTCCATATGCTCCACCTGCGACCTGCTCGAGATCTTCCTCGCTCAGTTCACCGAAAGAATTCACCTTTTCTGCCCAAAATGCCTCGATTTCGTCCAGCGTGGCGTCGCAGCCATGTTTCTTCACAAATGCTGCGATTTCTTCCTTGCTATTCAGAGACTCGAGTTCTTTCATCAATTCCTCGCTGGTGATCACTTCGTTGTACAGTTCATTCAGGGTCTTCATAAATATACGACCTTTCTTTCGACTTTCTATTGTTCGTTTGCGGACTTACTTCTTGCTGCAAGTCTTGATGACAGTTTTTACAAATTTAAACAGCAGTATTATGCCTTTTACTGCTCCACCACCGTATCCTTTGCCGCCTGCGACCCGCTCGAGCTCTTCCTCGCTCAGCTCACCGAGAGCCTTTTCCTTCTCCTCAAAGAATGCCGTGATGTCATCCAGAGAAGCGTCGCAGCCGTGCTTTGCGACAAATGCAACGAGTTCCTCAGGGGTCTTCAGGGTCTGAATCTCATTTTGCAGCTCCTCGCTGGTGATCACTTCGTTGTACAGTTCATTCAGAGTTTTCATAAATATACGACCTTTCTTTTTGTTCGTTTGTGAGCCATTGGCTTACAAGCTGCTTCAAGCAACGGGAATCGGTCTTTAATGATTAAAGCATGTCTTCCAAACCACCACAGAAAGACACTTCCGACGAGCACCGGCACCGCCAGCGATCTGCTCGAGGTCTTCCTCGCTTATCTCACCGGAAGCCTTCTGCTTTTCCACAAAAAATGCCTTGATATCATCCGCTGTAGAGTCGCAGCCATGCTTTGCGACAAAGGCAACGACTTCCTCGGGAGTTTTCAAGGTCTGAAGCTCGTTTTGCAGTTCCTCGCTGGCGAGCACTTCGCTGTAAAGCTCATTCAGAGTTTTCATCATAGATCACATCCTTCTTTTTGTTTTTTATTGTTAAGTTTGCGAGCCGGAAGCTTGCAAGCTTACTTCTTATTGGTTATGAATCAGATTCCAAAGCTTTTTGCTCATCTTGTAAGATTTGCGATCCTCCTGCTGTGTGTTGACTCCGCCGGCAACCAGCCCAAGCTCTTCGTCGCCCAGCTCCCCGATCGTTTTTCGCTTCGTCTTGAAGAAATCTTCCATTTCGTCCAGCGTAACGTCACAACCGTGTTTTTGGGCAAAAGCTACGAGATCCGCAGTGGTTTCCATGAGCATGATCTCATCCTCCAGCTCGTCATTGGTAATGATTTCAATGTACAGTTCATTCAGAGTTTTCATAAGAAATACCTTTCCTGTCAGAGAAGCACCCTCCCGAGGGAGGTGTTCTTTTGGGTTGGTTCTGCGGGATAAGCACCGTTTGGTTGGTGTGTTCTCTTGTTCTGACAATAGAATACCACTCGATGCGAACAGAAGTGCAACAAAAAAACAAGAAAATGGAAAAAATCTCGAATTTTTTTGCGCGTCTGTTTGTTTATAACTTCAGTACACAACAAAAAAAGAGAGAGACCAACCCTTTTTTGAGAAAAACCTACCTCTTTTTTGCTTTGGGCTGTTTTGCGGCAGCCCCTTTGGACGGAATTAGCCTCTTCTGGGCTCAATCGAGGTTGCGGTGATGGCCGAGCTCATCCTCCGTAACCTCGATCGGGAGGGTATCGCTGAGAAAATAGTGGTTGTGCCCTTCCTGAACACTTTTCGCGCTGGCTTCGTAGCAGGCGGTGAGAAGTTCCATGTTGGGCTGAGGCGCATCCGGATTCGTCAGGGTGTTTGTCTCGCAGGCTTCCTTATAATGATCCATGATCTGTCGGCAGATCCGTTTGCGGTCACGCAGAGGAGTTTGCAGGTTTGCGAATTGCTGCTGAAGCATCCCGTAATAGTTGCTGCCGTGGTCGCCGAAGATGAGGTAGTATTTCTGATCGATCTCGGCAGGAGACGCCTGCTCCGCATAATATGTGACCAGCGCGATCCGTTTGCGGTCAGTGCTGAAGTGAGTGATATCCTCCATCCCGCGTGAAAACAGCTCAGGATGCCGGATCCATTTGGAATAAGGCTCGACGGAGAGCTTCAATACCTCGAAGATCTCCAAAAAGTCCTCCATCGAGATCTTCATCTCACCCTTTTCCCATTTTTGCAGGGTCCGTTTATCACGCTTGAGCCGTTCAGACAGGTCTCGCTGTGAGACGCCGACGGATTCACGCGCAAAAATGATGGCTTCCGCAATACGTTTTCGATAATTCGGCATAATTCATTTCCTCTCAAGTGTGCAATTTCGGCCGCCGATCCACCCGATTTTGGCGGCGCATTTTGCGCCGTCAGGACATAAAAAATCAGCGGTACAAAATGCACCGCCGATTGGTTCGCTCTGGAACGGCAGGCTGCGGCAAATTGGATGGATACAACTTCATATCCAATAGAATACCGATAATTCGCGGGTCTGTCAATGACTATTTTGACTGTAGAACGCATTATTTTGCGCCGAAATGTGTCGCGGGCGGAGAAGACCCGGCTCGCTTTTTGACGGAACGTGTTTGTTTTTATGGAAATACCTTTAAATATAAAGCTCCTGCTCACGCTGGCTCTCTTCCGGAGAAAGCCCCAGGCGGGCGGTATGTCCGGCAATGGATCGCCACTGAGCGGGGGAATGTCCGGTCTCTTTTTTAAAGACCCGACAAAGATAATTCGCGCCGGAAAAGCCGCAAAGGCTGGCGATGACGTCCAGTGTGTATTCCCGATGGCGGAGCAGACGCATGGCAGCTTCGATGCGGACGGTGGTGAGGTAGCGTCCGGGAGAAACGCCGACCGCTGCCGTGAAGGTGCGGACGAGATGGCTTTTGGAAACACCAAGACGCTCGCTCAGCTCCTCGACGCCGTAAAGTCCGGCATAGTTCTCCCGAATGTCAGCGATGGCTTCGGAGACCAGCGGCGGCAGGGCAGGCGCGGCACTGTCTGCGTCGGAAAGCTCGCAGAGCAGCGCGAAGGAAAGCTGGCTTCGGGCACGGCTGCGGCGGTCAGAATCACTTTCCGCAGCCAACTGCCCCATCAGCTCGGCGGCAGCCGGACAGGTTTCGCCGCGGGCAAGGAAGGGCAGCTCTGTCAGACCGGAGAGGAATTGCTCGGCGGCTTGTCCGGTCAGTTGGAGACAGAGCAGATGACATCCGCCCTCGGGGAGAAGCTCGAGCGGCGCACGGCTGAGGATAAGATGTCCGGCACAGACGCTTTGCGGCGGAAGGATCAACGCGCTGCCTGCCGGAGACGGACCGGAAACAGACAGGCTTGCGGTGCATTTTCCACTGGAAACCAGACAGACCCACAGTCCGTCGCCGGATAGTGTCAGAGGCTGTTCGGGCTGGATATCCTGCACCGAAGCAAGGGATGCGGTGGCGGTCCAATCAAAAATCAATATCTGACACCTCTAATCAATAAAATGCTATTTTATATCACAAAATAATCTGCTATTATAATAGCAGTGAAAGCACCCATCGTCAAGATGTGGGAATAAACCAAATTATATGGAGGCAAATGACTTATGGCTTCGATTAGCTGCCAGCACATCTACAAGATCTATCCGGGCGCAACTGCTCCCTCTGTCACGGACTTCAATCTGGAGATCCAGGACAAGGAGTTCATCATCTTCGTTGGTCCGTCTGGTTGCGGCAAGTCCACCACCCTGCGTATGATCGCTGGTCTGGAGGAGATCTCCAAGGGCGAGATGTACATCGGCGGTCGTCTGATCAACGACGTTCCCCCGAAGGATCGCGATATCGCAATGGTCTTCCAGAGCTACGCTCTGTACCCCCACATGACCGTTTACAAGAACATTGCATTCGGTCTGGAGCTGCGCAAGACCCCGAAGGACGAGATCGACCGCCGTGTCCACGAAGCTGCTAAGATCCTGGAGATCGAGCACCTGCTCGACCGCAAGCCGAAGGCTCTGTCCGGTGGTCAGCGTCAGCGTGTTGCTCTGGGTCGTGCAATGGTTCGTAATCCGGCAGTCTTCCTGCTGGACGAGCCTCTGTCCAACCTGGACGCTAAGCTGCGTACCTCCATGCGTACCGAGATCATCAAGCTGCACAAGAAGCTGGCTACCACCTTCATCTACGTTACCCACGACCAGACCGAGGCTATGACCATGGGCGACCGTATCGTTGTCATGAAGGACGGCATCATCCAGCAGGTCGATACCCCGCAGAACCTGTATGATATGCCCTGCAACATGTTCGTCGCAGGCTTCATCGGCAGCCCCCAGATGAACTTCCTCGATGGCACTGTCATCAAGAAGGGTGACCAGTACGGCATTGATCTGGGCGGCGATATCATTCCTCTGCCCAAGGAGAAGACCGCAGACGGCAAGCTGGACGCTTACGTCGGCAAGAAGGTCAAGATGGGCATCCGTCCTGAGGATATCGACGATGAGCCGGAATTCATGGCAAAGCACACCGACTGCCAGTTGGATGCTCAGGTCGATGTCTCCGAGATGATGGGCGCAGAGATCTATCTGTATCTGGAGTACAAGGGCAACAAGATGACCGCTCGTGTTGCTCCCACCTCCAAGGCTCGCAACGGAGACAAGGTTCGCGTCGCGTTCGATCCGCACAAGGTTCATGTCTTCGATGTCGAGACCGAGCAGACCGTCCTGAACTAAGGTTCAGACACAATTTGATATACGGATTAGATCATTTTTGATCCTCCTATCATAGGAAAAGCCGCCGAGGGAAACCCCGGCGGCTTTTCGTTTGTGGAAAAACTAAAAAAGAAAAATCAGGCACTAAATGCAGGACGCACCGCATCCGGAGAAGAGCCGGCCTGCACCGCCTTTTCCCGTTCGTATGTTACACGAGTTACTTCGGTAATGAATTCCTTTTCTTTCTCGCTGGCATCAGCCCAGTTGATGCGAAATTTCCGGCACATCTGAAAGAAAATGTCGTAGTACTCACGGTCGTTCTCTGCGTCGCGGAGATAAGATTCACAGAGATTGTTTGAGTTGAGTTTCATAAAAACGCCTCATTTCAAATAGCTGAAAAAGATGTTTTTGGCAGCTTCTCCCTGAATCAGAAAACGGGGGGCAGAACTGCTGCCAAAAGACGGAAGTTCAATTCCGCCAAAATCATTTTTATAATGGTCTGCAAGCGCGTCGGTTTTTGCTTCGAGTATAACATCGCCGCCAAAACCATTGTCGATGGAAAGCTTTATTCCAAATGCAATCAAGAGTTTCCCGATACCGGTGTACTTGCGGTCAGTTCCGGAAAGAGTGGGATTGCTTTCGGGTTGAGCCTCCATATAAACGACTCGCACGACAAGGGCACGGTCGAGAACCTCATACATGCCAAGAGCAATAAGTTCACCGTCGGTGGTGTGAACAGCGTACTTTAAATAATTGTTTTGTGTAATGTAGCTGCTGGTCCAGTCGCTCTGCCAGAGTGGTTTCGTAGGTCGGATAATAGGGAATGAGGGAAATGTTTTCGGTGATTGGAAGTGTGCTCATGGTGTACCTCAAAATGATTGTTTTCTAACAAATATGCCCCGTTCCTATGGTATGAAACCGCAGGAACGGGGGCGTATTATTTCAGGAAAATATGGGAAGTGTTTACTTCTTCGCAATCATTTCAGTATAAGCCAGCACGAGGGGACCGACGCCTTTGGCGTCGTTGCAGACAACCGGCTCACTGAAATAGTAAGCCAGAGAGCCGTCACGGTGATCCTTACCGCCCAGACCGGCGACGAGGCAGATGCCGCCCAGCTGGAGACTGCCATCGGGGTTCTTGGACAGGTACTTGTCGCAGGTGCCATAGAAGGCTTTCTCCGCCCATGCAGCCATCCGCTTGGGCAAGTAACCCAGACGAACGCCCTTGAGGACGGCATAGGCGAACAGAGCAGAGCCGCTCGTTTCAAGGTAGTTGCCCTCAACGCCGGGATGGTCCATGACCTGCCAGAACATGCCCGTTTCCTCATCCTGGAACTTGTGGACGTCCTCGATGGTCTGCTTGAGCATCGCCTGAATGCCGCGGTACTCGTTGTAGAGCTGCTCGTCCATCCGTTCCAGAGTATCGACCATAGCGACCATGAACCAACCCATTGCACGCAGCCAGAAGTTCGGGCTGCAGCCCGTCTCAGGGTCTGCCCAGTACATTTCGCGGCTTTCATCGTAGCCGTGATAGTACAGACCGGTCTTTTCGTCACGCATGTGCTTCTTGATGTTCATGAACTGCTTGTAGCTGTCAATACAGCCCTGCATCTTGTTAAAGCGGGTCTCATACTCCATGTAGAAGGGCTGAGCCATATACGTGCCGTCCAGCCAGACCTGCCAAGGGTAGATATCCTTGTGCCAGAAATTGCCCTCCTTGGTGCGGGGCTGGGTCTTAAGCTGGCTGTCAATGACGTCGATCGCCTTGCGGTACTTTTCCTCGCCGAAGATGTCATACAAGATGAACAGGTTCTTGCCCTGATTCACGTTGTCGAGGTTGTACTCCTTCGGGTCGTAGGTCTTGATGGAGCCGTCCGGCTGAACGAAGTAGTCGATGAAGTTCTTGGAGAAGTCCAGATATTTCTTGTCGCCGGTGGTGTGGTACAGGCTCAGGCAGGCGGTGATCATGCAGCCATCGATGTAGTTCCACTTGTTCGGCTTGCCGCTGCGAACCTTCTCGATGTTCCACATGGGGGCTTCTGCGCTGGAATTGGCGATCAGATAGTCCACATAATCGCCCAGCATGGACAGGATCTCTTCATGAGTCATGGTTTAGTCCTCCTCAAAATGACCGACGTTGGCGAAGTGGAGACGCTCGCCCTCGTAACCTTCGATCTTCACGTTGTGCAGGTCGATCTCCTTGACGTTCTCGGCGTAGATTGCCAGCTTCTTGACAAACGGGCGGTTGTCAGCCATAGCTGCCTGACCTTCTACCGCATTCGGGTCGAAGGTGATGGTGACATTCTTCATGGAGACACGCTCGATGGGCTGTTCGGGCAGACCGTCGAAGTAGCAGCCTGCAAACTGTGCGTCGGTGGCAACGATATCTTCCATCGTCAGCGTGCCGAGCTTGGGAGTGTACTCGTCCACCGGCAGTGCGTCACGGCACTGGACATACGGGCTGTGACCGTCCGGATCGCAGAAGTAGAACATGTTGATGACGAAGGGGGTCTTGACGCCGCGCATCTCGACATTGCGGAAGACCAGACCGTCAATGACGGCTGTGTTGCCGCGACCACGGCGGGTCTTGACACGCAGACCACGGTCGGTGTGGTCCATCAGGCACTGGGTGACGACCATGTCCTTGACGCCGCCGCTCATCTCGCTGCCGATGACGATGCCGCCGTGACCCTTGTCCAGCAGGCAGTTGCGGATGACGGTGTGCTCGCAGCTCTTCTTCAGCTTCATGCCGAGGAACACCTTGCTTGCTTTCATCGCAATGCAGTCATCGCCGACATGGATGTTCACGCCGATGATGCGGGTATACTCGCAGCTCTCGGGGTCGATACCGTCGGTGTTGGGGGCGTTATAGGGATTGTTGATGTTGAAATTCAGCAGATCGAGGTGCTTGATGAAAATGGGGTGGATCGTCCAGGAAAAGCTGTTCTGGACGGTGATGCCGTGCAGGACGACATTTTCGCTGTCTACCATTGCGACCGCGCGGGGACGCCACGCGATGCGCTTGACCTTCTGATTGATCCACCAGTCGCCGTGCTGAGCGTCACAGTCCAAAGTGCCCTCACCGGTAACGACGACATTTTGTACCTGTGTGATGTTCAGCAGACCGGCAAAGCTGCTCAGAGGGTTGCCCTCCCAGCCGGTGAGGTAATACTCATCGACCTCGTTTTCGCTCGGCAGAACGCCCGGCAGAATGGGGTAATGGGTGCGATCGTTGTCGCCCAGCAGAACAGCACCCTTCTCGAGATAGATGGTGGTGTTGCTCTTGGTGAACAGGCTTGCTGTGCGGTAGCGACCGGCGGGGATGTAGACTGTGCCGCCTGCAGGACAGGTGGACAGGGCAGCCTGCAATTTAACGGTATTGTCGGTCTCGCCGTCAGCGACCAGACCATAACGGGACGCATCCACAAAGAAGGTCTCAGTCTCGGTGGTGAACTCGAGGCTCAGCTTCTCGTCCTCAGCCTCAACACCGACCGTATAGGTGGTGGAGGGGAGCAGAGAGAACAGCGAAAAGACATTGGTGTTGCAGGCGTCATAGACGGTCTCGCCGTTCAGCGTGACCGTGAACGGATGTGCCGGACGGAAGCACAGACCGTTTTCCAGTTCAAAGACGGCACTGCGGGTCATAGAGCGGATAAGAGAGAGATTCATAGGAAATCAGCCTCCTGAACGATTGTGAGTGGATTTTCAGCTTGCCCGCACGGTGCGGACATGATAAACTAAAGTCAGAGAACATCTGGCTTGTTGTATCCATTATAGGATTCTTTAAGCCAAATTACAAGAGGGATGTGAAGAAAGTGCGTGCAGAACGTGAGAAGTTGAATGCGAGGATCCGGACGCGGCACCTGCGGATGACGACAGGGCGATTGGAGCTGGATTCCGGAGGAGAGTCCTGCTACCTGATATTGATCTCGGGCGGAAGCTGTTCTCTCGAGTGGAACGACAGCACCAGCATTGCGAACCCAGGCGGTGCGCTGCTGCTTGGTCCGGGAAAAGGCGTTCTGCGGCAGGTGGGACACACCGTGCCAGAGTTGTCCGGCTGTGAGTTTCCACAAACCGTGCTGCATGAGTTGAAAACGCTTGCGCAAAGGGAGTATCTGCCCCAGATGTTCGAGCAGGGTCAGGTCCTGACGCTGTATGGCTCGGTACAGTGGCGGAGCCGCCTGCGCACGATTTTGGAGTTGATGCAGAGCTCTGCCGAAGAAGCCAACTATCCGGGAGGGCTGTATCTGGCACTGGTGCTTCATTATGTGGAGCAGGAGTATCAGGCAGCTTCCGCCAGCCATCCGCGCAACGAGACGGTGGAGCGGGTCTGCGCGTATCTCGCCGCACGGTATCAGCAAAAGATCTCGATGACCGAGGTTGCGGCGGAGTTTTACCTGTCGCCTTACTATCTCAGCCGGCTGTTCCGCCGTGTGACCGGACAATCCACCGTCGATTACGTCAATGGTCTGCGGATCGAAGCGTCGCTCAAGCTGCTGTCCGAGACGGATCTGAGCATCGGCGCAGTGGCGGAGCAGATCGGCTTTGCCTCTGCCGCGCACTTCCGGCGTGTATTCCGAGAGACGATGGACATCAGCCCGCTGCAGTACCGGAAGAGCCACAGAAATCACTGAAGACAAAAGAAATCGCCCCCTGAACCATTACGGGAAATGGCACAGGGGGCGATTTTACGCTGCGTTTACGGTCACATCCGCGGCAGAAGGGAAATTAGCCCTTGACAGCACCGGCGGAGATACCTTCAACGAACTGATCCTGTGCGCAGAAGAAAACGATCAGCTGCGGCAGGATGGAGATTAGGGACAGAGCCAGAATACGGTTCCAGGCAAAGCCGGTATCACCGTCCATGGACAGCTTGACGAACAGAGACATCGGGTACTTCGCAGGGGTCTGCACATAAAGCAGGGGACCCATGAAGTCGTTGCAGCTCCACATGAACTGGAACAGTGCGCAGGACACCAGAGCGGGCATCAGCATCGGGACAATGACCTTGTACAGGGTCTGGAAGGAGGAGCAGCCGTCAATTGCGGCAGCCTCGTCCAGATCACGGGGGACATTACGCATGAACTGAACCAGCTGATAGACGAAGTAGGTCTCAGTTGCGAATGCACAGTGGACCCAGATCGCCAGATAGAACGGGCTGTTGACCCAGCCGAACTTGGTGTACAGCAGGAACTGAGGAACGTTCAGAACGACCTGAGGCAGGAACAGGGTCGCCAGCATGATGCTGAACAGGATCTTCCGACCGGGGAAGTCGAAACGACCAAAGCCATAAGCGGCAATGCAGGAGGAGACGACCGTGCAGATGACCTTGGGGATAACGTAGGAATAGGTGTTCAGCATGGCCTGCAGGATGTTGATCGAGCCGCCGAAGTTGTTCAGGGCGTTCTTATAGCCCTCGAGGGTGGGGTTCTTGATCCACAGGCTGATGCCGGCGAAGATCTCGCTGTTGTCCTTGAAGGTCGCGCTGACCATCCACAGCAGAGGATAGATCATGATCAGACCGACCAAGATCAGGACAAAGTACTTGAAAAACGTCGCGATGGCGTTAGATGCTTTCATTCCCATACTGTCATACCTTACCTTTCATCCGAGTAGTAGACCCACTTCTTCTGGCTGGTAAACGCAATGACCGTCAGGATGCAGACGATGACGAACATGATCCATGCCAGTGCGGAAGCCATGCCCATCTGGTTCGACTTGAAAGCGTAGTTATAAACCAGAATGGAGATAAGGGTGGTGGAGCTGCGCGGACCGCCGTTGGTGATGATGAACGGACCGTTGAACTCCTGGAATGCCTGGCAGATCTGAGTGACCAGATTATAGAAGATGATGGGGGTGATCATCGGAACGGTGATGGTGAAGAACTGCTTCCACTTGCCGGCACCATCGATGGTAGCTGCCTCGTACAGATCAGCCGGAACGCCCTTCAGAGCAGCGAGGAACAGAACCATCGCAGAACCGAACTGCCAGATACGCAGGAAGCAGATGATCCACAGTGCGTAGCTGGGGTCGGACAGCCAGGAGGGACCCTGGAAGTGACCGAAGGTGATGCTGCGGATGATGGTGTTGACCAGACCGTCATCGCGGAAGACCGCCTTCCACAGAACAGCGATAGCGACCGAGCCGCCCAGAATGGACGGGATGTAGTAAATGGTACGGAACAGGTTCACGCATGCGATCTTGAAGTTCAGGATGTATGCGATGAACAGAGCGAAGATCAGCTTCAGAGGCACAGTGATGAAGGCGTACTTGAAGGTAGTGAGAAGTGCCTTGGTGATTTTGGCATCGGTGAAAGCGGTGACATAGTTCATAACACCGTACTCATGGATGCCGTTAAAGAAGTTCATGTCGGTAAAGCTGTAGTACAGCGACTGACCGAACGGGATAGCCTTGAAGACGACGAAACCGATGATCCAAGGGATCAGGTACAGAAGACCCTGCCATTTATCAAGGAACTTCTGAGCCGGGGTGCGCCCCAGAGAGGGAGCTTTGCTTTCTTTCATCCGGGAATCCTCCTTTTGTGGGAAAATCGTTTTGCAATCTACCGTCACAATTCAGATACATCTTTGTCAAGAAATTGTAACCACTTTCTTTTAAAAAATGGGACATCCAGTCCAGATGAGGGATGGATGCCCCAATACCTAAATCGTTCCGGAAAGGATCGTCAGCTTATACCGTACTGCGACCCATGCGCCTTTCTGAAAAACAGGAGCTTAGCCAACGGTGTAGCCGACTGCCTCCATGCCGTCCAGCAGAGTATCGACCAGATCAGCACCGGAGGCGTTATCATAGTCCAGAGTATCGAAGACCTCCTGATAAGTACCGGTACCGGTAGCCTTCAGGTCGTTTGCCTCGAACAGAGGATCCAGCTGGAAGCCAACAAAGCTCATGACCTTGCCGTTTGCCTCAGCGACCAGCTCCTTGACTGCACCGGCAGCCTGAGCAGCAGCCAGACCGGACTTGGAAGCAGGGATGCCCAGCTCAGAGCCCATGATCGCAGCACCCTTCTCCTCGTTCAGCAGGAAGTTGATCAGCATTGCTGCCTCAGCGGGATTCTTGCAGGTCTTGGTGATCGCCAGACCGGAAGAAACCTTGGAGAAGCCTCCATTGTAATCGCCGAACTTGATCTCTTCGCCGACGGTGAAGCCAGCCTTGTTGTCCTCGTCCAGAGCGTCCTGATACTTGGTAGCGGCAGAATCCCACTCGAAGATACCAGCCATTTTACCGGTGATCCACTCGTTGGACTGGTGAGCGGCGTTGTCGCCGTTGGAGCCGTAGTAAGTGGGCAGGCTCATGATGACATGACCCTCGACCAGGCTCTTGATGAAGTCGATGCCCTCTGCGATCTCGTCAGAGGAATAGTTCAGGGTGGAAGTAGAAGGATCTGCCCACTCCTTGCCGTACTTGGACTCGAGGTAGAAGACCATCAGGATCATACGATCGTATGCGCCCAGGTGCAGGGGATAGTAATCATCGCCCAGCTTCTCCTTAAAGGTCTTGCCTGCGTTCATCAGGTCATCCAGAGATGCGGGAACCTCGGTGATGCCAGCCTTGTTGAAGGTGGTCATATTCCAGTAGAAGATACGACCGGTCATGGCAGTGGGCACGCACTGCTGAGAGTTTGCAACGTTGCAGGCAGACAGCGCGCTCTCGTCCCACTGGGTCAGATCCAGATAATCGGAAACGCTGTTCAGATCCATGAAGGTCTGACCATTGGAAGAGTAGTTGTACAGCCAGTTCCAGTTGATCTGGCAGACATCCTCAGCAACACCGCCGGCAAACTTGGTGGACATGGTGTCCTCCCAGCCGGACCATGCAGCGAAGGTGGGGTTGACGGTGATGTTGGTGTGCTCAGCAGAGAACTCCTTGAGAGCGTCCTGATAAGCGTTGTGACGGGACTCGCCGCCCCACCAGCTCATGGTCAGGGTGACGGGATCGGTGGACGGACCTGCGACAGATGCAGCCTCAGAAGAAGCTGCGGTGGAGCTGGAAGCAGCACCGTTGCTACCGCCGCAAGCTGCCAGCAGACCAGCTGCGCCAACAACGCCGGTAGCCTTCAGGAAGTTACGACGAGAAATTGCCTTGCTCATTTTTGTTCTCCTCCTAATATAGAAAACCATCGTGTGAACGGTCCCTCTGCAAAGGACTCGTTGTATACAATTATGATAGCAAAACACCGGAGAAAAAGAAAGATGCAAATTGTAGACAAGCGGACAGAAAACGTACAAATCTTGTCATGCTGAACCGGAATGTTTTGACGTCATTGCCATAATGAATAAACTTGAGACGAAAAACTGTGCAACTTGTATACTTCAACACTTTGCATAGAAAAATCGGCCGGAAAGCGGAGGGAACGCTCTATTTGTTACAAAATGGTTACTAAAACAGAAAAGATTGAAGGTGCGTTGTATACAATAAAATATGCGATGGCAGAATCTTTGAATCACAAACTGATATATCAATAGAGCAAAAAAAGCTCGAAATGGCAAAGCAAGGCTTGGAGTGATATATCAATGACACCGAATTCACACAAAAAAACCGCCCTGAACAGGGCGGAGATGAAAATTTATTTCGATGACAGGTTTTTCTGTCTGGCGTAGAATTCCCGTCGGGCACGGAAGTAGCACTGAGGGCACATGCTGGCGTACTGGACATCATTTTCGAGGTCGATGGCGACCTGCTCGCCCTCAAAGACGAAGCTGCCGTTCACCTTGCGGCAGTTGCAGATCGCTTTCCGACCGCAGGAGCAGATGGTTTTCATCTCCTCGATGGTATGCGCCAGCTCCAGCAGACGAGTCGAGCCGGGGAAGCCGCGGAGTGAAAAATCGGAACGCAGACCGTAGCAGATGACAGGGATGTTCAGATCGACCGTCACCATAAAGAGCTGCTCAGCCTGCTCAGGCGTGAAGAATTGGCTCTCGTCGCAGAGGACACACGCCAGCGGCAGACCCTCACGGATGGCGGAACGGACGGCTTCAAACACATCCATCTCCGGCGGGATGAGCAAATCTGCCTTGCGGCGGACACCCAGACGGCTGACAAGCTCGTCGCCGCCTTTAGTATCGACCTGCGGCTTCAGGATGAGGACCCGCATCCCCTGCTCCTCGTAGTTGTGCGCTACCTGCATCAGGGCAGTGCTCTTGCCGCTGTTCATCGCGCCATAGCGGAAATAAAGTTTTGCCATAATTTAATGTGACTCCTCACTACAGAGCGGATGAGGTGAAAGACGTGCTTCCACCTCATCCGCTTTTTGTTCTGATTTTGCTCAAATGTGTCAGTCCTGATTTCTCAGTCGATAGCCAAGGCTCATCAGGCTGTCGCCCAGATGGACGTTCTCGACCACGACCTCAGGATAGGGCACGGAGAGATCATAGTGAGAAAAGTTCCAGTAGCCTTTGATGCCCAGATTCACCAGACGACCGCTGATCTGCTCTGCGCCACTGCGGGGCACGCAGAGGACTGCTGCCTCGGGGTGATGCTCTTCACAGAACTCCTCCAGCTGATCGATGTGCAGGATCTGAATGCCATTGATTTCTTTGCCTACCTCGTCGGGGGCGTTGTCGAAGGCAGCGATGAGTTTATAGCCGTTGGTATCGGTGGTGATGAAGCGGCTGACCGCCTTGCCCAGACGACCGCAGCCAATCAGGATGGTCGGCAGACGGTCGCCATTGCCAAAGAGCAGCGTCTCAAGGATGGAGAGCAGGTTCTCGACCGAGTAGCCGATGCCCTGCCGACCGTTGACATCGCCGATGCAGTTGAAGTCCTGCCGCACCTGAGAAGCAGTCGTACCCATCTGCGCCGCAAGCTCGCGGGAGGAGATGCTGGTGATGCCGTCGTTTTTCAGGGTGCGGAGATAGCGGTAGTATTTCGGCAGTCGTTTGATGACAGGAAGAGATGCTTTGCCGGGAGTGTTCATATCGGGGTTCTCCTTTCTGCGAAAAAAGGTGCCGATTCCCTCATGTCCAGCGGACAAATCGGCGGATTCCATAAAAACAATACAATAATGATAGATATTTGTCAATCTTTTCGTTAATATCAAGTATACCGCATCGTAGAAGAATGTCAAATGTCTGGGACAAATTTTTTTACTGAGAAAAGAATCTTTGCCACCGCATAACCACCGCAACACAGGGCACGCTACTACTATAAATAGGAAAGAGGGAAGAAAAATGACGGAAAAAGAGAAAAAGCAGCCCGAAGATCTGCAAATTGACCAGCAGCGGCTTGAAAAAGAACAGATCGAGGAGCTGGGCAGCGTCTACTGTACCCGAGGCCGTCACGCCATCCACTGCCTGACGGTCATCGGTCAGGTCGAGGGGCATGTGGAAGCTCCGCAGGGACAGAAAACGACCAAATATGAGCACGTCATCCCCCAGTTGGTGGCGGCGCAGGAAGACCCCGCCATAGAAGGACTGCTCGTTTTATTGAATACGGTAGGCGGAGACGTTGAAGCGGGTCTGGCTCTGGCAGAGCTGATCGCCAGCGTGTCCAAGCCCAGCGCGACGCTGGTTCTGGGCGGAGGACATTCCATCGGGATCCCACTGGCTGTCAGTGCGAAACGGAGTTTTATCGTCCCAACCGCCACCATGACGATCCATCCGGTGCGGCATTCCGGAATGATTCTGGGGGTTCCGCAGACCATGCGCTGGTTCGAGCAGATGCAGGAGCGGATCACAGGCTTTGTGGCGGATCACAGCGGCATCTCGAAGGAGCGGTATACCGAGCTGATGCTTCGCACCGGAGAGCTTGTCATGGATGTGGGGACAGTTCTGGATGGTCGGCGTGCCGTGAAGGAAAAACTCATCGATCAGCTTGGCGGAGTTTCCGATGCGCTGGAATGGCTCTATCAGGAAATCGAAAAATAACTGCTATTGTTTGCCATTTGACTTTTCCCGTGGTACAATAAAAGAATCGAATATTATGCCTTAAGAAAGAAACAGGGTTTTAAGGAAAATGGCAACAAAAAAGCGAAAAACAACAGCAAAACGCAAATCAACCCGCACCAGAAGCGGGACACAGGAGCGGATGTCCGCAGGCTTGGGAACATTGTTTGCGGGACTCTTGCTCATGGTGCTGGCATTTGTGCCGGGCACATCGGTATGGAGCGCGCTGCACGACGTACTGTTCGGTGTGTTTGGCATCGGCAGTGTTGTGCTGGGTGCGGCGGTCTGCTATCTGGCAGTGCTGTATACCCGTGGCGAGGATCTCCTGCCGCACATTTTAAAATTGGTGCTGGGTTTGCTTTTTGCAAGCGGAACGGTCATTGTGTTTTCGGATGTTCCGACCGATATTCCGGCGGCAAGAATGATAGCGACCTGTTATCAGAATGGTGTGGAAGCCGTTTTGGGCGGCGGTGCGCTGGGCGCGGTCTTGGGAGGAAACCTTCTGCTGCTCTGCGGAAGACCGGCAGCGAATCTTATTATGGTCGTGCTGGCGATCTGCATCAGTTTGTACATTTTTGATATCACCCCCGCCGAGCTGTGTCAGTGGATCTGCGACGTCGTCGGCGGCGTCCGTGAAAAGGGCGCAGCGGTCTACGAACAGAATGCCGCCCGCCGTGCCGAACGTCTTGCGGCAAGGCAGGCAGAGCAGGAGGCGGAGGAGGAATACGACGACGCTGCCGAATATGAGGCAGGCGAATATCCGGAGGAATACGATGAGGACGAGGATCGTGTTGCCGCACCGTTCCATGTCGAGCTTCCAAACTGGATGAGCGGCGTTCTGCGCTGGGGACATCAGGTGACAAAGGAATTCGAGGCGGCAGAGACGGCGGAAGGACAGCCGGATGTTCCGCCTGCCATCGTGCCGGATCAGCAGCCGGAAGCACCTGCCTTTGAGCCAGTGCAGGTGAATCGACCGCAGCCGCGCGCATCCTTTGATATTGCGCTTGGACCGGAGTATTCGCAGGTCAAGAGCGGCGGCAGTGAACCGATCGAGCC
Organism: Bacteroides uniformis; assembly: GCA_963615155.1. Classification (GTDB taxonomy): domain Bacteria; phylum Bacillota; class Clostridia; order Oscillospirales; family Ruminococcaceae; genus Faecalibacterium. The sequence continues at coordinate 39,918 of CAVEGP010000004.1, read as the reverse complement.
GATCATTCTCGGTTCGGGCGGGACGTTCGGTGCGAACCCACTCCAGAAATCCGCGCCTCGTGCCATCGTGAAACCCATCGTACCGGATGCTGTGGAGACGGCAGCGGAGGATTTCTTCCGTCAGCCTGAACCCGAAGTGCCTGCGCCCGTTCAGGAGCCGAGCCTGAATTTTGCCACGATGTCGAATCCGCCCGAAGAGCGGGAGGAGACGGCGATGGAAGCTCCGGCAGAGGAATACCATCCCATTACTCCGATCAGTCCGGAGACAGCCGAGACTCCGCATAGAGTGAGCGCGGAAAATGTTGTTGCCATGCGGACAGAACCGGATGAGGACGGCTGGATCAGCATTACATCGGAACCCGTGGAAGAAAAAGACCTGAACAGTCTTGTTGCGGCGGCAATGGAAAAGCCTGCCGTCTCGGAGCAGGAGGCGGCAACCGCACCAGCAGAGGAAGCCGAGCTGGTGGACGTCTATCAATATCAGTATCCGTCCATCGAGCTGTTTGAGCAGGCACCGGAGGAAAACGATACGGGTGCGCAGGAGGAATTGAAAGCCAACGCCCAGAAGCTGGTGGATACCCTCGAGAGCTTTGGAGTGCGTACCCGTGTTCTGGACATTTCCCGAGGTCCGTCCGTCACCCGCTATGAGGTCCAGCCGATGGCAGGTGTCAAGATCAGCCGTATCACCTCGCTGGCGGACGATATCGCGTTGAATCTGGCGGTCGCAGATGTCCGCATGGAAGCCCCCATCCCGGGCAAGCCTGCGGTCGGTATCGAAGTGCCGAACCACAAAAAAACTCCCGTTTATATCCGCAGCATTTTTGAAAGCCAGAGCTTTCTGCGGATGACCTCGCCCATGGGAATCGCATTGGGCAAGGACATTGCGGGTGTGGCGCAGGTCGCCGACCTCTGCAAGATGCCCCATCTGCTGATCGCAGGCAGCACGGGCAGCGGTAAATCGGTCTGTGTCAACAGCATTATTATGAGCCTGCTCTTCCGTTCCAGCCCTGAGGACGTCAAGCTGATGCTCATTGACCCGAAGGTCGTTGAGCTGGCGGAATACAACGGCATCCCCCATCTGTTGATGCCGGTCATCACTGAACCGCGCAAGGCGGCGGGCGCATTGGGTTCGGCGGTGCAGGAGATGGAGCGGAGATATCATCTATTCGCGGAGAACAATGTCCGTGATATCAAGTCCTTCAATAAACTGGCATCCACCGACCCGACCTTGGAAAAAATGCCTTATATCGCTATCGTCATTGATGAGCTGGCTGACCTGATGATGGTCGTCGGTAAGGATGTTGAGGATTCGATCTGCCGCATTGCGCAGAAAGCCCGTGCCGCCGGTATGCACCTCATTGTTGCGACCCAGCGACCCAGCGTGGATGTCATCACCGGTCTGATCAAGGCGAATATCCCCAGCCGGATCGCGTTCGCCGTGTCCAGTCAGGTCGATAGCCGCACTATTCTGGATGGCGCAGGTGCGGAAAAGCTGTTGGGTATGGGCGATATGCTCTTCATGCCTGTCGGCGCATCCAAGCCGATCCGTATTCAGGGCACATTCGTCCGGGATGAGGAGATCAGCCGTGTGCTGGATTTCATCAAGAAGAGCGCGACCGTCCAATACGACGAGGTCATGATCGAAGCGATGGAGAAGCACGCCATTCAGGACAGCAAGAAGGGCGGCGGCAGCTCGGATGCGGATGAGGATTCCGGCAGCGACCCGATGTTCAAACAGGCGGTCGAGGTCGTCATTGACGCAGGTCAGGCGTCCACCAGCCTTCTTCAGCGGCGGTGCAAGCTGGGCTATGCCCGTGCCGCCCGTATCATGGACGAGATGGAGGAAAAAGGCGTTATCGGCCCCTACGAGGGCGCGAAACCCCGTGCCGTCCTCATCAGCCGTCAGCAGTGGCTGGAAATGAACCTCAACCAGCCGGACGAATAAATTTAAAGGAGTAAAAATGAACCCTGAAAATTATATTGATGCAGATCTTTTAAATCGCTTTGAATTTCATAATTATGGACATGCACTGGAGATACTTCATGATGCTTTTCCGAAAGAGTGGATGGAGTTACAGGACTGTTTGAAAAAGTTAAAACTAACATTAGCAGACATTAAAAAAGCAGGAGGCAATGAATCACCAATTCCTAAAAAATTTGATGAAATATTGTATCCGTATGGATGGAGAGAAATCAGAATTAGCGGAGATTTAATTGTGAAAAAATATCCCCGTCAAGTAGCACAAAGAAGAGGACGATTTGCAAGTGAACCATATGAGACGGAGATGATAGAAGGATATATTGACGGGCATAATATTGATTTCTTAAAAAATAGGGTTGCATTTGATTTAGAGTGGAATAGTAAAGATCAAACTTTTGATAGAGATTTGCTGGCGATGAGAACATATTTTGATTGCGGACTCATTGATGTTGGTGTAATTGTTACACGAGCAGAAAGCTTGAATGAGATATTTAAAAGGGAAGATATAATGGCAAAATATGGAGCAAGTACTACGTGGATAGGAAAACTTACATATAGATTGGACTCGCGGCGAAATGGTGGATGCCCGATTTTGGCAATTGGTATTGGAAAGGAGTGCGTAGAAGAAAATGCCTGATTTTACGGTGACATTGAAGAATTTTCAAGATTTTACAAACGGGAAAAAATACAATACGATTTATGCGGATCCACCATGGCAGTTCCAAAATAGAACAGGAAAAGTTGCACCAGAGAATAAAAAGCTGATGCGGTATGAAACGATGACGCTCGAAGACATTAAAGCTTTACCTGTTGCGGATATTGCAGATGAAAAAGCGCATTTATATTTATGGGTTCCTAATGCGTTGCTTCCGGATGGATTGGCTGTTATGGATGCATGGGGATTTGAATATAAAGGGAATATCGTTTGGGAAAAGGTTCGGAAAGATGGTGGGCCGGATGGTAGAGGCGTAGGATTTTATTTTCGGAATGTTACAGAATTGATTCTGTTCGGTATTAAAAAGAAAAGCGCACCGAATAGAACTCTCCAACCGGCTAGATCGCAAGTTAATTTGATCCGGGCGATGAAAAGAGAGCATAGCCGAAAACCGGATGAAGTGATTCCGGTCATTGAAGCCTGCAGTCAAGCACCGCGAATTGAATTGTTTGCGAGAGGAATAAGAGAAGGCTGGGATATGTGGGGAAATCAAGCAACAGCGGATTATGAACCGACATGGAATACCTATGCAAATCATACAGTTGCACAATCTGAAAAAGATGTATTGGAATCATGTGCTAGAAAAGCAATTTAATTAAGGATATAATATGGAACAGCAGATCTACACCGAATTTCTTCCCATCAGCCGGGCGGATATGGAGGCCCGGGGATGGGATCAACTGGATTTTGTAGTCGTGGGCGGCGACGCTTACGTCGATCACCCCAGCTTTGGAACGGCGATCATCAGCCGTTTACTGGAGGCAGAGGGCTATAAAGTGGGCGTGCTGGCACAGCCCCGCTATACAGACTGTGAAGATTTCAAGCGGTTCGGGAAGCCGAAGTATGGCTTTTTCATCGGCGGCGGCAATGTTGACAGCATGGTAAGCCATTATTCTGTCGCGAAGATCCCTCGTGCCGAGGATGAATATTCGCCCGGCGGCAAGGCGGGCGCGCGCCCTGACCGCAGCGCGACTGTGTATACCCGCTTGGCAAAGCAGGCATATCCTGACCTGCCTGTCATCCTGGGCGGTCTGGAAGCGTCCCTGCGCCGGTTCGCCCATTATGACTACTGGATGGAGACGGTGTTGCCCAGCATTGCTGAGGATTCGAGCGCGGACATCATCAGCTTCGGTATGGGTGAGCATCAGACTGTGGAGATCGCACGTCGTCTGGCAGCGGGCGAGCCGGTCGAGTCTATCACCGATGTGGACGGTACCTGTTACATGACCGACTTCGACCATCTGCCGGAACGGTACGTCGAGTGCGCAGGTTACAAGAAGGTTGCGTCGGATAAGGTCGCTTATGCGAAGGCGTGCCGCATCCAGATGGACAATCAGGACGTCGTCAGCGGACAGATCGTTGTCCAGAAGCAGAGCGAAAAATACCTTGTCCAGAACATTCCGGCAAAGCCGCTGGTTCGCTGGGAGCTGGATAAGGTCTATGCGCTGCCTTATACCCGCCGCTATCATCCGATCTACGAGTCGATGGGAGGGGTTCCTGCCATCCGTGAGGTGCAGTTCTCTATCATCCAGAACCGTGGCTGCTTCGGCGGCTGCAACTTCTGTGCCATTCAGCTCCATCAGGGGCGGCGTGTCACTAGCCGCAGTGCGGACAGCATTGTGGCTGAGGCCGAGCGGATGACCCACGAGCCGGATTTCAAGGGCTATATCCACGATGTCGGAGGTCCGACCGCAAACTTCCGCTTTCCATCCTGCCGGGAACAGATGCTCCGTGGTATGTGCAATGGCGGCAAGCACTGCCTTGCGCCGTCCACCTGCTCTCATGTCATTGTCGATCACAGCGATTATCTGAAGATCCTTCGCCGCATTCGGGAGCTGCCCGGTGTGAAGAAGGTCTTTATCCGCAGCGGTATCCGCTTTGATTATCTGATGGCTGATCCAGACGACACCTTCTTTAAGGAGCTGGTGGAGTATCATGTTTCCGGTCAGCTAAAGGTCGCACCCGAACACTGCGCCCCCAACACGCTGGCTTATATGGGAAAGCCGCCCATCGAGACCTTCAACAAGTTCAAGGACAAGTTCTACGAGCTGAGCAAAAAGGCGGGGAAAAAGCAGTATCTTGTGCCCTATCTGATGTCCAGTCACCCGGGCAGTACCCTGAAGGATGCGGTCTATCTGGCGGAGTACCTTTATAAAAATCACATGCGACCGGAGCAGGTACAGGATTTCTACCCGACGCCCGGCACAGTGAGCACCTGCATGTTCTACACGGGGCTTGACCCCTATACCCTCAAGCCTGTTTTTGTCGAAAAGACCGCTGAGGGCAAATCTCTTCAGCGTGCGCTGCTCCAGTACTATGAGCCTCGCAACGCCGAAAAGGTTGTCAAGGCATTGAAAATGACCCATCGTGAGGATCTGATTCCGCTCCTTGTTCCAGCCGAAGGTCGGCGGGCCGTCCAGCGTTCGGCACGCCGGGCAGAGTCCGCTGAGGTTACCATCCACAACGACGGCACATATACGGTCCGTCCCCATCAGAAGGGCAAGTCTGCTGGAAAGCCCGCAGAACGGTCTGCCGCAGGTCGACAGCCCAGCCCGGGCGCACGGTTCGCGCCCCACTCCGCACCCAGCCACAAGCCGAACCAAAATTCTAAGAAAGAGACGCAGAAATCGTGGAACAATTCCAAAAAGAAAAAGTAAACCTCTGGCAAAAAACCGTCCACAGCCTGACGGCTCTTGTATTGACGGCGGCTCTTGCGCTGGGGCTGACTGCCTGCGATGCGGGGGCGGTCATCCAGCCGCCGCAGGAAAATACCAATACGACCACTCAGACCAGCGTGGAAGAAAACTTCCAGATGCACTTCATTGACGTCGGGCAGGCGTTGAGCGTCCTTGTGGAATGCGACGGTCAATTCATGCTGTACGACGGCGGCAATGTCGATGACGGCAGCCTTGTCGTTTCCTACTTACAGAATCAGGGCGTGGAGGAGCTGCAGTACGTCTTCTGCTCCCACGCACACGAGGATCATGTGGGCGGTCTGGCTGCTGCGCTGGCGTATTTCCCTGCAAATCACGTCTACTGCTCAGTGACGGAGGCAAGCACACAGTGCTTTGAGAATTTCGTCAAGTACACCCAGCAGCAGGGATTACAGGTCGAGGTTCCGACCGTTGGAACAGTCTGGCAGCTGGGAAGTGCGACCGTCCAGTTGCTCGGCCCTATCAAGCAGTACAATGATACAAACGATACATCGCTGGTTCTTCGCATCGACTACGGCTCGACGAGCTTTCTGCTGACCGGTGACATGGAGTCGGACGCAGAGCGTGACCTTGTGGAGAGCGGCGCGAACCTGAAAGCTGATGTTCTTCAGGTCGGGCATCACGGCTCGAGCACCTCGACCAGCTATATCTTTCTGAATGCCGTCCTGCCTGAGATGGGGGTCATCTCCTGCGGCGTGAACAACAAGTACGGACACCCGCACGAGGAGACTCTGAGCATCCTGCGCGACGCAGACGTGGACACCTATCGTACCGACCTGCTGGGAACGATCACCATTGCCAGCGACGGCGCGAACTACACCGTTTCCAGCGAGCACTACGCCACCGATGCAGAGCTGAACCCCACCGACCCGGCGGCATCCAGCACCGCACAGCAGGCGTACATCGGCAATGTGAACTCCAAGAAGTTTCATCTGCCCACCTGCCCGAACCTCCCGGCGGAGAAGAACCAGATCTTGTTCTCCAGCTACGATGAGGCCATCGCCGCAGGTTATGAACCTTGCGCGACGTGTATCAAGTAAAAAGATCCTAACAAGAAAGCCAGAATCAAAGGCCATTTCAGCCCACGATTCTGGTTTTCATTTTTTATGATTCTATTTTGGAAAATCAGTTGCAGCCGAAGAATTCCTTGGCGATATCGGCGGTTTTCTTGGCGTCCTTGGCATACCAGTCTGCGCCGATCTTCTCAGCATATTCGGGCGTGAGGACGGCACCGCCGACCACGATTTTGCAGTCGAGCTTTGCCTCGTGCAGGGCAGCGATGGTCTCCTCCATGCTCTTGAGGGTGGTCGTCATCAGAGCCGAAAGACCGACGAGATGGACGTCTTTTTCCCGAACGGTGTTGACGACCGTTTCAATGGGAACGTCCCGACCAAGGTCAATGACCTCGAAACCGTAGTTTTCGAGAATGACCCGGACAATATTTTTGCCGATGTCGTGTACATCGCCCTTGACCGTGGCAAGAACGATGCGACCCTTGCTTGCGCCGTCGCCGCCGTTCTTGGCGATGGCGGTTTTGATTTCATCGAACGCACTCTGTGCGGCACTGGCCGCCTGAAGCAGCTGGGGCAGGAAGAGCGTTCCCTTTTCGTATTTCACGCCCACGATGTCGAGAGCGGGGATCAACGCTTCATCGACCAATTCAAGCGGCTGTTTTTCCTCCAAGAGAGCCTTGGTGCGGGCGGCGGCTTCGCCCTTCAAGCCCTGCTCGACCGCTTTCATCAGCGGGGCATACGGACCTGAGAGGGCAGCATCGGCTTCCGGTGCTGCGGCTTGGGCAATGGCAGCTTTTGCCAGCGCAGTCGAGGCCGGAACACGGTTGGCGTAGCGGGCAATGTACTGGGTGCTCTGCTTATCGCGGTTCGTCAGGACATTATATGCGTAGACCGCTGCCATCATCTCTTCGCTGGACGGGTTCATGATGGCGAGGTCAAGCCCGGCGTACATTGCCATCGTCAGGAAGGTCGTATTCAGATAAGGACGGCAGGGCAGACCGAAGCTGATATTCGACACGCCGAGGATCGTCCGGACACCCAGCTCCTTTTTGCAGATTTCAAGAGCCTTAACGGTTGCCAGAACGTCGGCTTGTTGTGCGCTGGCAGTCAGGGTCAGACAATCAATGTAGATGTCTTCCTGCGGGATCCCAGCTTCCAGAGCTGCTTTTTTGATGCGTTTTGCGATCTCTACACGGTCCTCCGCACTGGACAGGATGCCCCGCTTGTCGATGGCAAGACCGACGACAGCCGCACCATATTTTTTGCAGAGAGGAAGGATTTTTTCGAGAACTTCCGGTTCGCCGTTGACCGAGTTGACGATGGGCTTGCCGTTGTAAACGCGCAGACCACGCTCCAGAGCGTCCGCATGGGAGGAGTCGAGCTGCAAGGGCAGACTGACGACGCTCTGCAATGCCTTGACGACCTGCTCCATCAGAGCCGGTTCGTTCACGCCGGGTGCACCGACATTGACATCCAGCACCTGCGCACCGGCTTCGACCTGACTGACCGCCTGCTCGAGGACGTAGTTCATATCGCCTTCCCGCAAAGCCTGCTGGAATCGCTTTTTGCCTGTGGGGTTGATGCGCTCGCCGACGACCGTGATACCGTCTACCGTCAGATAATCAACGGGAGTGCAGAGGACGGAGCGCATCGGGTGCGCCGGACGTTCCGGTTTGCAGTCGGCAAAAACACCGTTCAGCAGCTTGATGAACTCGGGCGTTGTGCCGCAGCAGCCACCCGCCGCGAACAGACCCAGTTCCCGATAAGGCTTCATCTGGATGGCGTAGATCTGCGGGGTGATGTCGTAGCCGCTGCCGTCGGCGCGGGGCAGACCCGCATTTGGTTTGACAAAGACCGGGAAATCGCCGGGCAGAGCCTCGGTTAGACGCTTCGCCATCGGGAAGATCTCTTTCGGACCGAGAGAGCAGTTGATGCCGACGGCGTCCGCGCCAAGACCGCGTGCGGTCACGCCGAAGCTTTCAACGGTGCAGCCCGTGAAAGCGCGTCCGCCCGCTTCAAAGCTCATGCTGGCGAGGATTGGCAGAGTCGAGTTTTCCTTTGCGGCCAGCAGAGCGGCTTTCAGCTCGTACAGATCGGTGAAGGTCTCGAAAAAGATGAGGTCGGCACCGGCGGCAACGCCTGCCCGAACGATACGGGCATATTCCGCCAGTGCGTCCTCAAAAGCTAGCGTTCCGCTTGGCTCGAGCAGTTCGCCCAAAGGACCGACGTCCAGCGCAGCCAATGCGCCATAGGGGGCGCAGGCGCGCTTGCAGCAGCCGATGCCCGCTGCGATGATCTCTTCTACAGAATATTTGCTGTCCGCCAGCTTATGCGCCGACGCGCCGAAGGTATTTGCATTGACGATCCGGCTTCCGGCGGCGGCATACCTGCTGTGGATGCTCTCGATGAGAGCCGGATCTTCGATGTTCAACTCCTCAGGGCGCGCGCCAAGCTTCAGTCCGGACGCCTGAAGCATCGTTCCCATGCCGCCGTCCAGAAGGATGGTGTTGGATTGGGTAAAAAGTTCACTCGCTTGCACAGGTTTTCCCCCTCTTTCGATATTCACAGCGGCTTCGCAGAACGCAGTGCCCGCAGCCTGCCAGTTGTCCCTTGACCGGATGGTCGCTGACACCCAGCAGAGCGGTGATGCTCTTGCGCGGGGTCATCAGATTGGAATCGGTCACGCACAGTCCGGCACGCCGTGCTGTGTCCAGTGCTTCCGCTACCAGCGGCTGAACCGAGATCGGCCAGTCACCGTATCCCGGCGAGAACCGTCCGGTCAGATACTTTCCCTCTTTTGCCGCCCACTGCCGAAGTTCTCCCTCGGCGAGGTCTGCGGCCTGTTCTGCCAATGCAGAACCCAGTGCGTCCGACGCAACCGAGGCGGCGATATCGCCGACACCCGCCCGGCGAATTTGTCCGTCCACGCCTGCGCCCAGCGTTACCGCCAGCAGGATGGCTTGCGGACAGCCTTCGAGATGCCGCCGGATGTCCTCACCCTGCAAAATGCCTGCTTTGGTCAGGGCATCAACGTCGGCTTCCAGCCAGACCGCACGGGGCGTTGCCGCTGCCAGAAGCGGCACGGCGCACCGCTCCAGAAGGGTCATCGTAGCGGCGTCGATCTCACCGCGCGCACCAAAATACCGCGCCGCCTGCGCAATGTTGATCCTCTCCGGCTTTTCCAGCACCAGCGGCCTGCTCGCACCGATCTGCATGACGGATTTCCCCCTTCTGTGTCGTGATGTTTTAAAGTATACCGCACCTTAGAGGGGAAATCAATCCTGCGGAGAGGGGGCTTTTCAACTGTGAAAACTTCACCACGGTTTATTTTCAATTTGTTCAAAAACCAAACAAAGAAACTCCATTTTTGTCCGGTACAATAAGGGTGCAGTCAGGGAGGAGAACAAAAACCTCCCACCAAATGACGAAATGCAGGCTATAAGCTTCCGGATGAGATCCGGTGGCTTCCCTTACTTGAAACACTGTCCCCTGCCGATGCGAGGCAATAGCCCGACAGCGGACAGACTACCAACAACCTCCTGACAGCCGCAAATGTTTGGAGTTCTCATATACAGACAGCACCGCTTTCTCCTCCTTTCCACGGTGCTGTCTGTTTTTGTTTTGTGTATAAAATAACCTCTCCGTCAATGCTTCGCATTGCCACCTCCCCTATCGTGGGGAGGCTTTGGCAGAAAGGGAAACTTCCCCGTTTTGCCAAGGGCTCTCCTATCAGGAGAGCTGGCGAGCGTTAGCTCGACTGAGAGGTTTATTTTTTGTTGAACCTTTTTTCTTACCGGCAGTCGCGCAGACGATCCGCCGGAAGCTTTTCGGTCATGTACGTCCACGCTGCATCGGTGGACTCGTTCAGCAGATAAGCCTGATTCTGCTGAACGTAGATGTAAATTGCACCCGGCACGCGATAAACGATGTAGATGCTCTGCCACGGGTATTGATGGGTCGGCTCAGGTTTATCCTGCTCGCCCGCCATCCAGACGGAAAGCCCCTCATCGTTCAGCAGGAGACGGTAGAAGGGCTTTGGCTGGGAAAGTCCCATTTTTTTGATCTGAATGCTCAGATTGTGGAAAAAGGTCCAGAAGTAGACCGCAGGCACACCCAAAGCAACGATCGCAAGGACAACGGTCAGCAGCACCGCACCCTCCCGCTGGCCGACCTGCGACAGGCAGATGCCCGCCGAAGCCAACAGGATGACAGTGAATAGGACGGGTCTGCGCCATCGTTTGTGATGGCGCAAAAGATCGAACGACGCAAAATCGTGGAAAGATGTTGCATCCATCTGAACGGAAACCGAGATTGGCTGAGACATGACAAAACCTCCTTTTTAGGCATAGTACCATATTTTTTCTGAACAATCAAGAAAAAACTTGCGCAAATGCTATAAAACGTGGTAGAATAAGTCGATTTAAAGCGATTTCGCCGAGAAAAAAATCGGATTTTATCGGGAGGGATGACGGTGCGGTGGAGGATGACCTTAAAAGAGAGGATGCTGCTTTGCTTGACGGCGTTTTTTCTGGCACTTATCGCACAGATCTGTCTCAGCTTCTACCAGTCGAATACCGTCCTACGGGAGTTGGACGACCAGATGGGCAACTTCAACGCGATCAGTCGCTTCCAGAACGGTGTGGAGCAGAGTATGAACGCACTGGACAGCTATCGGTGGGAGTACGGCGATTCAGATGCGCTTCTGGAAGAGCTGCATGGGTCGTTTTCCACCATGAATGCGTGGCTCTGGAGGATCGAGGGCGATCTGGGAGCGGTCAGCGAGGAGCAATATCTCTTATACCATGCGCTCTGCACGACCTTTGACAGCTACACCACGCTGGTGAATGATCTGGAAACGGCTGTCCGTGCGGGCGGAGACATGGCGGCGGCACAGCTCTATTACAACAAAGTGTCACCTTGCGGAAATTATCTCCGGCAGTACGCTCAGCAGCTTTTGAACACAGCCATTTCGGATGCGCAGGAAAACTACACACAGGTATCGGAGCTGAGCAATCGGGTCAAATGGATCCAGACCATCGTGGTGGGGCTGTGTCTTGTGCTGGGCTGTGTGATGGCATTGTCGGTTCTTCGGCTGCTGATCCCGGTACAGCAGTTGATCGGGGCATCGCAGGCGATCGCCCGACGGGAGTTTGATACGCCGGATGTGCCCGTGCCCCATCAGGATGAGATGGGGCAGTTGGCTGAGGCGTTCAATAAGATGAAACACTCGATGGCGGAGCAGGTGAACACGCTGCGGGAGAAAAACGAAATCGAGCGGGAGCTTCACCGGCAGAAAACGCAGGCGTTGGAATTGCAAAACCGGATGGAACGCAGCCGGTTGCAACAGCTTCGTAGCCAGATCGACCCGCATTTTCTGTTCAATACCCTGAATGTCATTTTGCAGACCGCAGGGCAGGAAAAAGCCTATCGGACACAGGCGCTCATCACGGCACTGTCCCACCTGCTGAGATACAGCCTGATGAGCAACGACGAGCAGGTCCCGCTTTCCCGCGAGGTGCGCATCGTGGACGAATATTATTCAATCTATCACGTCCGTTTCGGGGAGCGCATCCGGATGCTCTGGAAGATATCGGATTCCATTGAACTGACCGAGACGATGGTGCCGTCTTTTATCTTGCAGCCCATCGTGGAGAATGCTTTCAAGCACGGCATCTCCCCGAAGGAAGAGGGCGGCGTCGTCCGGATACGGATCAATCCGCTTAGGGAACAGGGACTTTTGTATATCAATGTGTTCGACAACGGTGTAGGCATTGAGTCGGAGCGGCTTGATCGGCTGAAGACTGCGCTGGAGCAGTCCGGCGAATGCTGGGAGCATATTGGCGTCTATAATGTGGCGGCGCGTCTGAAGCTGCTGGACAAACGCTGTCGGTTTGAGATACGTTCCCACCCGGGATGGGGCACGGCGGTCAGCCTGTATCTGCCCCTTGTGGAAAATTTGGAGGAGGATTTTGACGATGATACGCCTGTTGATTGCGGATGATGAAAAACTGGAGCGAGAAGCTCTGGCAGATATGGTAAAACGCCGCTTTGAGCACGAGATCGTGCTTGAATTTGCGGAGAATGGCAGGAAAGCGGCAGATACTGCTGTGCTCTGGGATGCGGAGTTGATCCTGATGGATATTGAGATGCCGGGAATGAGCGGTCTGGACGCGGCGCGCGCGATCCTGACACAGCGACCGAGCTGTAGAGTCATTTTTGTCACGGCATACAGTCTGTTCCAGTACGCACACGAGGCGGTGCATCTGGGTGCCTGCGACTATCTGCTGAAGCCGGTCGATCCGGATGAACTGGAAGCCTCCATTCGCCGCGCGATCCGGCAGATCGAGACAGAACGGAAGCTTGCGGCACTTGCTCCCGTTCAGCCCGAACCCATTGAGGAGCGGGAGCGGACTGCCGAGACAGAGGAAGGCGAGAACAGCCAGACGGCTTTGGTGATGGCGCATGTCCGGCGGTATCTTGAGGATAATTACATGTTCGACCTTTCGCTGGACAGTGTGGGGGAGATCCTGCACATCAGTCCGGCATATCTGTCGGCACAGTTTAAGAAGTACCAGAAAATGAACTTCCTCGATTGCCTGACCGAACTGCGTATCAATGCGGCGAAGGAACTGCTGACCGACCCATTCCGCTCGTCGGCAGAGGTGGCTTCGATGGTGGGCTATGAGGACGCAAGCTACTTTGCGCGGGCATTCAAGAAGCGGACGGGCATGACGCCGACGCAGTACCGCCGCCAGACAAAGGCGACCCACCCGGAGGCTGTCTTATGATAGCCCGGCGAGAATTGCTGTCAGCGGCGGCAGTCATGACATTGATGAGCGTGACGGGCTGCTCTTTTCCACGGAACAACAGTAGTTCGGTGGAAAAAAAGCCGGAATTGATCCTTCGCTATGCGGAAAATCAGCCGGAGGACTACCCGACGACACAAGCCGCGCTGGATTTTGCGCAGAGAGTGAACGAGAAGACAGACGGCAGGGTCAAGATCGCGGTGTACAGCGGCGGGGAGTTGGGTGCGGAGCAGAGCGTGATCGAACAGATGCAGTTCGGCGGGATAGACTTTGCCCGTGTGTCCATCAGCCAGTTGGCGGAGTATGTGCCCTCCCTGAATGTGCTTCAATTACCGTTTCTGTATCGGGATGCCGACCAGATGTGGCGAGTCCTGGATGGTGCGATAGGCGACGAGTTTCTGGCGTCACTGGATACCGTAGATCTGACCGGATTGTCGTGGTTCGATGCAGGGGTGCGAAGCTTCTATACCCGAAAAAAGGTGACGAGCCTTGCCGAGCTGCAAGGGTTGACCCTTCGGGTGCAGGAGTCCGACATGATGAGCGAGATGGTGACGGATTTGGGGGCAGATCCGGTTCAGGTCGTGTACAGTCAGGTCTACGCAGCTCTTCATAACAATGAGATCGACGGTGCGGAGAATAACTGGCCAAGCTATGAAGCCATGAGCCATTATGAGGTTGCGCCTTATTTTTTGAGGGATGAGCACACCCGCGTGCCGGAGATCCAGCTTGCAAGTGTGGCTGCGATGGAACGGCTTGCGAAACTGGATCCTTCTTTCCCCAGCGTGATCCGGAACTGTGCGAGGGAATCCGCACAGACAGAGCGCATCCTTTGGGCGGAACGGGAGACCGAGGCGGAACGGAATATGCTGGAAAAGGGGATCATCGTAACCGAGCTTTCCGCTGAGGAAAAGCAGAAATTCCGCAATGCGGTGCAGCCGCTCTATGAGAAATTCCGAGAACAGCAAAAACGGATCGAGAGGATACAGGAGAGCTGAGATGTTTTCTGCTTTAAGGATGGAGTTGTTTGCCGACGACCTTGTCTTCTCAGTCACCAGTGGTGGCAGCTCCCAGAGGGAGGGGCAAGACGAATGCGGGAACGGACGGGTTGTATCCCACCTATTGTGCGATATGTTCAAAGAAAAGTATGATCGTTTGACAACATGCATAAAAGAAATGCTCACATTTTTTCAAAAAACAGGACATTTTTTGAAAACGCTTGCTTTGGCTAAAAAAATTTGCTAAAGTGTGAACAACAAATGAATGCCAGCACGCCACTTGTGCGGCGGCGGTTGACATGAAAAGAGATTTAGGAGGACAATCGTTATGAAGAAAATTACTCGTCGCAGCTTCCTCGCAGCAGCTGGTGTTTCCGCCGCTGCTCTGGCTCTGACCGCATGTGGCGGTTCCAGCAGCTCCACCGCAGTTTCCACCGCAACCTCTGCGGCAGCTTCCACCGCTTCTGCTGGTGACGCTGCCGCAGCTGCAAGCGATCCGAAGGTGACGCTGGTCTATGCCGAGGTCAACCCGCTGGATACCATCGTCGGTAAGACTGCTACCCACTTCAAGGAGAAGGTCGAGGAGCTGACGGGCGGTTCCGTCGTCATCGATGTTCAGGCTTCCGGTGTTCTGGGTTCTGAGAACGACGTTCTGGATGCGATTCTGGGCGGTTCTACCTCCATTGATATGAGCCGTATCTCCGCTTTCGCGCTGACCAGCTACGGCTGCAACAAGTCCAAGCTGCTGTCCATCCCCTTCACCTTTGAGAACCGCGCACACTTCTGGAACTTCGCAAACAGCGACCTCGCTCCGGAGTTCCTGAACGAGCCTCAGGAGCTGGGTCTGCCCGTCCGTGGTATCTTCTACGGCGAAGAGGGCTTCCGTCACTTCTTCACGGTCAACCCCGTTGCTACCATCGCTGACTTCAAGGGTCTGAAGCTCCGCGTGTCCAACGACCCTGTCATGAACGGCATGGTCGAGGGTCTGGGCGCAAACCCGACTGTCGTTTCCTTCGGTGAGCTGTACAGCGCACTGCAGACCGGTGTTGTCGATGGTGCAGAGCAGCCCATCGCAAACTATAAGTCCAACGCATTCCCCGAGGTCGCAAACAACCTGATCCTCGACGGTCACACGCTGGGCGCAATCCAGGCGGTTATCACCGATAACGCTTGGGGCAAGCTGACCGAGAACCAGCAGGCTGCTATTGTGGAGGCAGGTGCTGATACGCAGGCTTTCAATGCTGACCTGTCTGAGACCGAGGAGAACAAGGTTCTGGATGACCTGAAGGCTTCCGGCTGCAACGTCGTCGATGTTGATGATAAGGCTCCCTGGCAGGAGGCTTGCGCTAAGGTCATCAGCGAGAACACTTCTGATCAGGCTGAGCTGTACCAGAAGCTGCTGGACATGAAGGTATGATCTGACCGTTTGCCCGTCCAAAAGTAGTACATAGCCCGGCGGGAGACTACGGGATGCGCCCGCAGACCCGTCGGGTTTTTATATGAAAAATGGAGGAGATCCTATGCCGAAAATCTTTACCACATTGGATAAGATCAAGCCGGCGTACGACATCACCTACAAAGTGGTTCTGTTCATCTGCAAGCTCCTGCTGATCGCGGATATCGCCATTACCACGATGTCGGTCATTGGTCGTTACGTCTCGTTTATCCCCGACCCCTCATGGTCGGAAGAAGTCGTCCTGACCTGCATGAGTTATATGGCGGTTCTGAGTGCCGCTCTGGCGATCCGCCGTGGTGCGCACATCCGCATGACCGCATTTGACGTTTACCTGCCCAAGATCGTCATCAAGGTTCTGGACATTTTGGCGGACGTTGCTGTCTGCGCACTGGGCATCATCATGCTGGTCGTGGGCTGGAACTACGCTACCACGCTGGGCGGTCGCGGTTTCTATGTCTCGATGCCTTGGCTGTCTCGTTTCTGGATGTACTTCCCTGTGCCTCTGGCCGGCGTCGCAATGATCATTTTCGAGATCGAGGCACTCTACAACCACATCAAGAGCTTTTTTGTAAAGGAGGAAGTGTAATATGACAGTTCAAACGCTGGCTATCATTGTCCTTCTTGTCAGCTTCTTTGTGATGATCTTCCTGCGTTTTCCCATTGCGTACGCAGTTGGTTTGTCCAGTGTATTCTGCCTGATGGTGCAGGGTCAGAACCTTTCGGATGTCTGCCGCCTGATGGTCAAGGGCATCTCTTCGTTCAGCCTGATGGCGGTTCCGTTCTTCATTACCATGGGCGTTCTCATGGGTTCGGGCGGCATCTCGGAAAAGCTGATCGCACTGGCAGACGCCTGCGTTGGCTGGATGCGCGGCGGCATGGCAATGGTCAACATCGTTGCTTCCTATTTCTTCGGCGGAATCTCTGGTTCTGCATCTGCGGATACCGCTTCCATCGGCTCGATCATGATCCCCATGATGGTCGATCAGGGCTATGACGTTGACTTCTCCACCGCTGTTACCATCACCTCCTCCTGCGAGGGTCTGCTGGTTCCCCCGAGCCACAACATGGTCATTTACGCGACCACCGCTGGCGGTATCAGCGTCGGCAGCCTGTTCCTCGCCGGCTACCTGCCCGGTGCGCTGCTGGCGATCGTTCTGATGATCGGTTCGTACATCATTTCCGTCAAGGAGAATTATCCCAAGGGCTCTCCGTTCAGCATCAAGGGCTTCGTCAAGCAGTTGGGCACTTCCATCTGGGCACTGGCGGCTGTCATCATCGTTGTCGTCGGCGTTGTCGGCGGTGCGTTCACAGCAACAGAGTCTGCTGCAATTGCAGTCATCTACTCCTTGTTCGTGTCCGTGTTTATCTACAAGGGTCTTGATTGGAAGGGGGTCTGGAGTGCGCTGGATGAGTGTGTCAACACCTTGTCCATCGTTCTGATCCTGATCGCGACTTCGGCTGTCTTCGGTAATTGCCTGACCATGCTGCATGTTCCGGATCTGGCGGCGAATGCCATTACCGGTCTGACCGATAACCCCTACATCATCGCTCTGCTCATTGACCTCATTCTTCTGGTTCTGGGCTGCATTATGGATATGGCTCCCATCATCCTGATTGCTACCCCGATCCTGTTGCCCATTGCGACCTCCATTGGTATCGACCCCATCCAGTTCGGTATCATTGTGGTTCTGAACTGCGGCATCGGTCTGCTGACTCCTCCGGTCGGTGCGGTTCTGTTCATCGGGTCTGCCGTTGCAAAACGCCCGATGGAGAAGGTCGTCAAGGCAACGCTGCCGTTCTATCTGTGCATGTTCATCGCTCTGTTGCTTCTGACCTACATCCCCGACATCAGTCTGGCGATTCCGAAGCTCCTCGGCGGCTACGTCAGCCCCATTGCCAACCCGCTGGGCCCGGTGTTCATCCACTAAAATTCGATACGCTCATCCTTCTTCTCCAAATTAGGATTTGAAACACAGGAAAACCGTCGTACTCGCTTTGAGTGCGGCGGTTTTTCTGCGTTGATGCTTGTTTTTGGGGTTGAATTGTGATATCCTAGGGGGCACTGTAAGGAGGTGCGGCATGGCACAGAAATTTAAAAAACAAGGCAGGAGTGATCCTTACTCGGGGGAAGTTGTGTCAAGAAAAAGATTGATATCCATTGCCTTGGGATTCCGCCATGAGCTTCCGGACAGCGGCAACTTGGAGGATATCAATTGAGATAAGACCCTTGCGCAGACCTGCTCAAGTGGGAAGGACGCTTCCAACCGCTGAAAGTCGTTTCGGGTCACGAGCCAGGTCTCCCGAGAGCCGACGCAGCCGACGAACCGGACATGTCCGGTAAAGAGGGAGAACAATGCTGTCCGTAGCTCCGGCGAACCGAACAAAAATTCCAGCTCAGTCTCGGTCAAAAAGATGAAATCAGTGAACGGGAGAAAGAGGAAAAAGGTCTGGCGCAGAAACTCGGCGTCCGCCCAGAGAGAAGGTTCGAGCCGAGGAGCGAAGCTGACCGGAACGTCTGCTTCTCGTGCCGCAAAAATGGCTTTTAAATAGGTATAGCGTGTCGGGCCGTCCAAGAGTCCGGTCGTGGAAAAGTGAAGGGCGGAAGCATCCTTGAGGAAGGATAGGTCCAGCATTTCCGGCGGATAGGATAATTCTGCGCCGTGATAGGGCAGACGGTCGGTCGGGGCGGAGAAGAAAACCGAGGTGTGCTGCTCAGAGGTGAACCGGATGAGCCGTGTGTCGATGCCGGACTGCTCCAGCTCCCTTTGGATGCGATGCCCGAAGGCGTCCGCACCCAGTTGGGTCAGGAGAACGGCATGACCGCCCAGACGGACATATTCGGCACAGAGCGCGGCGGCAGAACCGCCGATCCTGGTACGGAACAGCTCGGTCTGCGACAGCGCATCAGCGGCATCGGCGGGGGAGAGGGCGAGCCAGACTTCCCCCAGACAATAAAGAGCGGACATGCGGGTTTCTCCTTTTGAACAAACAATGCGTCCAGTATACACCCAAGCGACGGTTTGCGCAATTGCTGTGACAAACTTTAATGAGATCGGAAAGGAACTGGAATGGATCTTACAAAACAGTATTTTAAATATGTATCGCAGAATATTTTTGGATTGCTGGGAACATCCTGCTATATTCTGGCGGATACCTATTTCATCGCACAGGCGGCGGGGACAGACGGCGTAACGCTGCTGAACCTCTGCTTACCGATTTATAATCTCATTTTTGCGTTCGGCTCAATGATCGGTCTCGGCTCTGCTACCCGCTATGCCATTTTACAGGCACAGGGGGATACCAGAGCGGAACGCTATTTTTCAAACGCTATCTTTTCAGCCTGCATCATTGCCGTGCCGTTTTTGCTGGCAGGCTTGTTCTGTCCGGAGGTTTTGCTCCGTCTGATGGGCGGCGATGCGGATATCATTGCGCTGGGCGTGGGCTATACCCGCATTTTCCTACTGTTCACGCCGTTTTTTATGTGCAACTATATCGTGTCCGCCTTTGTCCGGAACGACGGCGACCCTTCTCTGGCAATGATCGCGACCCTGAGCGGAAGTCTCTTCAACGTGGTGTTCGACTATGTTTTTATGTTCCCGATGGGATTGGGTCTGCCCGGCGCGGCACTGGCAACAGCGGTCGCTCCGGTTCTGAGCATCAGCATTTGCAGTCGGCACTTTTTCAAAAAGAGCAACAGGATCCGCTTTGTCTGGAAAATGCCTTCGGTCAGGATGCTGGCACAGAGCTGCCAATTGGGCATTTCGGGGTTTGTCGGAGAACTGTCCTCCGGCGTGACGACCACGGTGTTCAATCTGCTCCTTATTCGTCTGGCGGGCAATGTGGCGGTCGCAGCTTATGGCGTTGTCGCAAACTTTGCGCTGGTGGCGACGGCGATCTTCAACGGTGTGGCGCAGGGCGCACAGCCGCTCGTCAGCCAGTGCTATGGCAAAAACGACCGTACGGGCGCAAAAAAGCTGCTCTTCCTTGGCACAGGTACGGCACTGGTGCTGGCGAGTCTGCTGTATGCGGGAGTTTTCGGCTTCACCGATGCGCTGGTATCTGTTTTTAACAGCGAAAACGCGGTGCTGATGGCGGAATACGCCCACACCGGTATGCGGATGTACTTTGTCGGTTACTTCTTTGCGGGCTTCAATATCGTTGCGGCTGGCTATCTGGGCGCAATGAACCGTCCGGCGGAAGCCTCTATCACCTCGCTGAACCGCGGCATGGTGGCGATCGTTGCCTGCTCGCTGGTGCTGAGTGCTGTTTTTGGGATGAACGGCGTCTGGGCGGCGTTCCCCGCAAGTGAAGCTCTGACGGCGATCCTCACCATTGTTCTGCTTCGGAAGAAACAGGAGACATAAAACGGGAGCGCAGTTCATGCGCAGCAGCTTTTTCCAATCGTTTCCGGCGAAAAGATTCCCTTGGAACGTAAAAGATGATTGCATTTTATCGGTGGGATGAGTATAATAAAATCTCAACCATACTTTGCAAATAAGAGGGATTCTATGTTGATTGAATTGGATATGTATCAGACGCTTGCAGTGGCAGTCGTGGTTCTGATGCTGGGAAAGTTTCTGCGGGAAAGGATCCATGCGTTGGAGCGGTTCTGCATTCCGGCTCCGGTCATCGGCGGCGTGCTGTTCGCCATCTTTACCTGTGTCTGTTACGTAACGGGCATTGCGGAGTTTGTGTTTGACGATGTGCTGAAAGAGGTCTGCATGGTCTTTTTCTTCACGTCGGTCGGCTTTCAGGCGAACCTGAAGGTTTTGAAAAGCGGCGGAAAAAGCCTCATCATTTTTCTGGGGCTGGTTGTTCTGCTGATCGTTGGGCAGAATCTTTTGGGCGTCCGTCTTGCGACGCTGCTGGGATTGGATCCGCTGGTCGGTCTGTGTACAGGCTCGATCCCCATGGTCGGCGGTCACGGCACGGCGGGCGCATTTGGACCGGTCATGGAAGATATGGGTGTGCCCGGCGCAACGACCATCTGCACAGCGGCGGCAACCTTTGGTCTGATCGCGGGCAGTATGATGGGTGGTCCGCTGGGAAAGCTGCTGATCGAAAAGCATGACCTGCTGAAAACGGTCGTTCCGGAGGATGACAGCCTGCTGGTCGAGGAAGAGATCAAGCACGAGCGTCACGCCAGCATGTATCCGACGGCAGTGTTTCAGCTTATCATCGCCATCGGCATTGGTACGCTGATCTCTGACCTGCTGTCCCTGACCGGAATGACCTTCCCAATCTACATCGGCGCAATGATCGCCGCTGCCTGCATCCGGAACATCGGCGAGTACAGCGGAAAATTCACGACCTATATGGGCGAGATCAACGACATCGGCGGTATCAGCCTGTCCCTTTTCCTTGGTATGGCGATGATCACCCTAAAGCTCTGGCAGCTTGCCGATCTTGCCGGTCCGCTTCTCATCCTGCTGGCGGGACAGACCTTGCTGATGCTGGTCTACGCAGGTGTCGTGGTCTATCGTGTCATGGGGCACGACTATGATGCGGCAGTCATCGTATCAGGACTCTGCGGCTTTGGCATGGGCGCAACCCCGAACGCAATGGCGAATATGCAGGTCGTTTGCGAAAAGTATGCTCCTTCGGTCAAAGCGTACCTGCTTATCCCCTTGGTGGGCAGCCTGTTTGCGGATTTTCTTAACAGTCTTGTGATAACGCTGTTCATTAACTTGATTTAAGGAGAGGAACATGAAGATCAGACGTCATCTGCGAAAGTGGATCCACGAGAAGCAATGGGAAAAATGGCAGGAGACTGTCCATGTGGAGCATGCGGAGCATTTTGAAGGTGTGGCTGTGCCTGAATTCCACACCGGAAAGGTGAAACATCTGGCAGAGCAGCCGGAGCAATCGGGCGAAAGCATCCACTATGAGAATGTAGCGATCCCAGAGATCCATATGCCCCATAAAAGAGCATAAAATAACCCTCTCTGTCAGACGGCGGCAAAACGCGCGACGACAGAGAGGGTTTTCTTGTTTTGAATATTACAGCAGGATATATTTAAGGATGAACAGAACGGTCAGCACATACATCAGGGGACTGATCTTCTTTTCCTTTGCCTTGCCGGTAATGAGGTTCAGCAGGGTCCAGGAGATCACACCAATGGCGATGCCCTCGGAGATGCTGTATGCGGTCGGCATAGCAAGGATGGTGAGGAAAGCGGGGATGCCCTCAGCAGGGTCGCTGAAGTCGATCTTCAGGGCAGAACCCATCATGTAGAAGCCGACGATCACCAGAGCCGGAGCAGTGGCAAAGGAGGGAATCGTCAGGAACAACGGGCTGAACACGACAGCCAGCAGGAACAGGACGCCGGTCGTCATGCTGGTAAGACCGGTGCGGCCGCCCTCGGTGACGCCGGAAGCGCTCTCGACAAAGGTAGTGGTGGTGGAGGTGCCCAGAACTGCGCCTGCGAAGGTGGCGATGGAGTCTGCCATCAGTGCGCCCTTGATGTTCGGCAGCTTGCCGTCCTCGTCCAGCATGTCGGCTTTGGAAGCGACACCGATGAGAGTGCCAAGGGTATCGAACAGGTCAACGAAGAGGAAGGAGAACATAACGGCGAAGAAGTTCAGGATGCCCACACCGGAGAAATCGGTCTTGAACACCTGACCGAAGGTCTTGCCCAGTGCGGAGAAATCAAAGCTGACGAAGGCGGTGGGGATCACAGTGTACATGCCTGCGTCCGGATCGGGAATGTAAATGCCAGCCAGCTCGCAGATGATGCCCAACACCCAAGTGATGAGGATGCCATACAGGATGCCGCCCTTGACCTTTTTCACCAGCAGGATGGCGGTGATGAGGATCCCGACCAGAGCGAGAACGGCACCGATGCCGACGCTGTGGAAGGCGTCGCCCTTGAAATGCTGATAAGTGACGAGAGTGGAATCACTGTTGACGATCAGCTTTGCGTTTTGCAGACCGACAAAGGCAACGAACAGACCGATGCCAACGCTGACCGCGCTTTTGAGGGTCATGGGGATAGCGTTGAAGATGGCTTCACGGACACTTGTCAGAGAGAGGGCGATGAAGATGATGCCTTCAACAAAGACCGCCATCAGAGCTAACTGCCAGCTATAGCCCATGGTCAGGACGACTGCATAAGAGAAGTATGCGTTCAGACCCATGCTGGGAGCCAGAGCGAACGGATAGTTGGCAAGCAATGCCATCAGCGCAGTACCAATGAAGGATGCCAGCGAGGTGGCGATCAGGACCGCATTTGCGTCCATACCGGAAGCCGACAGGATGCTGGGGTTGACCGCAAGGATGTAAGCCATCGTCATGAAGGTGGTAATACCTGCCATGATCTCGGTCTTGACATCGGTGTGGTTCTCTTTCAGGTGAAAGATGTTTTCGAGCATGAAAAGCTCCTCCTGTATTTTTTGAAACGCTCTCGTCCGCTGTCCGCGCGGCAGCGGGAAAAGAACAGAATTTATTGTAACACGTTTGTTCTGATTTTGTCCACAGCAAAGATACAAAAAATTCATGATTTTGTAAGATGTTCCCATAAGAGTACGACTTATAATGGACGAAAGATCGAAAAAATGAAACGATATCTCGAAATGGAAGAATCTTGACTTTATATTTCCGGTGTGATATCATGAATACAAGCTGATAGAGCAATGGAGTAATCTACTGAAAAATTGCGTTTATAGGCTCAAAAACACAATTATTTTGGCAAACCTGATGTG
Source organism: Bacteroides uniformis (assembly GCA_963615155.1). Taxonomy (GTDB): domain Bacteria; phylum Bacillota; class Clostridia; order Oscillospirales; family Ruminococcaceae; genus Faecalibacterium. The sequence continues at coordinate 16,537 of CAVEGP010000004.1, read as the reverse complement.
AGTCAGGGACGCAAAGTTAGAAGCCTTTGCTTTTCCTGTTTGATAGGAGAACGGAAGGTAGTTCGGCTGCAAGAGTATCCCCCTAATTTCCCGGGGGGGGGTACGGTTGCAGCTTTTTTTATTTGGAAAAAACGAAATTGTGTTAAAATTATCGCAGAAGAGACGGGAAGGAAGCAGCATGACATTAAAGGAAACCTATACAAAAATGGGCGGCGATTATGAAGACGTGCTGAGCCGTTTTTATGACGAAGAGATGATCGGGCGTTTTCTGCGCAAATTTCTGGATGACCCGAGCTTTCAGGAACTGAAGGCCGCCTTTGACGAGAAAAACATTCGGGATGCGTTTTGTGCGGCGCATACGCTCCGAGGGATCTGTCAGGATCTGGCGATCACAAATTTATGTGAGCCGATGCACGCCATGACAGAGCTTCTGCGGGGGGAAGATCTGAGGGAGGCGGAAAAGCTTCTGCCGGAGGTTGAAAAGGAATATAAGGTCACGATGGATATCATTCGCAGCTATGCGGAGCTTTATTGAAATCGACATAAGATCCGGAACAGAAACGGACAGGGAACAAAACAGTTCTCTGCCCGCTTTTTTATTTTTTGCTTCAAAATGGGGGATTTGGATCAAAATAAATGACGGATCGTGAAAATGATGAAGTGCGGCTTTTGCGGTCGTGAAGCGGGAAAGTCAGGAGAATGTTGTTCTATAGAACAAGGCGGGCGGCAGAGCTTTCCTGAAAACACGGGAGATCGCCTTAAAAAATGTTATAATTGTGTAAAAAAGACGTAAAGATGTAGTAGAGATGCTGTGGAAACGGGAAAAAATGATTGATTTTCATCGGAAAATGTGATATTCTTCTATTTAAGAATGACTATTACAAAAGATAGAAGAATGAAAGGATTTCTCGTTCTGTGATGGAATATTCTGGATAAAGTTATGATAAGTGTCAAGATGTGAAGGGACAAACGGACATGCCGGATCTCAAGGATGTGCAGATTACGATGGAACAGGCTGAGGAAGAGATGGCTTGCTATCGTAAAATTTATGATATTGTACGCTTGCTGGATAGAGAAATTCTGGAAAAAGAACCCTGTGCGCCGCCATGGAAGGATGAACATCCCTGCATCCGGTGCATCAGCCGGGAAGCACTGATGGACCGATGCCAGAAATCCAAGCTGGAGACGACGAAGGATGAGGTGTACTACGCCACCTCGCGGTATGTGGAGATCGACGGAAGACCCAGCGTCATCGAGATGGTGAAGATTCTGGATATGCGCCCGAATACGGAGCTGGTGAACGATAAGCTGATCTATACCGATCCGTTGACAGGCGCGTATAACCGCCGCTATTATGAGGATAAGCTTCGCTATAAATCGCTCAAGGCGGGCGTTGCGATGATCGATCTGGACGATTTTAAGCTCAGCAACGACACCTATGGGCATCAGGCAGGCGACAAGGTGCTGAAAACGGTCGTTTCGATCATCCGGAAAAATATCCGTGGTACGGACCTTCTGGTACGGTATGGCGGCGATGAGCTACTTTTGATCCTGCCGGATATCGGATGGGAGGATTTTGTCCGGAAGCTGAATGTCATCCGGAGAAACATTGGAAAGAGCAATGTCCCTGAATATGAGCGGATCAGACTTTCGGTCAGCATCGGCGGCGTGCTTTCGGCGGGCGTTACCATCGAGGAATCGGTGAGGCAGGCAGACAAGCGGATGTATCAGGCAAAGCGGCAGAAGGATACCGTCGTTACCAATGACGAGCGGCTGGAAATGACGTCGCATGGTTCCGAGCGGCAGACCATTCTGATCGTGGATGACTCGGAGATGAACCGTGAGCTTCTGAAGGCGATCCTGCGGGATTCCTTTGAGATCATCGAGGCAGCCAACGGCAGGGAGTGCATCGAGCTGATGGAAGCGGACTCCTGCAAAGTGACGCTGGTACTGCTGGATATCGTGATGCCGGATATGGATGGCTTTGAGGTTCTGGGATGGATGAACAACAATAATCTGTTGGAAGAGATCCCTGTCATCATGATCTCCAACGAGGATTCGACGAATGTTGTCCGGCGTGCCTATGAGCTGGGTGCGGCGGACTATATCAGCCGCCCGTTTGACGCACGGGTGGTTCGGCAGCGTGTCTCCAACACCACCCGCCTGTATGCGAAACAGCGTCGTCTGAGCACGATGGTTGCGCAGCAGTTCTATGAGCGGGAGAAAAACGACCGTATTATGATCGGAATCCTCAGCCATGTGACAGCCATGCACAACGGCGAGGACAGCGATCACATCCGCCGTGTACAGATCCTGACCAGCATTCTGCTGGAGCGTCTGGCGCAAAAGACCGACCGCTATGCCCTTTCCGCTGAGGAACGCTCCCGTATCGTCAATGGGGCAGCACTGCACGATATTGGCAAGATGGCAGTGGACAGCAGCATCCTGCGCAAACAGGAAGCTCTGACCCCAGAGGAAAAACAAAAGCTGCGGCAGCATCCGATGCTGGGTGTGAGGATCCTGAATCATCTGGGCGAATATCGGGATGAGCCGCTGGTCAATACGGCGCGGGAGATCTGCCATTGGCATCACGAGCGGTACGATGGCACGGGCTATCCGGATCGGTTGGAAGGGGAAGAGATTCCCATTTCGGCACAGGTGGTCGGGGTCGCCGACGCTTATGATGGATTGCGTGCCGGACGAAGCGAACACCCTGCGTTGGAATATACGGAAGCGATTGAAAAGATCTGCGATGGGAGCTGCGGCAAATTCAATCCGCTTTTGCTGGAGTGTCTGACGGAATCGCAGAATAGGATAAAGGATGAACTGGAAGCGTTTTATCCGGTACAGGCATGGAAATCGAATTGGTAACAAGAAGGGGAAAAAGTCGATATGACGATTCGGGAAGTATATGAGTCAATTGGAGCGGATTACCGCGGTGTCATGAAGCGTCTGCCTGGGGAAGCGTTCGTCACACGGTTTGCGCTGAAATTTCTGGACGATAAAAGCTATCAGAACCTGAAGGACGCGCTGGCAGCAGGCAATGCGGAGGAGGCGTTCCGCGCGGCACACACTCTCAAGGGCGTTTGCCAGAATCTGGGCTTTGAGAATTTGTATGTTCCTGCGGCTGCACTGACGGAAGCTCTGCGCGGACTTACCTTTGACGGCGTTGCGGAGCTGATGCCTCCGGTGGATGCCGAGTATGAAAAGACGGCAGCGGCTTTGAAACAGTTTAAAGCAGCACAATAAAAAAGGATGTCCCGATTTTGCCGGAATGACCGGCAGAGTCGGGATTTTTTGCGAAAAAAAACACGGAAACGGCCTGATTTTGCAGCAAAAGTATTACTTCTACGTAAAATATTGCAAAATGGTGAATCCAGAGCTTGCTTGGATACAAGCTTTGTGGTAAAATGCACCGGAATGTGAAACACACTACCATTGAATCATGACGAATGAGGAGACAAGTTATGGAAAAGAGCAAGAATACCGGTGCGGTTCTGGCAAAAAAGATGACCGTCTCGCTGGTCTGTGGTCTGGCGGCAGGTCTGGCATTGATGCTCCTGCGTGAGAAGCTGATCTCTTCCGGCAATAGCGGCGTATGGCAGACCATCAACGACCTGCTGTTTCAGGATATCACGGCAGAGGGGGCCGAGCGTGCCTTTGGCATCTTCTACATCATTGGACAACTGTTCATCAAAGCGTTGCAGTTGGTCATCATCCCGATGGTGTTCACCTCCATTTCGCTGGCGATCGGCAGCATCGCCGACACACGCACGATGGGGCGCATCTCCGCAAAGACCCTCTTCTGGTTCCTGCTCTGCTCCTTCATGGCGTTGGCACTGGCGGGCTGCGTAGGTTACGCCATCTATTCCATGGGCTTGTTCAATACCCACATCGAGGGGCTGACCGGCACGACGGGATCGACTGGCTCCAATCCGTTGAATGTTGTCCTGAATGTTATCCCCTCCAATATCATCACTGCGTTCGGCAGCAACAATGCGGTGCTGTCCTCCGTCTTTCTGGCAGTGGCGGTCGGCCTGAGCATGAACGTGCTGGGTGAGAGCCGCACCAGCACCCTCCGCCGTCTGCTGGGCGAGGTCAACGATGTCGTGGTCGTTTTCCTGAACTTCGTTGTCAACAACTTTGCGCCCTTTGCGGTCTTCGTTCTGCTGACCCGTACCTTCGCCATCTATGGGGTCGATTACCTGAAACCGGCTCTGGTGTATGTGGTCGTCACTGTGGTTCTGCTCTTCGTCTTTCTGCTGACGGGGTATCCGCTGGTCGTCGCTCTGGGCGCAAAGCAGAACCCCATCACCTTTATCCGGAAAATCGCCAATGTTGCGGTTTTTGGCTTCTCCACCTCTTCCAGCGCGGCGACCCTGCCTCTGAACATCAAGGTCTGCACCGAGGATTTTGGCGTGGATGAGAGCATAGCCTCCTTTGTTCTGCCGCTGGGGATGACCATCAACATGGACGGCACTGCCATCATGCAGGTCGTCGCGACAGTATTCATTGCAGGCTGCGCCGGTTACACGGTCACTCCCGGTCAGTTGGTGGTGGTCGCGCTGCTGGCACTGCTGGCTTCGGTGGGGACACCTGCCGCGCCCGGCGCAGGAGCGGTCATCCTCTTCACGATCCTGTCCGGTGTGGGCTTCGTCAATGACAGCGCGCTGCTGGCGTACTCGCTCATCCTTGCGATCAACCGCCCCATAGAGATGCTTGTCACCTCGTTGAATGTCGTCGGAGACGCCGTTGCAAGCATCTGCGTCGCAAAGAGCGAAGGTCTGCTTGACGAAAAGAAATTCAATGCGTAAAATTTAAAACATATATAACAAACGGGACGCTTTCTGAAATGGAAAGTGCCCTGTTTTTTTGTATGGGCTGAGCCGGAAAGCTTGCGCATGGATTTTACAAAATGTGAAGAGTTTTTACAGAGGGGAGAAAGTTTCCCCTCACTTTTTACGAATGTTTTGCACCAGGATGGTTTCGGCGGAAGAAAAACTCCGATACAATAAAGACGTTCCCATGAGAGAAAACGAATGAGCCGTGTGGCTCTGGAAAAGAGAGGATATCTGGTATGAAAGAGAAGAATCTTACCCGCCGCAGCTTTTTGAAGGTCGGTGCAGTGGCATCGGCACTGGGCGTGATGGCGGCCGCTCCGGTCGCGGCAAATGCCGCAGCTCCCACCACTGCAAAGCAGGCAGAGGAGGAAGAAAACGGTCTGTTGGACTTCATCAAGAAGCCTAAGTATATTTTCCTGTTCATCGGCGACGGCATGGGCACGGCACAAATCCAGTCTGCCCGCTTCTATAAGGGTACGGTCGAGAACAACGGCGCGATCACCGAGGCTGACCTGAGCTTCACCTCCTTCCCGGAGGTCGGCAGCGTGACGACCTACGACAGCACCTCTTTCTGTCCGGATTCCGCTTCTACCGCAACTTCCATCGCCAGCGGAAACAAGACCGAGAGCGGTGTCATCAATATGTGCCCGTGGACGCGGGACGTTCCCTATGAGACCATCGCCGAGAAGCTTCACGCTCAGAAGGGCTATAAGGTTGGCGTGGTTTCCTCGGTCAACATCGACCACGCTACCCCGGCGGCGTTCTACGCGCACCAGAAGACCCGCAAGAATTACTATCAGATCGGCGTGGAGCTGGCGAATTCAGGATTTGAGTATTTCGCGGGCGGCGAGTTCCAGAAGGTGAACGGCGACGGTACCGGTCCCAACAATCACGAGGTTGCGGCACAGGCTGGCTACAATGTCGTCACCACACAGGCAGGCGCGGCGGCTCTGAAGGCAGGCGCAGGCAAGACCCTGATCATTGCCGAGACGCTGGCAGACGGCAAGGCTATGAACTACGCAATGGATGCTGCCGCAGGTGAATGGCAGCTGACCGACTACGTCAAAAAGGGCATTGAGCTGCTGGACAATACGAATGGCTTCTTCCTGATGACCGAGTCCGGTAAAATCGACTGGGCATGCCACGCAAATGACGCAGCCGCTTCCATCCACGATGTGCTGGAAATGAGCAACGCAGTGCAGGCGGCGGAAGAGTTCTACAACGCTCACCCGAACGAGACCCTCATCCTCGTCACCGCTGACCACGAGACGGGCGGTATGGGTATTGGCTACAAGACCACCAATTACGACACCTTCCTCACCAATCTGACCCACCAGAAGATGTCCTATGCAAAATTCGATTCGACCTATGTGCATGGCTATATCGCAAACAAGACTCCCTTTGAGACGGCAATGATCGACGTGAAGAATGCCTTTGGTCTGACCCTGCCCTCTGATCCGGACGCAGCCAACGCAGGCAAGCTGCTTCTGACCGATTATGAGGTCGAGAATCTGCGCAAGGCATATGAGCGTACCCTCGAGGTTGGAGCTTCGTCTCAAAGTAAAATGAGTCAGGAAGATTACGAACTGTATGGTACTTACATCCCCTTCTCGATGGCTGTCTGCCATACCATCAACCACAAGTCCGGTATGGATCACACCACCTACGCCCATACGGGTGCCTCAGTCAACATCTATGCCAAGGGCGTTGGCGCGGAGAAATTCCGCGGTGTGTTCGACAACACCGAGCTCTTCCATAAGCTGGCAGAGCTGACCAACGTGCAGTAAGCTCTGCAAGATCAAAAACTGTAAAATAAAGCAAAAAAATTCCTCCCGGGCGAATGCTCAGGAGGGATTTCTGGTTCTGAGGGAAAAAATCAGGCGTTGATCTCAGGGAAGCCCTCCAGCTTGGAGGTGCAGTGCGGGCAGCGGACAGCCTTGATGGCGATCTCGCTCTGGCAGTAAGGGCAGACCTTGGTGGTGGGAGCTGCCGGAGCAGACTCTTCCTTTTTCTTATTAAAGACCGCATTGAACGCCTTCAGTACAGCGAAGAGGACGAACGCCACGATGAGGAAGTTGATGATGGCGTTGATGAACGAACCGATACCGATGCCGACATCACCGATCTGGATCACGACGTCCGAGAAGTCCGCGTTGAAGAACAGACCGATCAGGGGAGAGATGATATCGCCGACCAGAGAGTTCACGATTGCCGTGAACGCCGAGCCGACGACCACACCGACTGCCATATCCAGCACGTTGCCGCGCATGGCGAACGCTTTGAACTCTTCAAAGAACTTTTTGATGCCTTTGATTTCTTTTTCCATTGGTAATCCCACTCCTTTTATGCCCGAGGGGGGCAGTTTATTCTATACCCTATATAATAGCGGATTTGAAAAGCTCCGTCAAGCAAAAAGAAGAGCACGGCACGGAAATCCACTTTGAGGTCTTCTCTGTCCCGCAACAGAGCAGGCTCTTGTTCTTCTCTGCGCCGCTGCCCTCCGGCAGAAGATTTTTTAAAACAAGTTATTTTTGCATTTTTACAAGTCATTTTTGCAAAAATATTGTAAAGCTTTGGGAGTTGGATTACAATAGGTTTATCAAAAAAAACAGACGAAAGCGAGGTAATTATCATGCGGACTCCACGACTACGACTCCTGAGCGCATTGCTATCGGTCGCTATGCTGCTTACCTTTTTGCCGACAGCGGCGTTTGCGGGGGGGATGTAGTCACCTTTACCTATGACAACATCACCTACACAGTAATCGATGAAACGAACAAGACCGTTGAGGTCACGGGTTATACCAAGAACTTCAGCGGTGGTGCTGTTACAATTCCTTCAACTGTATCCTATAACGGAAAAGATTATACGGTTACAAAGATTGGAGTGTGCGCCTTTTATCTTTGTGGATCGTTAACTGCAATTAGAATTCCGGACTCTGTTACAAGTATGATCCCGCCCAAAACTCTCTCTTATAGAAAGCAATCCCCCAAAGCAAAGAGCTCTCCCCGATGGACCCAAGCGGTTTTGTCGGGGAGAGCTCTTGTTGTTTGAGGGATTTGTTTTATATCCGGCAACCTTTGACATAAAGGGGTACGGGAGCTGACCTTTGCAGGCAGCACCTTTTCTATTGGTAGTATAGTCAAATTTTCCTGACTTGCCAAGAATCTCTCCGGACAGAAGAGCTGTCGAGCGGAGCGAGACGGAGAGGACGATCAGACCTGATGCGCTGCGATCCAATCGCTCATCTGATGGGCGATGGCTTTGATGCTGCCGTCGGTGAAGGGGATTTTCAGTCCGGCAGTTTCGCATAGCTCGGTGTAGCTTGCCAGACCTGCACGGCGCACCAAGCGCAGATACCGCTCCCATGCGTCCTTGTGGTCGTTCAGGCTCAGCAGGAAGAACTGCAAGGCTGCCATCGTGGATAGGCAGTAGTCAATATAATAGAAGGGGCACTCGTAAATGTGGAGCTGACGCTGCCAGCCTGCGCCCCGACCATAGAAGGGCAGGTTGTCGAAGTCGATCCACGGACGATACTTGTGCTCCAGCTCCAGCCAGACCTGATTCCGCTCGTCGGGGGTCAGGTCGGGGTTCTGATACATCTTGTGCTGGAATTCATCCACGATGCAGCCATAGGCGAGGAAGAGGAAACTGTCCTCAGCATGGAGCAGGGCGTACTTTTCGGTGTCCTTGCCGAACAGCAGATGATGCCACGGAGCGGTCAGGAACTCCATCGCCATCGAGTGAATTTCGGCACTCTCCATGCCCGGGCACTCGAGGTCAGCGGGGACTTTTTCGTTCCGCTCGGCGACATAACCCTCGAACGCATGACCGCACTCATGGGTCAGAACATCGACATCGGCGGATGTGCCGTTCCAGTTGGCGAAGATAAAAGGTGCTTTGTAGGCGGGCAGGCTCGTCATATAGCCGCCGGACATCTTGCCGGGACGGCTCTCGACATCAAACAGCTCGTTGTCCTGCATGAAATCAATGAACTCGGCGGTCTCCGGACTCAGCTCGTGGTACATGGTGCGGGCGGCTGCCATCCGCGCGTCATAGCCCTCGATGGGCTTGGGATTGCCGTCCTTAAAGGAGATGGGCAGGTCGGTGAAGGTCAGGTGCTCAATGCCGGTGCGCTTCTTGCGCAGCTCAATGACCTTTTTCAGCTCGGGAACGACATCATTGGCGACCTGCTCACGGAACTTCTGAATTTCCTCCGGACCGTAGCCGATGCGGTTCATCCGGACGTAGGACAGCTCGCTGTAATCATGGTAGCCCATGATCTTCGCCTGAGCGTTCAGGTTTTTGACGATCTGCGTATAAATGCTGTCCAGCTCGTCACGGTGCGCGTCAAAATAAGAAGCCTCGGCTTCATATGCGCCACGGCGGATGGTAGGATCGGTGCTTTCTTTATAACGACCAAGCTGGGGAATGGTGAGCTGCTTGCCGTCGAACTCGACCAGTGCGCCGCCGTATACCTGCTGATACTGGCTGACAAGGGCGTTGTACTCTTTTTGCAGATCGATGGTGCGCTCGTCCATGCCAAGGACAGCGTTCTTCATGCCGGCGACACAGGTCGTGCCGAAGGCTTTCGTCAGGGCATCGACGTGCGGATTGGAGAGGAACGCACGGCTGATCTCGGTGCTGGCATTGGAGACAGCCGGACTGTTTTCATCGAAGAAGTCCTGCTCTGCCTTCCAGTAAGCGTCACGGGTGTCGCAGGTGTAGTGGATGCTTGCCACATTTGCGGCGGTGTTGTAGTCTGCAAAGGCGTGGCTCTGCTCGTAGTAAACGGCGACGATCTCTTCATCGCTGGCGGCAGAAGCGGCTTTTGCGGCAAGCTCCTTGCAGCGACCCAGCAAAGCGTCGATGTCGGGACGGGTATAGGTCATCTCATGGAATTTCATATAGAGAAGAAGTCCTTTCCGGGGAAGATCCCCACAGTGTTAGTTCCATCTTATCACGAGTAGCCCTCTCAGTCAACGCCTAATGGCGTTGCCAGCTCCCCCAAAAGGGGGAGCCATTGGCAAGTCGGGAAAGCTCCTGCGTGAAACGGAAAAGTGATGGCCCTGCGGTATAGGGTAGCAACTTCTATAAAAACCAGCGAAACTTTTTGTCAAAGCTGTTACAACCTGCGATTGAAAGAGGGCGAAAAAAAGCATATAATGAAATCATCAACAGAGTAAGACCATGCGCGTTAAGTGCCGCATCAACGGGGAGTTGTGCTGCGGACGAAGGAAAGCAAAGCCGCGGTGCGTGGTCTGCATCCCGCTGCTGCATGGACTTGGGTGCAGGCGAGACCGTCTGCGGTCTTGGCTGGAAGTGAAGCTTGTTGGATTCACGCCCTCCTTTGTGCGGTTTGTCACACAGGGAGGGCGTTTTGTTTTGCCCTCCCGTGAGTTATCCTTTTGGGAGGACAATTGATATGAAGGATTCCAGAAATTCTGTCCGCACGCTGACCCTGATGGCTCTGCTTATTGCGATGAGCGTTGTGTTCAGCCGGGTGCTGAGCATCTCGACCGGATTCGTCCGCTTTAATTTGGGGAGTCTGCCTGTTCTGCTGGCAGCTATTTTCTTTGGACCGGCAGCCGGCTTTGTGGTCGGAGCACTGGCGGATATGATCGGGGGCATCCTGTCCGGTTACGCTGTCAACCCGCTCATTACGCTGGGTGCGGGGGCAATCGGTCTGGTGGCGGGTCTGGCATGGAAGCAGATGGTAAACCTGCGCCTTGGTCTGCGGCTGCAGATCAGTGTTCTGCTGGCGCATTTTGTCGGCTCGATGGTCATCAATTCGCTGGCACTCCGCATTTTTTACGGCTATGCGTGGAGCGTGCTCTTTGCCCGAATCCCGAATGCGTTGATTCTGAGCGCAGTGAATACGGTTCTGATCCGCATCCTGCTGGAAAACAAAGCCCTCATGAAAATGGTAGAAAAGAACTGAGGTTGAATCTATGAACTACGAATCTGCGATGGAATATATCCATGCGGTGCAGTGGGCGGGGCATAAGCCCGGGCTGACCCGCACCCGTACCCTGCTGGCGGCGTTGGGCGACCCGCACAAACAACTGAAATTCATCCATGTGGCTGGAACGAACGGCAAGGGCAGCACGTCGGCAATGCTGGCATCCTGCCTGCAGGCGGCGGGCTATCGGGTGGGGCTGTATACCTCCCCCTTCATCAATCGCTTCAACGAGCGGATCCAAGTGGATGGGGATCAGATCGGCGATGAGGAACTGGTGCGTCTGGTGGAGAAGATCAAGCCTGCCGCTGACGCCATGACCGATGTTCCGACCGAGTTCGAGATCATTACCGCGCTGGGAATGCTCTATTTTGCCGAGAAGCAGTGTGACATCGTGGTGCTGGAAGTGGGTCTGGGCGGCACATTGGATTCCACCAATGTGATCGACCCGCCGGAGTGCGCCGTCATCACGGCGTTGGGGATGGATCATGTGAAGGAGCTTGGACCGACGCTTGCGGATATCGCCTCGGCGAAGGCAGGTATTATCAAGGAGAATAGTCCGGTCGTCAGCTATGGCGGTGTGCCGGAAGCGGATGCGGTGATCGCAAGGAAAGCTGCCGAGATGCATGCGTCGCTGACGATCGTGGATTTCAACAAACTGCACTATGATTGTGGAAATCTCGATGAGGTGACATTTGATTTTGATGGTCTGGACGGGGTGAAGCTCCCGCTGATCGGCAGCTATCAGCCGAAAAATGCGGCAGTCGCCATCACGACCCTCCGTGTTCTGCGGGAAACGGGCTGGAACATCCCGGAGGAGGCGATCCGGAAAGGACTGGAAACCGTCCGTTGGCCGGGTCGGTTCGAGCTGCTGCGGCATTCTCCGGCGTTCCTGCTGGATGGAAGCCATAACGCCCACGGAATGCGGGCAACGGTGCAAAGCTTGCGCGATCTCTTTCCGGGCAAGAGTTTCGTGTTCCTTATCAGTATTATGGCAGACAAGGATGTGTCCGAAATGCTGGCTCTGCTGGAGCCGTTGGCAAAGCAGTTCGTGACGGTGGCGGCACATACGCCCCGCGCGATGCCGGCCGAAACGCTGGCGGAAGAGATCCGGTCGGCAGGCTTTGCGGCCGAAGCCGCTCCCAGCATCGAGGGGGGAGTCGCCCGTGCATTGGAATTGGGCGGGGAAGATCCCGTCTGCGCATTGGGGACGCTCTATTTCTCGGGAGACGTCCGGCGGGCGTTCGGGAAGCTGACCCGCTGAACCCAAAAACAAAAAAGAAAAGGCGGTGACCCGGTGCAGGATGGGTCATCGCCTTTCTTGTTCCCACGGGGAACAGCAGGGTAAATGATAAGAAGGTAAATGAAGAAAATAGCATAAAATGAAGAAAGAAAAATCAAGAGAGAACCAGAGAAGATGAAATGTATCCAAGGAACTACTCTTGTTGGATACAAGACTATCACGTTTGCCCTAAAAATACAAGCCTTTTTTGAAAAATTCTCTTCAAAATGGAGATAAAAACGCACTTTTGGCGGAACGCACAAATTCAGAGGCTTTTTATTCACCAAAGTGACAAAGACATGGCGGTAAGACCGGAGGAAAAAAGAAGCAGAGAGTTTCGCTTTACAACCGAGGATGGCTGTGCTAAGATGATATTGATTGCGTCGTATCGGAAAAGCGCATGCGTTTTTTCCGGAAAAAGAAGAAGCTATGGGGAAAAACACCTCGGAATTGAAAGGAGAGTGGATGAATACGGAAAGCATCCAAACACAAAAATCGCCTTTGTTCGGCGGGCGGAAGCCACTGTTCACCCAGAAGGAGCTGCTGAAACTGACCGGTCCGCTTCTGGTCGAGCAGCTTTTGGCGGTCACAGTCGGCATGGCGGATACCATGATGGTCTCGCGCTGCGGTGAGGCAGCAATCTCGGGCGTCAGTCTCGTGGATATGATCAATAACCTCATCATCGTGCTGTTTGCGGCTCTGGCAACCGGCGGCGCAGTGGTCGTCAGCCAGTATTTGGGCGCACAGGAGCAGGAACATGCGAATCGAAGCTCCGGTCAGCTCGTTCTGCTCAGTGCCCTGCTGGGCGCGGCGGTCGGCTTGTTTTGTTTTGTGCTGGCACGACCAATGATCCGGCTCTGCTACGGCAGCATTGATGCGGATGTTTTGGACGCGGGCGTGCTGTATCTGAAGATCACGGCACTGAGCTACCCCTTCCTCGCACTGTATAATGCGGGTGCGGCTCTGTACCGCAGTATGGGCAACTCAAAGATCTCAATGCAGATCAGCATCCTGATGAACGTTATCAATATCGTCGGCAATGCGGTCTGTATCTTTTTTTTGAAGATGGGCGTTGACGGCGTTGCATGGCCGAGCGTGGTCTCTCGTGTCGTGGCGGCTGTCCTCATCCTGACCCGCTGCTATCAGAAGGGGCAGATGCTGACTGTTCCCAAAACGCTCCGGCTGGACGGCAAGCTGGCAAAGCGCATCCTTGGCATCGGGATCCCATCGGCATTCGAGAACAGCTTGTTCCAGGCCGGACGCATCCTTGTCGTCAGCATGATCTCCACCTTCGGCACGGTTCAGATCGCGGCGAATGCAGTCGCGAACAACCTCGACGGTATGGGCTGTATCCCGGGACAAGCCATCAGTCTGGCAATGATCACGGTCGTGGGTCGCTGCATCGGTGCGGGCGACAACGATCAGGCTGTGTATTACACCCGAAAGCTGGTGCTCTGGGCATATATCGCAATGGGCGTTTTCAACGGCGCGATCCTGATCTTTTTGCGCCCGCTGGTCGGGATCTATGAGCTGTCGGGCGAGACGATGGAGCTGGCAATCTTGCTGGTTCGCATCCATGCGGGTTTTGGCATCCTGCTCTGGCCGTGTTCCTTTGTTCTGCCAAACGCACTCCGTGCCGCAAACGACGTCAAATTCACAATGGTCGTCTCCGTTCTCAGCATGGCAGTATGGCGTCTGGGCTTCAGTTATGTCATCGGCGTCAGGATGGGCATGGGGGCAGTCGGCGTCTGGATCGCAATGGTCGTGGACTGGGTTTGTCGTGTCACATGCTTTGTCGCGCGCTTCCAAAGCGGCGTCTGGAAAACGAAATATAAAGCATAGAATGAAAAGGGGACGAGGATATGAAACTGATCAGCTGGAATGTCAACGGTCTGCGTGCCTGCCTGACCCATGATTTCGCTGCGAGCTTCGCCGCACTGGACGCAGATATCTTCTCGGTACAGGAAACGAAGATGCAGCCGGGGCAGGCGGATTTTGCGCCCGAGGGCTACACCGAGTACACCTGCTCTGCCGAAAAGAAAGGCTACTCCGGCACAGCGTGCTGGTGCAGGGAGCAGCCGCTGACCGTTACACAGGGCATCGGCATCGAGCAGCACGACCACGAGGGTCGGGTGCTGACGCTGGAATATCCGGAGTTCTATCTTGTCAACTGTTACACCCCGAACAGTCAGGACGGCTTGAAGCGTCTGGATTACCGGATGGGCTGGGAGGATGATTTCCGTGCCTATCTGCTGGCTCTGGACGCAAAAAAGCCGGTCATCCTTTGCGGGGACCTGAATGTCGCCCATCGGGAGATCGACATCAAGAACCCCAAGACCAATCGGACGAGTGCGGGCTTCACCGATCAGGAGCGCGCCAAAATGACCGAGCTGCTGGATGCCGGATTTGCGGACAGCTTCCGAGTTCTTCATCCGGAGGAGGTCAAATACAGTTGGTGGAGCTATCGCTTCCATGCACGGGAAAAGAACGCAGGCTGGCGCATCGACTATTTCCTTGTCTCGAAGCGGATCGCCGATCGGATCAAAGCTGCGGAGATCCATAATGAGATCTTTGGTTCAGACCACTGCCCGGTGGAGCTGCAGATCGACCTGTGACCCCTGCTTATTATAATGAGGAGTGCATATATGCTCAAAAATTATCTAATCGTTTTTGTCATCTCAATGGTTCCCATTATTGAGCTGCGCGGCGCGATCCCCATCGGTCTTGGAATGGGGCTTCCGGTGCTGCCGACCTATCTGGTCTGTGTTATCGGCAATATGGTCCCTGTGCCGTTCATCTACCTGTTTGCCCGAAAATTCCTGATCTGGGGCTATGATAAGCCGCTGATCGGAAAAATTTGCAAGTTCTGTATCGTCAAGGGTGAAAAAGGTGGCCGTGCGCTGGAAGCAAAGGCTGGGCGTGGTCTGGCGCTGGCGTTGCTGCTTTTTGTTGGGATCCCGCTGCCCGGCACAGGCGCATGGACGGGTACTCTGGCAGGCTCGATCCTTGATATGAAGTTCAAGGATGTCCTGATCGCCTGCATGGGCGGCGTGCTGCTGGCGGGTATCATCATGGGTCTGGCAAGTGCGGGACTGCTGGGCGCACTGAGCGCGTTCTTTGCAGTCGGCTGAAAATCCGGTGGTGTCATCGTGCAAAATGACAATAGAATTCCCATCGGAAATATGCTACAATGGACAACGATGTGTCTTTGATAAGACGAAGAAAGGACGATTGAAATCATGGATCAGGCATTGAACCAGAAGATCGACGCATTTATCGCGGCGAATAAAGAACAGCTCCTGAACGATATTGCGGCTCTCGTAGCCATCAACAGTGTGGAAACCGCACCCGCAGAAGGCGCACCCTTTGGCTTGGGCGCACGCGCCGCACTGGACAAGACGCTGGAACTGGCAGCAGGAATGGGGCTGGCGACCCACAACTGCGAGAACTATATGGGCTACGCAGAGCTGGCTGGTGCTGATCCGGAAAAATATCTGGCAACGATCTGCCATGTTGACGTTGTGCCCGAGGGCAACGGCTGGTCGGATGATCCCTTTAAGATGCGGATCCGGGATGGCTGGCTGTTGGGACGCGGTGTGTCAGATGACAAGGGTCCGATGGTCACAACCCTGTATGCACTGAAATTCCTCAAGGAAGAGGGCGTTTCCCTAAAATATCCCATCCGTGCGCTCGTTGGCGACAACGAGGAAACGGGCATGGGCGATGTTGATTACTACCTCAAGCATTACACCGCTCCGGCATTCTGCTTTACTCCGGACGCGGAATTTCCGGTCTGCAACGGTGAGAAGGGACAGTTCCGCGGCAAGCTCGTCAGTCCGGTCTGTAATGGCGTGATCAAGGAAATCGTCGGCGGCGTGGCAAATAACGCTGTGCCTGACCGTGCCAGCGCACTGGTCGAGACAGACATCGCAAAGCTGAAGAACGCCCCCAACATCACCCTCGAGCCGGAAGGAAACGGCGTCCGTGTCCGTGGCTGGGGCAAGTCCGGTCATGCCGCAATGCCCACCGGCACGGTCAACGCCATCGGTCTTGTCATGAGCTATCTGCTGGACAACGGTCTGTGCAATAAGGAAGAGCGTGCTTATCTGGAGTCGGTCATGAAGCTGCACAGCTCCACAGCAGGCGAGGGTCTGGGCATCGACTGCGCAGATGGTCCGTTCGGTCCGCTCACCATCGTCGGCGGACGTATCTATATGGAGGACGGCAGGATGGTGCAGACCATAGACAGCCGCTTCCCGACCTGCACCAACGGCGAGAAGATCGCGGCAAGCATCCGGGAAGCCATCGGCACGGGCGCAGAGCTGGTGGACGCAAGCACCGAAGAACCGTTCTATATCGAGGCGGACACGCCTGCGATCAAAGCCTGTATCGAGACCTACAACGAGGTCACGGGCGAGAACGCGACCCCGTTCACCATGGGCGGCGGCACGTATG
>CAVEGP010000003.1:0-70621 GCA_963615155.1 Bacteroides uniformis | reverse complement strand
GCAGACCTGTGTGCAGCCCTTCCAGCGTCAATTCCTCGGGTCGGAACGTCGTCCGCAGCGCAGCCGTCAAAGCATCCCTGCGGGCTTTGTAAGCGACACGCTCCCGTGCCAGATGACGGGTAAAATAGCCCTCGGTGATGAACCGTGCCAGAGTCTGCTGTTCGAAGCGGCTGACCGTGCTGGAATAGAATCGATAGGTCTTCTGCCATGTCGGAATAAGATGCTCCGGAAGTACCATATAGGCGATACGGATGCTGGGCGCGAGACTGCGGGAGCAGGTGGACAGATAGACCACCGGACCGTCTGCGCCTGCCATCCCCTGCAAACTGGGGAGCGGTCGTGTATCAAAGCGGAATTCCGAGTCGTAATCATCCTCGATGATGTACCGCTGTCCAGGCTTTCGGGATGCCCAGTGGAGCAGCTCTGCCCGACGTCCGGCAGGCATGGTAACGCCGGTTGGAAACTGGTGGCTTGGGGTGATATAGCAGACGGCTGCGCCAGAGCGGGACAGAGCCTCGACGGACAGGCCATCCTCATCCACCGGAAGGCAGCAGCATTCCACACCGTTATTTTCCAGCACCTGCTTCGCGCGGGGATAGCCGGGGTTTTCGACCGCCGTCATCCCCGGGAGGAGAGGCGCAAGCAGACCGAGCAGGTATTCCAGACCTGCCCCAACGACGATCTGATGCGCTCCACACTGTACCCCGCGATATTCCTCGAGATATTCTGCCAAAGCCCGCCGAAGCTCCCAGTCGCCCTGCGCATCACCGTGCGTCAGCAGCTCCGGCGAGGAGTAGAGCAGCTCCTTTTGAAGCCGTGCCCATGTCCGGAACGGGAACAAGGCAGGATCAATGCCCCGGGTCGAAAGGTCGAACCGCACCGTTCCGACCTTTTTTTTCGGCTCCGGCATCCGTTCCGAAACTGCTGATCGGACGGTTTCCGGTTGAGTTGACAGCGCAAGATATTCCTGCACATAGAAGCCGCTTCTCTCACGGGATTCGAGGTATCCCTCCGCCGCCAAGATCTGATACGCCGCATCCACCGTGTTGACCGACACCGACAGCTCCGCCGCCAGGCGACGTTTCCCGGGCATCCGTGTACCCGCTGGGATCGTGCCCGAGCGCATCTCCGTGGCAAGGCTCTGATAAAGCTGCTCATACAGTGGAACCGTTGATGCCGCATCCAACGCTGTTGTCAAATGAAACATGAGACCCCTCCCATTTTTGGATATTTTTTCAAACTGACCCCATAAAAAAACTTTATTCTGGATATTTTCATGGGTTCAGTTTTGCGTATAATAGGAGCATACCCGCCGGACAGAAAAAAGTCAATCGGTTTTGTGGGTTTTTGTGAAATTGGAGGGAAATATCATGTCAACGACCGCAATGTGGCTGCTTTTGGCAGTCATCGTCATCATCATCGTATTCGCAAGCGTGCTCTACAAGCGCACCTTCAGTGTCCACGAGCTGGCTCTGACCGGTGTCATGGCTGCTCTGAGCCTGATCGCATATCTGTTCTTCCGGATCCCGTTCTATGGCGGCTCTTCGTTCCATCTCGGAAACACCTTCACCGCATTGACTGCTCTGCTGCTGGACGGCGTTTCCGGCGGTCTGGCAGGTGCGATCGGTCTGGCACTTGCCGATATTCTGGCTGGCGACCCGGGCTATGCCATTACGACCTTTGTCCTGAAGTTCATCATCGGCATCACCTGCGGCGCAGTCGCGCATAAGGTCTTTAAGCTTCGTGACCTCGACCGCCACAGCTCCGGCTATCTGCTGAAGGTCACTGCCGCAGGTGCTTCCGGTCTGCTGCTGAACGTCTTTACCGACCCGTTCCTTGGCTACTTCCGCAATGTCTACATCTTCGGTCAGGAATACACCATCGCAAAAGCTCTGACTAAAATCACCGGAGGTGTCACCTTCGTCAACAGCATCGCTTCGACGGTCTGCGTCGTCATTCTGTATCTGGCACTCCGCCCCGCTCTCGAGCGCGCAAATCTGCTCCCGAAGGGTGAGAAAAAGTAAAAATTTACGTCTCTTTCTGATACACACAACAGCACGAAGGGCTGGGAGCGATGCTCCCAGCCCTTCGTGCTGTTTTTACTCTTTTTCAAAGATCAGAAACCGGAACGAGATGGTCGTTGTCAGCTCAGACAACGCCGCAAGGCGGGCTGCGCCATCACGAGGGGTCTTCCAATAGTAAGGCGTCATGGCAAACAACGCCTCCAGATGCTCCGCCGGAACGGTGATCTCACCCGTGACCTCCCGCTCTCCGATGGCACGAAAGCCCTCGTAGGCGATCTCCTGTACCGGATTTTTATACGGCTTCTCATAGAGAACCGCTTTCATCTGATAAAGATGCTCTGCGCCCGGCACAACATAGATCATCCGTCCGCCCGGACGCAGAACACGAAGAAATTCTTCCTTCGCAAAGGGGGAGAAGCAATTCAGGAGCAGATCTGCCCAGTCGGTTTGGATCGGCTGGGCAAAACTTGACGCCACAGCGTACTCCGCCTGCGGGAGAGCCTTTGCCGCCAGCCGGACAGCAGGCTTTGCGATATCGAGGCCCGCCAAGGCAAGCGGAGAGCCGATCTGCTCGAATTTTTCCGCGATACAGCGGTCATACCATCCTTCACCACAGCCTGCGTCCAAAAGGCGGAGCGGCTGCCCCTGCGCTTTGGGGCGTCCATATTCCAGACACAGTTCACCCAGTGTCCTGCCGAAAACACCATAATAGCCGGCATTCAGAAACGCACGGCGTGCCGCAACCATCTCCTTGCCGTCACCGGGGGCTTTTGTACGCATCTTCTGCACCGGCAGCAGATGCCAGTAGCCCTCTTTGGCGCGGTCAAAGCTATGCCCGGAAGCGCATTTCAGGTTGGTCTCTCCCGAGAGCGGTTTGCCGCAGAGCGGACACTGCCACGGCGAAGTGCTGCCCGGCAAATTCGGCTGTTTCATCAGACTTCCTCGCTGTGGTCTTCGATGGGGGCAGTTGCGCCGCCGTGTGCGGTCATGTACTCCTCAAAGCTGCTGAACTTCTGCTGCGGCGGACGGCGGCTGATGAGGACAAGACCCGGATCTTCATCCTTGGCTGTGTTCCGACCACGACCACGGGGATTGGTCTGCTCCGGCTTGCGGGGCGCACGACCTGCACCCAGCGGTGCGGTGCTGGTGTTGGCGTTGTTCCGGCGGCTGTTGTTCATATTATTGACCGGAGCGTTGCTCTGGGGATTCTGCGCTGCCTTTGGCTCGGTCACGCCTGCACGATTGCTGCGGTTGTTCCGTGCAGGACGGTCATTCTTCGGCTGTGCGTTCCGTGCCGTCTTGATCTGAGACGCGGTCTGCGGCGCGGCAACTTTCTTCGCCGTGCGGAGCGGAGTCGCTTCGGGCGCGCTCACGAAATGCGGGTCAAACTTAGGCTGTGCATTGCTGCCGCTGTTTGCTGCCGGAGCTGCGGCATTGTTCTCACGGCGGGGACGGTTATTGGAACGGCGGTTTTCATTGCGCCCGCCGGAGGTACGCTTTTGGTTGTCATCCATCGATTGTTCCTCTTTTATTATGGTTTCAGGCTGTTTTGCAGGCTTTCCGGCTTTTTTTGCCGGAACCGCAGCGGATGCCTTTTCAGGTTTGGAAGCTGGTTTTGCCTGCTTTTCGGCTTCCGGAGTCTCTGCTTTCGGCTTGCGTCCACGCACCGGCGGTGCGGCTTTGACCGGCGCAGGCACGCCATCCCACGGATGACCGGACACTACCGGGATTTTCCGACGGTTCAGCTTCTCAATTCCTGCCAGATATTCCTGTTCCTCGGGGGCACAAAAACTCACCGCCGTGCCCTCTGCGCCCGCACGGGCCGTCCGACCAATGCGATGGACGTAGGTCTCGGGCACTTCCGGCAGATCGTAGTTGAAAACATGCGACAATTCGCTGATATCGATGCCCCGGGCAGCGATATCCGTTGCGACCAGAACCTTGGTCTGCCCTGCCTTGAAGCCCTCAAGCGCGGCGACACGGGCACTCTGGCTCTTGTTGCCGTGGATCGCTGCCGCCGGAATGCCCTGTTTGGTGAGGTCGCGGGCGATCTTATCCGCGCCGTGCTTGGTGCGGCTGAATACCAGCGCGTTCTGCACCGGCGGGTTCAGGTTCTTGATGAGCCATGGCAGAAGGAACTTTTTGTTTCCCTTCTCAACAAAATAAAGGCTCTGGTCGATGCGCTCCACCGTGCTGGATACCGGATCGACCTTGACAAACGCAGGGTCGTGCAGGATGCCGGCCGCCAACTGCTCGATCTCCTTCGGCATGGTCGCGCTGAACATCAGGTTCTGCCGTTTTGCGGGCAGCTTGGCGATCACCTTCTTGACGTCATGGACAAAGCCCATATCCAGCATCCGATCCGCCTCGTCCAGAACAAAAATCTCAATGCTCGACAGATCCACAAGCCCCTGACCGACCAGATCGTTCAAGCGACCCGGGCAGGCGATCAGAATTTCCACACCTTTTTTGATGGCTTCCACTTGGGGAGCCTGCCCGACGCCGCCAAAAATGACCGTGCTGCGCAGCTTCAGATATTTGCTGTAGACCGCAAAGCTTTCGCCGATCTGCAAGGCAAGCTCCCGGGTCGGGGTCAGGATCAGAGCACGGACAGTCCCCTTCTTACGGGCAGGCGCAGCCGACAATCGGTCGAGCATCGGCAGAGCGAACGCCGCCGTCTTGCCCGTTCCCGTCTGGGCGCAGCCCATCAGATCCCGTCCTTCCAGAACCGGCGGGATCGCCGCTGCCTGAATGGGCGAGGGTATTTCATAGCCCGCCTCCGCGACAGCGCGCAGGATGGGGGCGGACAGATTCAATTCGTTAAAAGTCATGGTTCTCCTAGTTATTTTTTGATTTTCCGGCACTCTATATAGTACCGTTTTTCTTCCGCATGACCCATGCTGAAGGTCTTGCGCGGGAGCACACCGCCCAGCACGACACCCTTGAACAGGTCGCGCTTCTCAAACGGCGGCAGAAGGAATGCCACACCGCCCTGCTTTGTCAGGGCGCGGACCGCAGGCTCGTCGTGAACATAGTCCACCCGTGCCTCCCTGTGACGCTCAAGGAAATGTTCAATGAATTCGTCGATCGTGCCGACCGTCAGAGGAGCGACAGGCTCCTCAAAGCTGAGGACATTCGAGACGTGCGGTCCCGCCAGCGTAAAGGGCTGCTGCTTGGAATCGCCAAAACAGATGCCCGCCATATTCGAGTCGCTCCATGTGATCAGAGCCAGCAGAACCGCGCCGCAGTCCACATTGAACAGGACACGGTGGATCGGCTCGATCTCAATGGCTGGAGAATGCACGTTGCAGACCTCCGCAAGACACCAGCGAGCCGGATGCGTCTCCTGCTCCTCGGGGGACAGGGTCTTTTTCAGTTCCTCCCAATAAGCCTTTGCCGAAGCCAGTGAGTGGTTGCCGTCGCCGACTGCCAGCGTCAACGGACGCGCACCCTTTGCCTCCGGATATTTTGCGTCAAAGGCGTCCTGACTGCCCAGTGCGTTCAGGGCTCGGTCAATCTGTTCCAGTAGGGCTGGATCTTCGACAGCCCAGCCTGCGATGTGTCCGCCGCCCAGCATCAGATCGCCCTCGTAGACCTTGCGCAGTTCCTTCTTTTTCTCCCCGATCGGCTCAATGAGGGTGCAGTCCGGATCGTCTGCCAGCATCATGACATGCGGCGTTTCCAGCGTTGCGCCGCGGCGAACCGCCACCCGCGGCGGGATGCGGGATTCTACGGTGCTCTCGCTGGGACGGACGACCGGACGGCTTCCCTTGGCATAACTGTAGGCTTCCAGATCGATCTTGCCCACAAGACCCTGCCGGACGCATCCGCTCTGCCCGGTGCGCTCGACGTAGATAAAGCCATCCACCGCACGGGTCAGAACATCGGCGGCGTATTCGTCCATCGTTTTATGGATGGTCTCGATGCGGGTATTCACATCGCTGTCCTCGAGGTAGACCTCGGGCAGAATGAGATTCAGCGTGCTGGGACTGCCCGCAGCGGTCTGTTCCGCCTTTTTCCAATAGTCCCGATCACTGGTGAATTGGTCACATGCCACGCACCCCCACTGCTCCAGCGGGATATTTTCCGCCGGAAGAAGGATGTGAGCCGGAGAAAAGCAGGATGCGTGATTCATAATTGATTCCTCGCTTTCAATAAAACCAAAACCTTACTTATTCGTAATAACCTGCCACGGTATCCTGAATGACGATGTGTTCTACGCCTGCCGCTTTCAGTGTCTCGAGCAGCTCCGCGCGGGCAATCTCCTCCATCGTAGACTTGGACGGGACCTGAATCAGCAGATTCTGTATCCCAAGCTCTGCCGCAGGCACACCCAGCGTCGTCGAAGTGTCCGTCACCTGTCCCAGCGAGTAGGCATACCAGAGCGTCACCGTGTCGCCGAAGCGATCCTGCCATGCCGCGATGTCAGCCTTCAACTGACCGGAACGATCCACGCCGTTGGTCTGACCGAAATCCTGCTTGCCGCTCTGTGCCGACGGGAACTGGACATTTTCCAGCACGATCTGATCGAAGCCTGCGTCGTGCAGCTCGTCGATGAGATCACCGATGTACTGGATCGCCTCAGCCGAGTATGGGTTCAGCCACGGATTGCCGCCTGCCGAAGCCTTGTTGTCCAGCCAGAGATAGTCCTGATTGGTGTAGCCGATCGCCATCGTCCGGACTGCGCGCGCGCCTGCCGGATCGCAGAAAGCTGCCAGCTTCGCCACCGGAACGAGACCCTCTTGTTTGAAGATCGCCGCAATGCGTGCTGGATCGACGACCGTGGACGCCGCATTCGCTGCGCCTGCCGCCGTCCGAGATGCATAGTAGACTATACCTGCGGTATCCTTCATAGTCACGACCGCATAGGTTGCTCCCTGCGCCGCTAACTGCTGAGCGGCAGCACGGATGGCATCATCATCGGTCAGAGCCGTCACATCCGTTTCTGCCCAACTGCCCGCAACGACAGCCGTCCCCTTCGCTTCCGGTTCCGGCTCTGATACCGAGGATGCCGCAGCCTCACTGGACGCTTCGACCGAGACAGCCATGCTGGACGCCGCTTCGCTGGAAACTGCGCTCGACGATTCCGAGGATGCCGACAGATCCCGATTGCGCACCACAGTATACCATGTGTGGGTCGCCCAGTCGATGACATAGGGTGCGGCAAACCATGCTGCCCCCAGCACCGCAAGGATCAGGAGCACGATCCCGACCCCTTTCCTGATCCGCATCTCACGGCTGTAAAAGCTCCGCCGATAGCGTTTGACCTTGTGGCGTTTTTGATAGCGTGCCATAAGATTCCCCCTTTTCCTGTTCCTTACAGGATCACAGAATGTCCGGTAAAACCATAAATAGCCAGTGCCAGCACGCCGATATATACCAGCGTGATGGGCAGTCCGCGGAACGCCGTCGGGATCGTCGGGCTGCGCAGACGTTTTCTCGCCTCTGTCACCAGCATGACTGCCAGCAGATATCCCAGACCGCTGCCCAGACCAAAGCCCAGCGACTGCCCGAAGGTAAAGCTCTGCGTCCGCTCGACCAGCACTGCGCCCAGCACACAGCTGTTCAGTGCCGCCGGCGGCAGGATGCGGATCAACTGACCGCTGCGCGCACCCTTGACGAGCCGAAGCACCAGATACTCGAACAGACAGACCACTGCGACACAGCCCAGATAGACCAGTGGACGAAGCTGCGCGCGATTGGGCAACGGGGCGATCAGACCGCCCGCATAAAATGCCAGCGGTGCGACCAGGATCTGGGTCACACAGAGCATCAGCGCAAACCACCAGCTATTCGTGCGGTCATCGCCGACAAGCTGCACCAGACGGGAAACGCCCAGACCACGGGTAAAGATAGCATTCTGCGCAAAAATAGCCAGCATCGCATACCCAAAAAGGACACCGACCGCATTCAAGACCTCTTTCATTGCTCGTGGTTCGCCTCCTTCTGGTTCTGGATCGCGAGAACATTGCCTGCTTCATTTCGCAGATCTTTCTTCCACCAGTTGGCGACTCCGCGCCAGACAGCGCAGAGAACCCCCAGCACGATGAAGCCTCCTGCCGGCATGGACGCCATCGGCAGGACGGCACGGCTCCCGAATGCCACATCGAAGACCGTGCCGACCGCCAGCCACTCTCGGACACAGCCCACCAGAAGCAGGATGAGAGCATAGCCCAGCGTGATGCGCAGTCCCTTGGAAATGGCTTTGGCGGGACGCTCCTGTACACGACCAAAACGATAAATGAGCAGCGGCTCGATCGTCAGCAGGGGCAGATATACACCCAGACTCAGCAGATCGACCCCAAAGAGAGCGTTCAGCAGCGGATACATCACAAAATAGACCGCTGCCGTGCTTCCGCAGTAAATCAGACCACGGGGCAGCAGCTTCTTTTCCAGCTCTTCTGCCGAAGGCTGCTCATCCTTCAGCGGAGCAAAGCGGCTCAGCAGACAAGCCAGCAGTCGGGAGGGCGTCAGCAGCAGCAAAACCGCCACAGCCAGCATCACGGCGTTTTTGCCGCTGGTCGCCAGAACCACCAGCGGCGCAAGCCCCATGCCCTGCATGACGACCGGATTGTTTAGGAACACACGGTCATGGTGGGCGTATTTGTCCAGATCCCGGACGATTTCTTCAGCAACCTTGCGTCTCATTCGGCAGCCTCCTTTTCCGTTTCGGGCATCCGGTGCAGAAGCTGATAGAGCTGCTGCTCGGTGCGGTCAAGCCAGCCGGAGATGCTGTTCAGAGTCAGCAGGGCAAAGCAGACACCCGTATCATAGACACCGAAATAACGGAACCCCATCGTCATAACACCCAGCAAAATGCCATAGAGGATCCGTCCGATCCGGTGATGGGCGCAGGTGTAAGGCTCGTTGAAGAGGAACACCGCGCTAAACAGCATCGCGCCCGTCAGCAGCTCGTCCCGCACACCGCTCAGGCGTGCCGCAAAGCTGGTAAAGATCGAGCTGTCCATCAAGCCCGCCTCCCGCGGGAACACAAAGGCGATGACAGCACTGGTGATGAGGAAGGCAATGGGGGTGCTCAGCCGGATATCCTTCTGGACCCAGAGGAAAAGCCCGCATGCCACAATGATGAGTGCCGCGCCCGTTCCCATCGGGGCGGCATACTCGCCCAGACCAAGGCTCATAGAGCTGATGTTCAGGATGCCGCCGCTCCGCAACGTATCGGAAACGCTGCTGGATACCGGAACCCCTGACGCATCCCAGAGCGGGATCGTGGTGTAGGGCTGCGGATAGCGGAACACCTGCTCCGGCCATGAGACCGCCGCAACGGTGTATCCGACCGCCGCAGGGTTGAACGGATAACTGCCATAGCCGCCGAACACCTCTTTGCCGATCACGATACCGACCACAACGGACGCAATGAGAACATACCAATCCACCGTCGCAGGCATCAGCAACGCAATGACGAGCGCGAAGCTCTCGTTCGAGAAGTCGGATGCCTGATAAACTCTGCGGCGGAACAGGCTTACCAGTCGGTCGCAGAAGTTTCCGGTCAGCAGAGCCACCGCACAGAGCAGCAGCGGACGCAGACCGTACAGATAGCAGGACATGCAGAGCAGCGGGATCGTCATAAAGCAGATGTGCTTATAGTACTGCCCTGTGCGCTCCAATTCCCGCTCCTGCATTTCAATGATAGCTTTTTCCATGGCGTTTCCCTCTCAGAGAGCGGCCAGACGGCGCACCATCCCTGCGGGATCGTTCGCGCCATAAACGGCACTGCCCGCCACCAGAACATCCGCGCCAGCCTCGACGCAGAGGGGTGCGGTCACCGCATCCACACCGCCGTCCACCTCCAGCAGATAGTGCAGACCGCGTTTTTCCCGCTCAGCCTTGAGCCAGCGGAGCTTTTCGAGGGCCGACGGCATGAACTTCTGCCCGCCAAAGCCCGGTTCCACGCTCATGACGAGCACGAGGTCAAGCTGATCGAGATAGGGCAGCAGCTCCTCCGGCGAGGTGTTGGGCTTGATGGTCAGACCGACCTTGCAGCCCAGAGACTTCACCTTGTCCAGTGTTTCCTGAACATCATCCTCGCATTCAAGGTGGAAGTTGCAGAGGGTCGCGCCCGCCTGAATGAACGGCTCGACATATTCCAGCGGATGGGAGATCATCAGGTGAACATCATAGAACGCGTCGGGCAGCCCCTTGTGCAGGCTCTTGAGTACCGGAACGCCAAAGCTGATGTTCGGCACAAAGTGACCGTCCATCACGTCATAATGCAGCATCTTTGCGCCAGCATCCAGAACCATCCGGCAGTCATCGCCCAGATGGTTGAAATCGGCGGAAAGGATCGAAGGACTTACAATCGTCATATTTGTTATACTCTCCGTAATTCTCAGAAAGATTTTTGCTGATCGTCCTGCTTTTTCTCCGATTTCTGACCGGATTTTTCCAATCAGAGCGGAGACGGACATAACTATTTTCTAGTTTACATGAAAACACGCAAAAAATCAAATCCGCAGCCGTGTTTTTCACGGAAAGAATACAAAAAGTCCACCGCATTCCCTCAAGGAGAAGGCTTCTCAGCGGAATCCCTGCCTTCTGAAACACAGAAAACCAGACCGCTGTCCGTATCCGGAAAACAGTCTGGCTGTAAATTCAGTTGACAGGCTTCATGCTGGCGGGATCCTCGACTGCGACGGGCTGTCCGCTCTCATCGGGCAGACGCTTCATCTCGCCCGGATTGGGAGCTTGTGCCGGCAGGGTGAACACGAATCTGCACCACTCTCCCTGCCGGCTCTCGACCCGAATCTGTCCGCCCGCGAGGTTGACAAGAACTTTGCAGATGTTCAGCCCCAGACCTGCCCCCCGCGCATGCAGACCACGGGAGCGATCTTCCTTGTAGAACCGCTCAAAGACATAGGGCAGAGCCTCCGGACTGATGCCCTGACCCGAGTTCCAGATCGAGATCTCGACGTCCGGACCAAGCTTCTCGACCCCGAAGCGGATCGTTCCGCCTGCGGGCGTGAACTTGATGGCATTGTCCAGCAGATTGTATGCCACCTGATGGATGAGATCGGGATCAGCATAAACAAGGACTTTCTCGTCCATCGTCAGACCCTCGATCTCGATCATCCCATCGTTGATGCGCTGCTCTGCCGACAGCGCAACGCCCGTCAGGGTCTCCCAGATGTTGAACATCCGTGCGTTGACCTGATATTCGCCGCTTTCCAGCTTGGACAGGTCGAGCATGTTCTGGATCAGGCGCGCCAGACGCCCCGTCTCTTCTGAAACGAGCTGCAGATAGTGGTTCTGCATATCAGGCGAGATGGTTCCATCCAGAATGCCGTCGATAAAGCCCTTGATGGTCGTCATCGGTGTGCGCAGCTCATGGGCGATATTTCCCATGAACTGACCGCGGGAATTGTCGTTCATCTGGATGTTTTCCGCCATCGTGTTGAATGTGCGGG
This sequence comes from Bacteroides uniformis, assembly GCA_963615155.1. Classification (GTDB taxonomy): domain Bacteria; phylum Bacillota; class Clostridia; order Oscillospirales; family Ruminococcaceae; genus Faecalibacterium. The sequence goes on along the minus strand of CAVEGP010000003.1, from coordinate 59,172 downwards.
CAAGATCCGCAACCTCGCCTTCTCCATCCACTCCCTCAACACGCACCGACAGATCGCCGCCGCCGAACCGCTGAGCGGCATCCGTCACCTTCTGGAGCGGGTCGGTCAGGCGGCGCATCAGCCTTTTGGTGAACAGACTCGCCACCAGAAGCATCACACACGCCGACAGGAAGAAATTCGAGAAGAACTGATACCGAAACTCGCTCAGACGCTTACCGGACGAGCAGAGGAACAGATAGCCGCAACGCAGTCCGGCAACATTTTCGATGGGGTGGATGGAAACATAAGTCTTTTCATTCAGCACCCCATTCAGCGTTCCGAACAGATGATAATTTTCCGACGAATCGTCCGCCTTTCTCAAAAGTCGGACATCGACGCTCTTCTCGGTCAGATTCTCGGCATCGGAAGCCAGCAGGATCTTGCCGTCCCCATCGGTGAAGAAAAGATACGCCTCCGCACTCTCTCCGATGATCTCCAGCTTGGCACTCAGAGCGTCCAGCTCCTCGCCCTCCGGCAGAGCCGATTCCTGCACGAAATAGGATGCCGCTTTCTGGGCGACATTCACCACCTCGTCCAGCGCGTCGTACCGTTCCCGCGCGAAATACTGGTTGAACAGCACCCACTCCGACGCCCCCATCACGACGATACCAAGCAGCATCAGGGTGGACACCATCGAAAAGAATGTGACGGAGATACTTTTGCGCATTACTGACGCACCTCGAACTTATAGCCCACGCCCCAGACGGTCTTCAGCTCCCACTTGTCGGAAGCACCGGACAGCTTTTCACGCAGACGCTTGACATGAACGTCGATGGTGCGGGAATCGCCATAATACTCAAAGCCCCACACCTCGTCCAGAAGCTGGTCGCGGGTATAGACCCGATTGGGATGGGAAGCCAGACAGTTGAGCAGCTCCAGCTCCTTGGGCGGAGCTTCGACCACCTTGCCCTTGACCCGCAGCTCATAGCTGTTCATATCGAGACGAAGGTTGTCGAACTCGATCACGCCCTCGGTCGTCTCTGTCTGGGTGGAGGTGGCGCAGCGGCGGAGCACCGCCTTGATGCGCGCCACGACCTCCTTGGAATCAAACGGTTTTACCATATAGTCGTCCGCGCCCAGCTCCAGCCCCAGGACCTTATCAAAGGTCTCGCCCTTGGCGGTCAGCATCATAACCGGGGTGTTGCCCAGCTTGCGGATGCGGCGGCAGACCTCCAGACCATCCATCTTGGGCATCATCACGTCCAGCAGCACCATATCCGGCTTGACCTGATTGAACTTTTCAAGTCCCTCTTCGCCATCATTTGCCACCGTGACCTGATAGCCCTCCTTGGTCAGGTAGAGCCGCAGCAGCTCGCAGATATTCGTATCGTCATCCACGACGAGAATCTTTTCGTTTGCCATCTGTATGTTCCTCCTGTATGTCATTCCGGTCAGGCGTTTGGCCCGTTTTCCGGTCTGCCGACGCATCCAGACACGCCAGCAGAACTTCCAATTCCAGCCTATCTTCTATTATACGAGACAGTTATGACAAAATAAAGAATCTTTTGTATGATTTTTCTTATTTCCCTCTTCCGAACACACCGAAGCACTTGCGCCGAGCCAAAGGTTTGCGTATAATGGTAATTGTATTATTGTGTTCATCGAACCCGTAAGGAGCGTATTTGAATATGAAATTAGGTATCGTCGGTCTGCCGAACGTCGGCAAGTCCACTCTGTTCAACGCCATCACCTCCACCAAGAACGCGGAGGCCGCGAATTATCCGTTCTGCACCATCGAGCCGAACTCCGGCATCGTAGCTGTGCCGGACAAGCGTCTGGACAAGCTGGCTGAGATCTGGCAAACCAGCAAGAAAACGCCCGCCATCGTCGAGTTTGTCGATATTGCCGGTCTGGTGAAGGGCGCAAGCCAGGGCGCAGGTCTGGGCAATAAGTTCCTCGGTCACATCCGAGAGTGCGACGCCATTGTTCATGTCGTCCGCTGCTTTGATGACGACAACATCATCCATGTCGTTGAGGATGTCACCAAGGCGGAGGCGGTCGACCCCATTTCCGACATCGACGCCATCGACTATGAGCTGATTCTGTCCGATCTCGAGGTCGTCCAGAACCGTGCAGGTCGCATGGCAAAGGCTGCCAAAAGCGGCAACAATAAGGGTGCTGCTGCCGAGGCTGCGTGGCTGCAGCAGTTGGCTGACCATCTGAGCGCAGGCAAGCCCGCCCGCAGCTTTGATTTCGATGAGAGCGATGCCGAGCAGCAGAACGTCCTCCGTGAGATGGGCCTGCTCAGCTCCAAGCCCGTTCTGTATGCCTGCAACGTCGGCGAGGACGACCTGATGGAGGGCATCGAGAACAACAAGTATGTCCCGCTGGTGGCCGCCCGTGCCGCCGAGGAAGGCGCACGCTACATTCCCATCTGTGCCAAGACCGAAGAGGACATCGCCGATTACTCTGCCGAGGAGAAGAAGGCGTTCCTTGCGGAAATGGGCATCGAAGCCAGCGGTCTGGACAATCTTATCACCGCAAGCTATGACCTTCTGGGTCTGATCTCCTTCCTGACCGACGGCAAGAAGGAATGCCGCGCATGGACGATCCGCAAGGGCACGAAGGCTCCGCAGGCTGCCGGTAAGATCCACAGTGATTTTGAGCGTGGCTTCATCCGTGCCAGCGTCATCGGCTACGGCGACCTCGAAGCAAACAACTTCGATTATGCCGCAGTTAAGGCAAAGGGTCTCCAGCGCACCGAGGGTAAGGAGTACGTCGTAAAGGACGGCGACGTGATTGAGTTCCTGTTTAACGTCTAATGTCAGCCTCTCAGTCGAGCTAACACTCGCCAGCTCTCCCGGAGGGAGAGCCTTTGGCAATGAGATAAAGCTTTTTCTGACTGTCAAGGCCTCTCCTATCAGGAGAGGCGGCAATGCGAAGCATTGACGGAGAGGTTTTATTCAGAAGGAGTCTATCATGATTATCGGAATTATGGGCGCAATGCCCGATGAAGTCGATCAGCTCTGCGCGAAGCTGGAAAATGTCACCATCGAGTCTTACGGCGGCGTGGAGTATCACAAGGGCACACTGGCTGGCAAGCAGGTCGTTGTCTGCTGTGCCGGCATGGGCAAGGCGAACGCTGCCGCCACCACACAGGTACTCATCACGAAATACGGTGCGGAAAAGATCATCTTCTCCGGCATCGCAGGCAACATGACCTCTAAAATCGGCATCGGCGACGTCGTGATCGGCAAAACGGTCCTCTATCACGACGCACAGCTTGATATGATCTGCCAGAACCCGCCGTTCCTGAAGGAGTACACGGGGGATCCTGCTCTGATCGCTGCCGCCGAGACCGCTTGCGCCGCTGCCGGCGTGAAGTTCCTGACGGGCAAGATCGCCACCGGCGACCTGTTTGTCGGTGATAGCGAGACGAAAGCCGCCATCGAGAAGAAATGCGCTCCCGACTGCGTGGAGATGGAGGGTGCTGCCGTCAGCCAGATCGCAGCCAAGAACGACGTTCCCTGCGTCATTCTGCGTGCCATGAGCGACAATGCCGACGAGGATGGACATGAGGTCCTGGTCGTCAAGAAGTTCAGCATTGCGGAATATGTAGCCACCGCCACCAGGATCGTAGCGGCGATGGTCGAGAGCTTATAAGAACTGTTCGAGCTTGATGCGGTTGTCCTCTTCAAAATCCTGCAGCTTCTGCATCAGCCTCTTTGCGCCGGGAGCAGCGTCCGGATAGTCCTTTTGGCTTTTGATGCAGTCCATGACGCCCTGACTGCTTCCCTCGGACAGCATTTCAGCGAGATTCCGGGTCGATTTGTCGGTCATCGTTTTCATGGCAACACCCATTTTCGTATTCAGCTTTGCCATTGTGCTCTGACCTTGCGCCGTTCCGCCGCTGGCGGAAAGAGCGGTGTGTGCCTCCTGATTGAGCTGACGATAGATATTCTGCTGGCGGAGCAGTTCTGCCTTGAAACGGATGTCGTCTGTCATCGGCACGATCTGCTCGAGGGTGTTTTTCCCCATTTCGGTGTTCTGCACCACAGCTTCCAGCAGATTCAGATTGTCGTTTTTCTGATTTTCCATACAAAAATCCCCCTTTTGGCATTATCCTGTCCAAAAGGGGGATTTTTATACATCTTGTCAATTACTGAAAGCGATACACTCCGTTGCCACCTGCGGTCTGAACCTCGTGCATCCGGCGTTCCGCCAACTGATACAGTGCCTCCCAGTTGCGACAGCGCACCTCATAGGTGGAGGCCACACCCACCGACTGGGTGAAGGGCACACGGCGCATCAAACCGACCGACGACACACATTCATGCGGCATCTTCTGGTAGATCTCATTCAGCTCGGCGGTCAGCTCCTCGCCCGTCTTGTCGGCACAGCCGATCAAGAACAACGTGTCGCTCATCCGGCAGACGATCCGTTCCTCCGGACTGTCATAGTATTTTTTCCACTGGTTTGCTACAAAGCAGACCACCTGATCCATCACAGCTTTTCCCTGCTGCTCCAGCAGCTCGTCGGCGTGGTCGATCTTCACCACCGCAATGGACGCGCAGCGGTGTGCGTCCATGCACTCATCCAGCTTGGTGCAAAACTCCGTTTCCGCGTAGCGGCGGTTGAACACACCCGACAGGAAATCGTGATTCATATCCTCACGGCACATTTCCCGCTCCCGCGCGGTCATCCGATCCTCCGGCAGAGTGTTGCCGGCCAGCGGCGCGGTCATGGTCAGATTCCAGAGCTTTTCATCCGCCCAGATCTGGCGATGCAGCACACAATCCACCTGTCCATTGCGCAGAACATAGTCTACCATCATGCCGTCATCCTGCCAGTTGCGGGCAGCCTCCTCGTCGGCTTCGGTCAGAGTCACTTCCTTAAACACAGGCTTTGCCTCTTCTGCAAATCGGCGGAGATCCTGCTCGGTCCATTCGTTTTTCATGCGTTTATCCCCATCATCTCGTACACCTCGCTTCTCCATCTCGGTGTACTGCCATTCGTGAACCATTTCCATATTATGTCACGTTCCTGAGAAGATTATACCACCGCCGTGGAGTTCTTTCCAGCAAAACGCATAAATATTCCGGAATTTTTTTATATTCTCGGCAAATTGACAGGATCTCACCCTTTTTCGACAAAGTTAGGCACGACAATATACGGCACACTCGGCAAAAATCTTCTTTGCCAATGCCTCAGTATCAAAGCCTGCGGCAGCGCGCCATGTCCAGTTTCCGCCCAGCTTGCCCGGCGTATTCATATGGGCTTCCTCACCCAGCCCCAGCCAGTCGTACATCGGGATGATCGCGCGATCCGCCACCGAGCCGAGAGCTGCGCGGAGTATGGCAATGCGGGCTTCATCCGGCTTGACCGCCGTGATCTCCTTTGCGGTCGGCTTGTAGGGTGTCAGATGGAAATACGCTGCCGCAAACGCCTTTTCCTTATCGGATGCGGTGTTCTCCCACCATGCGTTCAGGGTGGTGTTGTCGTGCGTACCCGGATAAACGACACAGTTCTTGACGTGGTTGTGGGGCAGATACTCGTTGTCGCCGCCGCCAAAGGCAAACTGCAAAACCTTCATGCCCGGGAAGGTGCTGTCCGCCAGCAGGTCACGGACGCTCTGACAGAGGTCGCCCAGATCCTCCGCAATGATAGGCAGCTCCCCCAGCTTCTCCCGCAGAGCGTTGAACAGATCCATTCGGGGACCGATCTCCCACTTGCCGGTCTTGGCGGTGGGGCTGTCCGCCGGGATCGCCCAATAGGTATCGAAGCCACGGAAATGGTCGATGCGGAGCATATCGTAGATCCCAAGGGCGTGGCGCACCCGCTTGATCCACCACGCGTATCCGGTCTGTTTATGATACGACCAATTGTACAGCGGGTTTCCCCAGAGCTGACCATCTGCCGAGAAATAATCCGGCGGGCAGCCTGCGACACGGGCAAAACTGCCGTCCGGATTCAGCTCGAACAGCTTGCCGCCGACCCACGCATCCACCGAATCCGCCGAGACATAAATGGGGATATCGCCGAGGATCTTCACGCCCTTTTCGTTGGCGTAGTCTTTGATTTCTTTCCACTGGGTCGCGAATTTATATTGCAGGAACTTCCAGAATCCGATCTCCTCCTCATATTCCGTGCGGAATGCGTTCATGGCGTTCTCCTCCCGCAGGCGGTATTCACGCGGCCACTCCGTCCAGCTCTTCATCCCGTTGGCGGTCTTTAACGCCATATAAAGAGCGTAATCGTCCAGCCAGCTTTCATTTGCCAGCGTAAAGGCGTAGTAATCGTCCGGATAGTACATGGCGCAGCCGTGCTTGTCGGCGCACTGCTCCCGCCACGCAGCATAGGCGTCCCGCAGAACCTCATAGCGGCTGGTGTACAATGTGCCGTAGTCGATTTCCAGCGGCTTCTCCCCCCATTTCTGGGCTTTTAGCTGTGCCGCCGTCAGCAGCCCCTCGGCTTTCAGGGCGTCCAGGTCGATAAAATACGGGTTTCCCGCAAAGGCTGAGCAGCTCTGATAAGGGCTGTCGCCATAACCCGTAGGGCTCAGCGGCAGGATCTGCCAGATCTTCTGACCCGCTTCCGCAAGAAAATCCACGAATTTCAGAGCTTCCGCTCCAAAGCAGCCAATCCCATACGGATCGGGCAGACTGGACACCGGCATCAGGATTCCACTTTCACGCATTATTCCATACCTCGATTCTTTCAACAGATTTTTCCAGAACTCAGTGTAATTCTTATCATAACATAACCGCAACCTATTTTCCACAGGCAAAAAACGTGGTATACTTGATTTTGGCAGTCAACCTCTCAGTCACCTTCGGTGACAGCTCTCTTGGCAGGAGAGCCTTTGGCAATGCGTCAGCATTGATGGAGAGGTTGTGCAAGAGCGATGCTGCGCGTCAACTCAGTTTTCTGGATATGAGAGGTATTTCATGCAACCCACCCAAAAATATTACGAAGCAGATGCGTTCCGCACAAAGGCAGACAGCCGCATCCTTGCCGCCGAGCCGGATGACAGGACCGGCGGTGGAAGGATCGCGCTGGACGGGACGGTCTTTTATCCCGAAGGCGGCGGTCAGCCTGCCGACAAGGGTACGCTGACGTTTCCGGATGGCACTGTTCTGCACGTTCTGGACGTTCACAAGCACGACGGCGTGATCTGGCACACGGTCGATCTTCTGCCCGAATGCGCCGCCGTTGGTGAAGAAGTCTCCGCAGAGATCGACTGGGCATGGCGGTTCGACAAAATGCAGCAGCACACCGGCGAGCACATCCTTTCCGGCATCCTGCACGCCATGTTCGGCGCAGAGAACGTAGGTTTCCACATCGGCTCGGAGTCCGTCCGGATGGATACCAGCGTTCCCATCTCCGCCGAAGGACTGCGGGAAGCCGAGCTTGCCTCAAACCGCATCATCTGGCAGAATGTTCCGGTCGTCATCACCTACCCTACGCCGGAAGAGCTGTCCAGACTGATCTACCGGAGTAAAAAGGAGATCGCCGGACAGGTGCGCATCGTCACTATCCCGGGAGCAGACGTCTGCGCCTGCTGCGGCACACACGTTGCCGCCACGGGTCAGGTCGGGCAGATCAAGATCCTGTCCTCCGAAAATTACAAGGGCGGCGTTCGGCTCAGCATCGTCTGCGGTGAACGCGCCCTGCTGGAGGCACAAGCCATGCGCAGCCGTCAGGCGGACATCGGCGCACTGCTGAGCGCGAAATCCAGTGAGACCGCCCATGCCGTCCATCGGGTATACGACGAATATAACGCGCTCAAATTTACTCATTTCGGGCTGTGCAGCCAGCTCTTCGACGCACTCGCCGCATTGACCCCGTCCGGCGAGGATGTCATTCGGGTCGTTTCCGGTCTTGATCCGGACGGTCTTCATCGGCTGGCAGTCCGTCTGAGCGAAGCCACCAACGGTCTGTGCGCCGCACTGACCCCCACCGAGAAAGGCACAGGCTACTGTCTGGCAAAGGTCAGCGGCGATGTCTGCCCCCTGACGAAAGCCCTGAACGCCGCCCTCAATGGACGCGGCGGCGGCAAACCCGAGATCTGTCAGGGAAGCTGTGCCGCAGCACCTGACGAAGTTGAGAAGTTTTTAAAGGAGTACCACGAATTATGAGAATGCGTTTCAAGCCCTATGCGCACGCTGAGCTGATGGCCAGTGATTTTCATGTCCACGACCCCTTTGTCTGGGGCGGAAAATGGCGTGCCCAGTATACTCGTCCGGAACAGCCCTTCATCCTTGAGCTGGGCTGCGGCAAGGGCGGCTTTATCTCCCAGCTGGCGTATGCCCACCCCGAGAACAACTATCTCGGCATTGACATCACCGACAAAGTCCTCATCCTTGCCAAGCGGAAGATCGAAGCCGCCTACAACGAAGCCGGACACCCCATCGACAATGTGAAGATCATGAGCGCGGACATCGAGCGCATCCACAATGTCATCACACCGGAGGACACGGTCAGCCGCATCTACATCAACTTCTGCAACCCGTGGAGCAAGAACGCTTCCTCCAACAAGCACCGTCTGACCTACCCCCGCCAGCTCATCCAGTACCGCGCGTTCCTCGAGGATGGCGGCGAGATCTACTTCAAGACCGATGACGACGATTTGTTCCGTGACAGCCTTGAATACTTTCCGGCATCCGGCTACGAGATCACATGGAAGACCTTTGACCTCCATGAGAACGAGCCGGAGTGGAACATCCGGACCGAGCACGAGGGCATGTTCACCGAGATGGGGATCAAGATCAAGGCTCTCATTGCCCGAAAGCGGTCCGGCGACGAGACCGTGACGTGGATCGAGCCGAAGGTGCTCAAAAAGCTGGCAGCGCAGGCTGAGACCGAAGCAAACGCCGAGGCACAGCCCGCACAGGATTGATGGGAGGTGCCGTCCGTGTCTGCTGTTGTGTCCTTTTTTACGGATACTACCCTTTTTGAATTTTCCCTGTATGAAATTTTCGCTTACTTCCTGATCTATTCCTGCCTTGGCTGGTGCGTCGAGGTCGTCTTTGCCGCTGTTTCGACGGGTGAGATCGTCAACCGAGGCTTCCTGAACGGTCCGGTCTGTCCCATCTACGGCTTCGGCATGCTCATCGTCCTTTTCGTACTGACGCCCCTTCAGCACAGCGTTCTGCTGCTTTACATCGGCGGCGTGATCCTGCCCAGCGCACTGGAGCTGGTCGGCGGCTGGATGCTGTATAAACTTTACCACACCCGCTGGTGGGATTACAGCGATTACCCGTTCAACATCGGCGGATATATCTGCCTGGAATTCTGCCTGCTCTGGGGCGTCGGCACACTGGTGATGATGAAAGCCATTCATCCCGCCGTTGCTTCTATTTTCGCCTTCATCCCGCCGACAGCCGGTCTTATCCTGATGATCCTGCTCTATCTTGTTTATGCGGCAGATCTTGTTGTGACGACCGTGACCGCCATTGGTCTGGTACAAGACCTCGAGACGCTGGAAAAGGTCGGCGACAGCATCCACGCCATCAGCGACGCCATGACCGACCTTCTGGGCAGCACCGCCCTCGACGCCGACCAGAAGATGGACGAGGGTCGTTTGCAGCTCAAGCTGGTCGCTTCCGAAGCCCGAAATTCCGCCTCCAAGCTGTCCCAGAAGGATGCTCTCGCCGCCATGCGTGCCAAAGCGGATGAGGCGATGGAAACCGCGCGCAAGGCTTCACAGGATGCCAAGCTCAACGCAGCCGAGGCAGCAAACGCAGTCAAGCTGGCAGCCAAAGGCACTGCCGAGCGGACCTCTGAGCTTCTCAAGCTCAGACAGCTCTCCGCCGAGCTTCAGGCACGCAGCGATGAGATGCAGGCGCGTCTGCTCAAGGAGAATTCCCCTATCGGCCGCCGCCGTATGATGCGCGCCTTCCCCAAGATGAAGTTTGGCGATAAACAGACTCCGGTCCCGACGCTCCTCAAACGTCTGAAATCCGACAAAAAGTGATCATTCCACCATAAAAGCCTCGGCTCACGCCGAGGCTTTTGTATGTTCCATTATTGTTTTGCGCCGTTCCACAGATCTTCCGGATAGAGACCGCTCTCTGTCATCTCACGGACAGCAGCGACCACAACAGGCTTATCCTCACGGTAGGTCACGCCGTGCCATTTGTCGTGGCTACTCAGGACCTGGATCGCCGCCCTCCGCTCATTGATGAGCTCCGTCACGACCGTCGGCAGGAAGTACTCGCACTTGAGCGGGTTCTTCGGCAGATTTTCCGTCAGCCAGCCGGCAAAACGATGGTCTGCCTCTTCCAGAAAGCTGTGGCTGAAGCCCCACAGGTTCATGCTGACAAGGGTATCGCCAGACAGGTCCGTCCAGCTTTCGCCGCCATCCTCGGTGTAGTGGATGCCATTTTCATATGTCTCAATGCGGGTGCGCTCGGTAACGCTGTGGAGCGTACCGTCCGGATTCGTCCGGCAGACGCCGCGTGAAACGCTTCCATTTTCCGAGACCGTGTTTTTCAGCAGATAGCTCACCATACAATAATCGTATACTGTGCCATCCTCATGGGTTGAGAGGTAATCGTAGATGACCCTGAACGCCTCCGGACCATAGTAATCATCCGCATTGATGACAGCAAACGGACCGTCGATGAGGTCTTTCGCTGCCAGAACCGCATGACAGGTCCCCCACGGCTTGACACGACCCTCCGGAACTGAAAAGCCCTCGGGCAGCTCCTCCAACTGCTGGAAGGCGTACTTCACGTTCATCACCTTGGACACACGGTCGCCGATAGCGGTACGGAAGGTCTCCTCCAGCTCACGCTTGATCACGAAGATCACCGTCTCAAAGCCCGCGCGACGCGCATCGTAAAGGGAATAGTCGATGATGACCTGTCCGTTCGGTCCGACCGGATCGATCTGCTTCATGCCACCGTAGCGGCTTCCCATGCCTGCTGCCATGACGACCAACACAGGTTTGTTCATTGTCTTGTCCTCCTGCTCACAAAGCTTTTTCCCTATTATACTCCATTTTTCTTTCCGCAACAAGAACCTGCCCCGCCTGTTCCGATGTTTTTTCCTTCCAGCGACTTTACTTTCCACAAAAAAGGCGGTATTCTTTATACATTGTATGCCATACGCATTTCAGGAGGGACTCATGGATATCCGCCAACTGCATTATTTTCTGGTGCTCTGCGAAGAGATGAACTACACCCGCGCGGCACAGCGGCTTTTTCTGTCACGGCAAGCTCTGCGTCAGAGCATTTCCGCACTGGAAGCCGAGCTTTGTGGTCCGCTGTTTGTCAGCGCGCACCACAAGCTTTCCCTGACCGACCGTGGTCTGAGCTTGCAGCGTCACGCCGCTCCGGTAGTAGAGCAGTTCCAGCAGATGCAGGCGGCTCTCCACGCAGAGATCCAATCCGCCGAACCCGTCCGCATCGGCATCAGCGTCTCGCTCGTGCCGGACTATCTGCCCGGGCTTGAGACCCAACTGGATAAATTCCGTCAGCAGTATCCCCACATCGAAATGCGTTTCCGCCTGATGAACAACGACGCCGTTGCCGACAGCGTAGAGCAGGGTGACCTGGACGCCGGACTCGTCATGGATCTGGGCTGTGCCGCCAAGGTGCTCGCCCGAACGACTCTTCGGGCCGATCCTGCCTGTCTACTCGTGCCGCGCGGTCATCCCTTCTGGGAAAGAGAGAGTGTTCCCATCTCCGATCTGCGGGGGCAGCGTGTCCTTCTCCCCAGCCTGCGTCAGGATCTGTTCGCGCCACTCTGGGACACCTGTGCCCGTGCCGGATTCGCGCCGGACGCCGAGATCGGTCCAAGCTTTTATCAGGCATACTATCTGGTTCAGGAGCAGCTCTGCACCTGTCTGACCCGATACGAACCGGGCGCACGACGGGAGCTTGATCGGGTTCGGGATGTTCTTCTCGAGGACTTACCCCCGCTCTGCGTCTCTCTCGTCCAGCGGCGCGACCACAGCTCGGCTTACGTCGATCTGCTCCGCAATTATCTGATGGATGTTCTGGGCAGCTCTACTTCCCTGCCGCCCCGCCGTGGGCGACCCGCAAAGCCCTTCTACAACCTGCCCGTCCTGTCCAACAGCGCAGAAAAGGCTGTGACTGTGGTCTCGCACCCTCTGCCCGGCACACAGCTCCCCTTCGAGGGCGGAAACAATTTCCGCGAGCTGGGCGGTTACACCGCCGACGAGGGCAAGACCGTTAAATGGGGGCAGATCTTCCGGGGCATTCCGACCGGCTTGCTGCGCAGCGACGCTGACCGGAAGCTTCTCGACTCGCTGGGTCTGCGGCTTATCCTCGACCTGCGGAGCGAGGCAGAAGCCGCCAAGCAGCCCGACTATGTGCCGGACGGCGCACGTCTGGTGCGTATCTGCGGTCTTTGCCATCCGGACGGAAGCGAGATCGCATTCTCTCCCGCAGACATGGCTCTTCTGCTTAAGGGGAAAAAGGACGAAGATCACAATGTCGCGGATGCGATGTATCGGCAGATGCTCTTCAACAACAAAGCCTTCAAAGAGCTGTTCCTTGCTCTGGAAGCGGGTGAGACGCCCATCCTGTTCCACTGCTCCGCAGGCAAAGACCGGACTGGTGTGGCGGCAATGCTCATTCTGCTGGCTCTGGGCGCGTCCGATGAGGTCATTGCGAAGGATTTTCTTCAGACCAACATCTGCCGCCGTCCCGAGCTGGAAGCGATTTGGGCAGAGCACGCCGACGAGATCGCCGCAGACCCCGCCCGGAAGGAGCGCTATCTCGGCATTGCGGGCGTTTATTCCGAATCGGTGTCCCTCGTGCTGAACACCATCCGGACGAAGTTCGGCAGTGCGGACGCCTATCTGGAAGCCGAGTACGGTCTGACGCCTGCCCGCCTGATGCGTCTGCGCCGGATGTATCTGGAATGATCCGGTCGGCAGCATCATCTATGCTTCTTGCCGAAATTCTTTAAAATTTAGCCGTGATTACTTGACATTCCCCCAAATCTCTCGTAATATAAGAAGTAGTATGGAATTCATGACGCTGTATGCTGGGCGTTCTGCGAACAACTTTCAATGGGGCTTCATCTGCCCGTTTTTATAAGGAATCTCTTGTAAATCAAAAAGCTGCATCAAGGTTTGCAGACCGGATGAGACCGTTCTGCCTGTATTTTGTTGTCTCTTTTCCGTTGAAAAACGTATCATAGACCCTATTCCCGCGCTTAGCGCAGCAGCGTCTCCAGAATTTAGTTGAGTTTAAACTTTATTTAAGGAGAGTGAGCACAATGATCCCGATCGTTCTGATCGCGGCATTGATCGCACTGGTTGCCGGCTGTGTCGCGGGTTATTTTTATGGTTACAACAACCGCAAAAAGACCGCTGAGGCACAGATCGGCAGTGCCGAAGCCGAGGCTACCCGGCTGGTAAACGAGGCGATCAAGACCGCAGACCAAAAGCGCAAAGAAGCCGTTCTGGAAGCAAAAGACGAGGCGTTCCGGCTGAAAGCCGAGGTAGACGCCCAGAAAGCGGAAGCTGACAAGGAGATCAAGCAGCGTCGTGCTGAGATCACCCGTCAGGAGAACCGCATCGACCAGAAGGAGACCGCCCTTGACCGCAAGACCGAAGCGTTGGAGCGGAAAGAGGAAGAGCTGAAAAAGAAGCACGAGGAAGCCGACGCGCATCTGGCCGAGGTCGATTCCATCCGTGCGAAAGAGCTGGAACGTCTGGAGACACTGGCTGGTCTGAGTCAGGAAGACGCCCGCGAAGTCCTGCTGCACAAGGTGGACGAGGAGCTGACCCACGAGAAGGCTGTGCGCATCGCCGCTTATGAAACGGATCTGAAGGAAAACTGCGACAATGTCGCCCGCAATCTGATCGGTCAGGCGATCAGCCGCTGTGCTGCGGATCATTGCAGCGAGACGACCGTCAGCGTCGTTCCTCTGCCCAGCGACGAGATGAAGGGTCGTATCATCGGTCGTGAGGGTCGCAACATCCGTGCTCTCGAGACTGCGACCGGCGTTGACCTCATCATTGACGATACTCCGGAGGCGATCACCTTGTCCTCCTTCGACCAGACCCGTCGTGAGGTCGCTCGGATGACGCTGGAACGTCTGATCGGCGACGGTCGTATCCATCCCGCACGCATTGAGGAGACGGTCGAGAAGTGCCGCCATGATCTTGAGCTGCAGATGAAGCGCGAGGGTGAGCACGCTGTTATGGAGCTGGGCATCCACGGTCTGCACCCCGACCTCATCAAGCTGATCGGTCGCCTGAAGTACCGCACCAGCTTCGGTCAGAACGCTCTGGCACACAGCATGGAGGTTGCTTGGCTGGCTGGTCTGCTGGCAGGCGAAATGGGCGTAAATGTCACGCTGGCACGTCGTGCGGGTCTGCTGCATGACATCGGCAAGGCTCTCGACCACGAGATCGAGGGCAGCCATGTCCAGATCGGCGTCGATATCTGCCGCAAGTACAAGGAGAACACCCAGATCATCCACGCCATCGAAGCTCATCATGGCGATGTTGAGCCGAAGACTCCGCTGGCATTCATCATTCAGGCTTGTGACGCCATCAGTGCCGCACGCCCGGGCGCACGCCGTGAAAACGTCGAAAGCTATGTCAAGCGTCTGGAAAATCTGGAAGAGATCTCTTCCAGCTTCGACGGCGTTGAGCAGGCTTTCGCAGTTCAGGCTGGTCGTGAAGTTCGTATCATGGTCAAGCCCGATGTTATCAGCGACGATCAGGTCATCATTCTGGCTCGCTCCATTGCGAAGAAGATCGAGGATACCCTTGATTATCCCGGTCAGATCAAGGTCAATGTCATCCGTGAGAGCCGCGCTGTTGAGTACGCGAAATAAGCTTTGCTGAAGTCTTTCTTCAAGCTTTCAGTATAACCGCACGGAATACCCCGATAAAGCGCAAAAAACGCTGAGCGTCTGTAAAAAGCAGACGCTCAGCGTTTTTTACGCTTCGATTCCAATTGGATTCCAATTGCTTGTTCTTTTTATTCGGTCATTCCCATGGTTCTATCTGTGTTAAAATCGATGAAGGCATCGCTATCAATTGAACATCAAATTTCAATGATGGTTCTACTCTGGAGCTTGCATTGTGTATGCGCATCGAGACATTCCATCCCTCATCACATACAACAAATATCGTATTTTTGGAGTCCTCCTTAAAGCTGATGTCGTAGAATTTGGTTGGAAGCTTTATGCGTGGGACATCAACAAGTGCTTTCTTCTTCCCCAGAGCTTTATTAAGCGATCCATTTATGTTTATCGATTCAATTTGCGTAAATCTACGCTTTTCGTTCATAATGACTTTGTAAAAGTCATTGCGACCAATCAAATATCGAATCAGGCTCGCAGGAATCTCGCGTGGATAAGCAGCATCCAGTCGCTTCAATTCCTTCATAAATGCTTCGAGTATCGGAACATAACAGTTCTCTTCTTTGCTCGGGATTTCTTCCCACAAAGCCGGAGAACCGCTCTCTTTGCTCTCGTCACGTTTCTGGCGCAGCGGAGCAAAAACCTTCTTTACCTCGTCAAAATATTCTTCAGAGCATTGTTTTCCGAACCATTCTTTGCCAAAATCAATCGAATCAGAAAGACGACTGTGTTTAATCGCCTCATGATTGTGTTTGCATGACAGACCTATCTGCCAATCGACACCTCTGAGGCACAATACATCTCGCACATCGCCCTCTGCACCCTTGCTGTCCGTCTGTAAACACACATACATTTTTGAACTGCTGTCAGAGAGTTTTGGTTCCAATCGCTCAATTATTTTGATTGCCGCTGAAGCACCTTTCTTGTAATTAAGCTGTTCGATTTCGCTCAAGCAGACATAAAAACGCTGGGCAGTTCTCATCTGAGGACTGTCCTCAAGTACAATTTCTACACTGTCCTGAAATCGTTCAACAATTGCGCTTGCACACGCATACTCGAAAGCCTTGCCTGTTTCTGTTTGCTTACCGCTTTTTACCATCCTGAACTGCGCTTGTCAGGATACCGTAAAGATGTGTGGCTACAATCTCTGCCAATTTAACAGGAACTGCATTGCCAATTTGCTTATACTTCGACGTCAAGTCTCCGTAAAACTCCAAATTTGATGGAAATGTCTGAATAGCAGCCGCTTCACGCCAGCTAAATCTTCTGGTTTCACCGTCACTCCCAAATCGCCACAAATCCTTGTTGATCTTTTCCATGTCAGGAGATCCCGGCCACAACGTAACTTGCTTTGCCATCGCAGGAATCGTATAGGAAACGTCATCCCAGTCACGTTTACGATTGCGGCTCATATAGCGGCTGCTGTATGGCGCATTACAAACTTCATCCGGTGTCGGAGCAGGAATATTTTTAAGTGCTTCTTTCATTGTGATTTGAAAATTACGAGGTTTTGGATATTCAAATTTTTTGATTCCAAGATCTTTTCTAAATCCAACGATGATCACTCGCTCACGATCCTCCGGCACTTCATAGTCCTTTGCGTTAAGAAGCTTATAGTGAACATCATATCCACAATCAGAAAACTCTGCTACGATTGCATCAATAATGCTTCCACCGCCCATGGTCAACAAACCCTTGACATTTTCACCTACAAACATCAGAGGTTTTTTTGCCTTGACAATACGAACATAGTGCTTATACAGTGCATTCCTCGAATCATCAATTTTTCTAGGACCACTCAGAGAAAATCCCTGACATGGAAACCCACCCAACATGATATCTGCATCCGGAATTTCGGCGGCATCTACTTTTGCTACATCACCACAAACTACCTTTGCGGTACTCCAATTCTCATGAGTTTTACAGGCATCTGGTGCAACATCATTCGCCCATATCGTCTTGAAGCCGGCACGCTCAAATCCCATATCGAGTCCGCCAGCACCAGCAAACAGGCTGATTGCCGTAAATTCTCTCACGTTACAAACTCTTCCTTTCTTGAAATTTTCACGCCATTACACCCATAGTCGGTCGTATGGTCAATTCACATTATAACATGACCCTTCTGTGTTTTCAATCGACACTCCTGCCAAACTACTATGTATTATGAAGCAGTCAAATAAGAGCAATCTTGCAACAAACGAGATATGTGGATTCTATAACAAATTTTTACAGTCTCTTCTCTGTCAGGTATCCGAGCTGTCGGTCATAATGAACCAGAAGGTCGTACCCTTTCCGACGGTGCTCTGCACACCGAACCGGAAGCCGTGCTGCTGAAAGATCGCCTTTGTGATCGACAAGCCCAGTCCTGTGCCCTGCTTGCCTGCGTCGGAACGGGAGCGGTAGTAGCGGTCGAAGATATAGGGCAGGTCATTGGCGGCAATGCCGGGACCATGGTCGGAGACCTCGACCCGCACGCCATCCTCGCAGCGGAACGCCCGCAGGAAGAAAAGCCCATCCTCGCCGATGTGGTGCATCGCATTGCCCAGCAGATTGTGCAGCGCGCGCTGCATCATGTTAGGGTCAGCATAGACCGGAAGCTCCTCATCGGGCAACTCCAGCCGCAATTCCCAGCCGTTCTGCGCGCAAAGCGCGTCGTAACGCTCGCTGACTTCATCGCAGAGCTGTCCCATATCGAAGTGGACACGCTCGCATTTCTCTGCGCCGCTCGTCACCTTGCTCAGCTCCATCACACTGGATACCAGAGCCGTCAGACGGTCGGCTTCGTCCACGATGATATTCATCTGCTCATCACGGTGTGCTTTATCGTCCCCCGTGATGTCCCGCACGGTCTCCGCATATCCCTTGATAAGGGTCAGCGGGGTGCGCAGGTCGTGGGAGACATTTGCCAGAAGGTCGCGCTGCATCTGGGCGGCGTGCTGGACTTCCTGCGCCATGTGGTTGAAATCCTGCGCCAGCATGCCAAGTTCATCGTTCCGGTTGTCCTCAACGTGGACGGCATAGTTGCCCTGTGCCACCTGCCGTGCCGCCGCCGAAAGCTGACGCAGGGGCTTGGTGAACCACTCGCTGAACAGCCACGCCGCCGACATCGAAAAGGCAAAGATCAGGGCTGCCGCCAAGGGCAGAACCATGCTCATGACCTCGCCTGCCTCCGAAACGTGCATCAGACTGGTGGTGACGAGCACCGTATACGTCCCGTCGGAGGTCATCATGCCGACCACAAGCTGCTTTGAGCCGGACAGCGTGGGCGGCTCAAGCGTCCGGACAAATCCGCCTGTCTGCCGGCAATACTGCCGGATGGTGCGGGCGGTCGAATACCGGATATCTTCGTCCTGCGGGTCGGGCAAAGCCGTCTCGTGCAGGTTGCAGAAGGTGAGATTCTCAAACTTTTTGATGGTGCGCAGGGTCGAATCGGAGATATCTACGCAGAAGCTGCTCAAGGGACTGTTGTCATAGAGCTTGCTTTTCAGCTCATCAAAAAACGTATCATCGGTGACTTTGACGCCGCCGAACGCCCAGTAAGAAAGAACCTCTCCCTCAGCGATGGCATCATCCATTTCAGAAACGATCATCTGCGCTTCGGCTGTAAGCTGCTTCTGGATATGCTTGATGTACAGCGGCTCAAGCAGTTGGGTGCTCAGGAACCAGAACAGACCGAGCAGCAGCAGACAGATGAAGCACAAAAACCACATCAGCTGTCCTCGGATGCCGATGGTTCGTCGGGCTTTTTTCGGTTGCCGCATCCGATGCCGCGCCTCCGTTTACCGTGCTGCGTCGGGGTCGAACTTGTAGCCGATGCCCCAGACGGTCGCAATATAGCCGCGGCACTTGCCAAGATGTCCGCGCAGCATTTTTACATGGGTGTCAACGGTACGATCCTCGCCGAAATAGTCGTAGTTCCAGACCTTTTGCAGGATCTTTTCACGGCTGAGCGCAATGCCCTTGTTGGATGCCAGAAAAACCAGCAGATCAAACTCCTTGGGGGTCAGGCTGATCTCTTCTCCGCTGACCCGGACGGTATGGCTTGCGGTGTCGATGGTCAGATCGCCAAACACCATTGCGCCGTTGGTGCTCTCGGTTCGGGGCAGAGTGCGGTTCAGGACAGCACGGACTCGCGCCACCAGCTCCCGAGGGGAGAAGGGCTTCACAACATAGTCGTCCGCGCCGCCTTCCAGACCCGCCAGCTTGTCGTATTCCTCACCGCGCGCGGTCAGGATGATAACCGGCGTATTAATGTGGCGGGCACGCATCTCCCGCAGACAGGTCATGCCGTCCATGAAGGGCATCATCACATCCAGGATCACCAAGTCGTATCCACCGCTTGTCAGCAGAGACAAAGCCGCCGAGCCGTCGCCTGCCTCTTCACAAACAAAACCGGCATATTGCAAGTGCTCTCGGATCAGTTCCCGAATCCGAGGCTCATCATCAACGATCAGAATTTTTGCCATAAGACCGACCTCCTCGCATTGTAAATCAATGATATCTTAATACATCAATTGGGAATTTCTGTGAATTTTAAGTGAATGGTTTGGAAAAACAGCTCGATTACAGTATAACACAAAAAAGCGTCGGGAAACAGCTCCTCGCCGAGCTTGCGTTCAAAAGTGCATCTGTGCTATACTAGATTGACCCAAAGAACCCTGTTTTTGACTGTATCAAAGGATTTTTCTATGCGGATCGGATTTGTTGAATTTATCCTCATTTTATTCATCGCATCGATCACCATCGGACCTAATGTGGCGGTCTGGGTGGATCGATGGATGCGCCGCGCGCACAAAACCAGTGCCGCTGCTGCCCGCCGTCGTGCTCAGATGCAGGCGCAGGCGATCGCAGAACGGGAATATGTGCTTCATCGGTTTCAGGTGGCGAGCCGTGTTTTCGGTGTAGCGGCATTGCTCGCTCTGGTTTATGCGCTGATCTTGCGCCCTATCGAGGCGGAGCCTCAGAAATATACACCGCCCGAAACCAGCGAGACTGTGACGAGGATGGAGGACGCTGAGGAGAGTGATCTTTTTGCGCTGGACGGCTACGAGAACATTTCCTGTGCTCAGGTAAAGGACGATTGGCTCTATCTGACCGCGCAAATTCAGAGCACAGGAAAAGCCGTCCAAAGTGCATTGTTCCGGATGAAGGCAGACGGCAGCGGACAGAGCAGTATCCTGACCGCGGACGGCGAGATCACCGGATTTGATTTTGATCCGGAAGGGAACCTCTGGCTGACCGTCCTGACCGCGAACGGCGGATCGCTCTGTCGTGTCGGGCATGACGGTTGGGGCACGGCAATGGAACAGGTCGTGACACAGATCGACGGCAAAGCGTTGACAAGCCCGTCGGCGGTGGCAGTTGGCTCTGACGGAAAGGTGTATTTCGCAATTGCCGCATCAGCTCAAGCGAAAAACGGTCTGGCATCAGCTCTGCGCACCGAATTGATCGCGCACACCTCCACTGGAAGCGTCTATGTTTATGACCCCTCCGAGCGGAGCGTCCAACAGGTTCTCAGCGGACTTTCCGGTGCGTCGGGGCTGGCACTTTCGCCGGACGGTGAGACACTGTATGTTTCCGATCTTGGACAGCGGACGGTCTGGGCTGTGTCGCCCAAAAGCCGCGAGCTGACCGCCGGCGGCAAAAACTGCGCTGTATTTCAAGATGCGCTTCCGGGTTATCCCGCTGCGCTGGCTGTTGACGAAACAGGTGAGGTTTATATCAGCTTCCGTTGGGCGCGTTCCAACTGGCTGGAAGACCATGCGGGCAGCACGCTGCTGCGTGGCGCGGCTCTCCGTCTGAGCCAGAATATGCAGGAGGGGCTGTTCCATCTGAAGGCTGAAGACTGTGCCCTACAGGGATACGCTCCGGATGGTGCGCTGCTGGCGTCCTTCGGCGGCAAGCGTTTGGGGAGCATGTCGGCTCTCTGTCCGGCAGGAAGCCGTGTCTACCTGAGCATTCCGGATGGATCCACTCTGCGGTGGGTTCGTGTGTGATAAAAAAGGGGTGATTTTATGACTGAAGAATTTCAGAAACAAATCGAGCAGGAAGCACGGCAGGCCGTGACCGAGCTGCTGGAGCAGGCAAAGCTTAACAAGGGCGACGTCTTTGTGGTGGGCTGCTCGTCGAGTGAGATTGTGGGCGGGCATATCGGCAAGGACAGCAGCCTTGAGGCGGCACAAGCCGTCTATGCAGGCATTGCGCCGATTCTGACCGAAAACGGGATCTGGCTGGCGGCACAATGCTGTGAGCACCTGAACCGTGCCATCATCCTTGAGCGGGAAGCCGCCCGTGCCTATGGCTGGGAGGAGGTCTGCGTCGTGCCCCGCCCCCATGCGGGCGGAAGCTGGGCGACGACCTGCTGGAAGAAGTTCCGCAACCCGATTGCTGTCGAGGAGATCCGCGCCCATGCGGGCATCGACATCGGCGGCACACTCATCGGAATGCACCTCAGGCGGGTGGCCGTTCCGGTTCGGCTGAGCCTGAATCAGATCGGCGAAGCGAACATTCTCTGCGCCCGCACCCGCCCAAAGCTCATTGGCGGCGAACGCGCGAAATATACCGAGGAGGACTGAGCATCATGGCAGAAAAGACCTTGGAAGAAATGCGGCAGGCCGTCGAAGAAATTCGAGAAAAGATGGCGGCGGCTGCCCGGGAAGCAGGCCGTGACCCGGCCGAAATTCAGCTCTGCGCCGCCTGTAAGACCCGCACGGCGGAGACGGTCGCAGCCAGTGCCGCACTTCCTATTGATGTTTTCGGTGAGAATCATGTGCAAGAGCTGTGCGCAAATTTTGACGCCGGCGCATACTGCGGCAAGCCGAGTCATTTCATCGGCCATTTGCAGACCAATAAAATCAAGAAAGTGCTGGGGCGCGCCAGCCTGATCCAGAGCGTGGACAGCGAGCATCTTCTGACCGCTATCGAAAAGGAAGCCGCAAAAGCAGGACTTGTCCAGAACATTCTGCTGGAAGTCAACATCGGTGGCGAGGAAAGCAAATCCGGCGTTTCGCCCGACCGACTCTGGCGGCTTCTGGAGGCTGCGGCGGCACAGCCACATATTCGGGTCAGGGGTCTGATGGCGATCCCGCCCGTCAACCATGACGACACCCAGAACCGTGCCTATCTTGCCGCTGTACATAAGCTGTTTGTGCAGGCAGGAGAGCGCGGCTATGAAAATGTCACGATGGAAGCTCTTTCAATGGGCATGAGCGGCGACTTCGAGAACGCGATCCGTGAGGGCGCGACCCTTGTCCGGATCGGCACGGCGATTTACGGTGAGAGGGATTATTCTAAGAAGTAAACCTCTCCGTCTCGCTATGCTCGCCAGCACACCTACCGAGGGGAGCCTTTGGCAAAGAGATTTTGTTTTGTGGATTGTCAAGGTCTCTCCTACAAGGAGATGTGGCATTGCGTAGCAATGCCGGAGAGATTGGATAAGAACAAACGTATATAATTAATTGAGGAAAACCAATGCAGAAAAACGTTCAAGATCCTGCGGCACACCACACCAGCAGCGGCGCGCTGATCCGGCGATTCCTGCCGTATCTGGCAAAGTACAAAAAAACCCTGTTCATTGATTTGTTCTGCGCCGCACTGACGACGCTCTGCGATATCATTCTGCCCAAAATCATGAGCACCATCACCAATTCAGCGATGGGCGTCGGCATCACCCTGACGGCGGGCATCGTCCTCAAGCTTGCACTGATCTACTTCCTGCTTCGCATCGTTGACGGTGCGGCACAGTATTTTATGTCGGGCATCGGTCACATTATGGGTGTCCATATCGAAACGGATATGCGCCGGGATGCGTTTGACCACCTGCTGCAGCTCGATCACACCTATTATAACAACACCAAGGTCGGTACCATCATGGGTCGTATCACCAACGACCTGTTCGATGTGACCGAATTCGCGCACCACTGCCCGGAGGAATTCTTCATCGCATTCATCAAAATTCTGGCTTCCTTCATCATCCTGTGTCAGGCCAGCATTCCGCTGACATTGGCAGTTTTTGCCTGCGTCCCTCTGATGGGTATTGTGTCGGTCAAGCTGAACCAGCGTCTGCGTGCCCGTTTCCGCCAGCAGCGTGTTCAGATCGGTGAGCTGAATGCCACCATCGAGGACAGCCTGTTGGGTCAGGGCGTTGTGAAGGCCTTTGCTGCCGAGGATCAGGAGCGGGAAAAATTCGCACAGGGCAACAAGGATTTTGAAAAGATCAAAACGCTGGGCTACTATGCGATGGCAGCGTTCAATACCTCGACCCGTCTGTTCGACGGACTGATGTATCTGGTCGTTATCCTTGCGGGCGGTCTGTCGCTGGTGTACGGAAAAATCAACGCAGGCGACCTTGTGGCGTATATTTTGTACGTCACTACGCTGATCGCAACCATCCGCCGCATCGTGGAATTTGCCGAGCAGTTCCAGCGCGGAATGACCGGCATCGAGCGTTTCGCTGAGATCATGGACACGCCCATCGCTATCCACGATGCACCAGACGCCAAACCGCTTCGATCCGGCCCGGGCGCGATCCGCTTCGAGGATGTCAGCTTCGAGTATCCGGACGACCACAACAAAGTCCTGCATCACGTCAGCCTTGACATCAAGGCGGGCGAGCGTCTGGCTCTGGTCGGTTCTTCCGGCGGCGGCAAAACGACCCTCTGCAACCTCATCCCAAGGTTCTACGATGTTACCGGCGGTAAGATCCTGATCGACGGGCAGGACATCCAGCATGTCACCCTCAAGAGCCTGCGCCATGAGATCGGCATCGTTCAGCAGGATGTTTATCTGTTCAGTGGCACAGTGGCGCAGAACATCGCCTATGGCAAGCTCGGCGCGACCCGTGAGGAGATCGTCGAAGCGGCACGTCTGGCGGGCGCAGAACACTTTATTCTGGCGTTGAAGAACGGCTTCGATACTTATGTGGGCGAGCGCGGCGTAAAGCTCTCGGGCGGTCAGAAACAGCGCATCGCCATTGCCCGTGTGTTTCTGAAGAACCCGCCCATCCTGATCCTGGATGAAGCGACCAGCGCGCTGGACAACGAGAGTGAGATCCTGGTCAGTCAGAGCCTTGAGAAGCTGGCGCATGGCCGGACGACCCTGACCATTGCCCATCGCCTGACGACCATCAAGAACTACGACCGTATCCTTGTCCTTGGCTCGGAAGGCATCGTCGAATCCGGCACGCACGATGAGCTTCTGGCAAAGCAGGGCGTCTATTATCGCCTGTGGAACCAGCTCCCCGGCGAAGATACCCTCTGAAAATCACATCAAAAAACAGGTCGCATTGACGCAGAATGCAAGTCAATGCGGCCTGTTTTGATTTTATAGAAGTTTATTCTCCCACTATAAGACGGACAGCACCATAGATGCCGGCGTCATTGCCGAGAGCAGCCTGCTTGATGGGGGTCTCGCGGCAGGAACGGTAGGCATAATCCTTGTAGTGCTTCCGGAGCGGGTCAAGCAGGACATCGCCAGCGCAGGCAACACCGCCGCCGACAAGGAACATTTCGGGGTCGGTAGTGGCGGCGATGGAAGCCATTGCGATTGCCAGAGCGTCCGTCATCTCATCGATATCACGGGCAGCCAGTGCGTCACCATTGCGGGCAGCGTCAAAGACATCCTTCGCGGCGAAATCCGTGCCGCGCAGGGTGCAGGGTACATCCGGGTTCTCGTCCAGCAGCTTCTTCATGCAGCGGACAACGCCTGTCGCACTGGAATACTGCTCGAGACAGCCGTGCTTGCCACAGCCGCAGGTAGCCGTCTCGTGACGGTTGACGGTGATATGCCCGATCTCGCCGCCTGCGCCGTGAGAGCCATCAATGACCTTGCCGTTGACGATGATACCGCCGCCGACGCCCGTGCCCAGCGTTACCATGACCGCGCTGCGGCAGCCCTTCGCCGCACCCATCCAGATCTCGCCCAGAGCGGCAACATTTGCGTCGTTGCCGACCAGAACCTTCATACCGCCCAGCAGTGAGCCAAGCTCTTCGGAGACGTTCCGCTTGCCCCAGCCGCCGAGATTGGCGCAGATAACAGGAACGATACGGGAATTCAAAATCGGGCCGGGCACGCCGATGCCGACGCCTTCGACCTGCTCAGCGTGGATACCCTTCTCGGTCATTTTACCGAGGACAGCGGCAGCGAGGTTCTCAAGGATGTGCTCGCCTGCGTTGGAGCTGTCGGTGGGGACTTCCCACTTTTCCAGAAGCTCCCCTGCAGTGGTGAAGAGACCGACCTTGGCAGTCGTACCGCCCAGATCGATGCCGAATGCGTATTCTTTCATGTTCATTTACCCCTTTTCACAGCGGATGCTCCGCCGACGTTCGATCAATAACAGTATAACATACTCAGGAGCAAAAAAGCAGATATTCCCACGTGATTTATGCAAATAGCCGAAAATCAGCGGTGATTTTTGGGCAATAAAAAGAGACTGCCGCACAACCTCTCCGTCTCGCATTGCCATCTTCCCTGATAGGGGAGTCTCTCCTACTGGGAGAGCTGGTGAGCGAATGCGAGACCGAGAGATTTTTGTGCAACAGCCCCAAAAATCAGAAATGCCGAAAAAAGCAGACTTAATCCTCGTCGTCCGAGTCGTCCTCATCTTCGTCCTCGTCATCATCGTCTTCCAGACGCGGCTTATAGAAAATACCGCTCAGGACGATGCTGACGAAATAGAGCAACACCATCGGGAACGCGACCATGCACTGCGACACGATGTCGGGCGGGGTCACGACTGCTGCGATGAAGAAGATCAGAACCATGGCAACGCCACGTCCCTTCTTGAGCAGCTCCGGATAGATGAGCCCCATCTTGGACAAAATAATGGCGATAAGAGGCATCTCGAACACACAGCCGAAGATCAGGAACATCGTCAGGCAAAGGCTGACATAGCTCTCGATACTGGTGGTGGTCTGGATGTAATTCGCGCCCTCAATGCCCGTACTCAGGAAGCGGAGCATGAAAGGCATCATCAGCTTATAGGCGAAGACAACACCAATGCAGAACAGCATAAGACCCAACAGGATCACGAGCTTCAAAAAGAAGGTCTCGCTTTTTTTCAGACCGGGCTTTGCAAAGGCGTAGATCTGATACAGTGCCACCGGAACGGTGACGACGAAGGATGCCAGCAGGGACACCCGAAAATACTGCATCAGCTTTTCCTGCGGGGCGATCGAAACAAAGGTATAATAGCCCTTTCCCATCTCGGTCAGCAGGTCAATGAACCAGTCAGCACGGGTCAGAGTAATGACAACTGCAGCAACAAATACCACCGCGCAGATGATCAGCCTGTTCCGCAGTTCTTTCAGATGTCCGGTCAGCGTCATGCTGCCGTCGTCTGTCATGACTTCGGCTTTCTTTTTGCGCTTAACGTTTGTAGCCACAATTACTCCTCGTCGTCCTTCTTCTCGCTCTTCTTTTCAGACTTCTTTTCGGAGGAATCATCCTCGTCATCGTCAGCTTCGTCCATGCCCTTCTTGAAGTTGCTCATAGTCTTGCCGAACATCTTGCCCAGCTTCGGCAGATTCTTGGGTCCAAAGACCAGCAGAGCGACGACCAGAATGATAAGCAGTTCATTAGTACCAATACGCATAATAAAAAATCTCCTTTTTACTTTTGCCGCGCCGCGAGGCGGGCTTACAATAAATTAAAAATGTATCCTACAACCGCGGGCGCGGGTGCATCCAAAACAGAAACCTTAAACCCTGGCTTCCTCAGCCGGCGCAGCCTCGGCAGCTTCCTCGGCGTCAGATGCCTCGACCGGAACGGCTGGCGTTTCCTCCGGGAGCTCTTCGACCGGCTCTTCTGCCGCTGTCTCCTCGGAAACGACCGGCTCTTCTGCCGCTGTCTCCTCGGAAACGACCGTCTCTTCCGCCTTTACAGGCTCAGCAGCGGGAGCATCCTGCTCGGGAAGCTCCTCGACCGCATCCTCCAGCTCCGTGACCTCTTCGACCTCCTCAGCCTTAGCAGCCTCTTCCTTGCTGGTCTTGCCGATGCCGGTAAAGCTCTTGGTGACGTCCTTCACGCTGTTGTCGATATCCTTCTTGATGTCCGTCAGCGGAGCGACCGCTTCCTTCAGAGGAGCCTGGATCTCGTTCAGCGGCTCGACCACATTCTTCTGGATTTCTTCTGAAGCGGCACCGGTGTACTTTTTCAGCTCCCGCAGCATCTTGCCAAGCTTCTTTGCGTAGACGGGAAGCTGATCCGGACCAATGAAGACGAACGCCACGATGACGATCACCACAAGTTCCCAAAAGCCAATTTTCATAATGCTCTCGTTCCTTTCCTCTGCTGTGGAAATGCACAGCATTGACCTGAATATCCATTTATGTCCAGTATACCAGATTCCGACCCGTATTTCCAGAGGATCCATTTTTGCGGGCAGTTACGGTGATACCGGACCAAGGCAGCATACGCTGCGCTTGTATTGCCATACATATACCGAAATAAAATAGACGGTATATGAATTTATTATGAATTATTTGTGAAGCAGTGGAGAAACAAGGGCGTTTTCTAAACGATATGTAAATTAAACTACAAAAATCACAGAGAGGGATATCCAACATTCGTCGGACATCCCTCTCTCGTTTATTTCACGCGGTTCGTCAGAGAACCGATGCCGTCGATCTCGCACCGGACTTCATCGCCGGATACGAGGAACTGCGGCGGATCCATACCCATGCCGACACCTGCGGGTGTTCCGGTCGCAATGATCGTGCCCGCTTTCAGGGTCATGCCCTGCGACAACTCTGCGATCACATGGTCGATGTCAAAGATTTGCAAGGCGGTATTGGAATCCTGACGCTTTTCGCCGTTGACCCAGCTGCGGATGCCGAGCTTCGGCGGATAGTCGGCGAATTCGTCCGCCGTGACGATGCACGGACCGATGGGGGTAAATCCATCGAGACTCTTTCCGAAATACCACTGCTTGTGGGCGGTCTGCACATCACGGGCAGAGACATCGTTCAGGATGGTATAACCGAAAACATAGTCCTGTGTCTGTCCGGCCGGAACGTCCTTCGCATCTTTTCCGAGCACGACTGCCAGCTCACATTCATAATCGAGCTTCTTCACAAGGTCAGCATGTGCCTCGATAAAGCCGCCGTCCGGAACAGCCCGGGTGACCCGCTTCGAGAAGTAGATCGCATCCTGATGCTTAGTTGCGAAAGCGTCTGAGGAGTACTTTTCGGCTTCGTCCGAATGTGCCATATAGTTGATGCCGAGACAGATGACATCCTGTGCCGGACTGGGGATCGGGCTTTCGAGGGTCACATTCTCAATGGGCAGCGAAGGGATCCCCATAATTGCCAGCGACAGACCCGCCCGCACCTGCGACGTCAGGAACGGGATCGCATCATTCAGCGTCTCATAGGACAAGCCCAGCCAGCTCAAAGGCCAGACCTGTTTCCCGTCCGCAGACAGAATTGCCGGATCTTCGATGCCGTCCGGCAAACGACAGGTAATAAAGCGCATAGGAGCGTGCCTCCGTTCTCAATGCCGATACGCAATTGCGGTCTGGATACGTTCAGCCTCCTCGGGGCTGACGAGCTGGCGCACCAGCTCGAGACCGAAGGGGATCGCACCGCCAAGACCATAGCTGGTGGTGATATTGCCATCGACAACGACCTCCTGATCGTGGACGATCGCGCCTGCCAGCTTGTCCTGAAAGCTGGAATACGCAGTGGCGTTCTTGCCTTCCAGCAAGCCCAGAGATGCCAGAACGCTAGGCGCAGCGCAGATGGCGGCGACCTTCTTGCCTGCCTTCGCAAAGGCCACACAGGTATCCGTGACCGTTTTGTTGGCGGCGAGATTGGGCGTACCCGGGATACCGCCCGGCAGAACGACCATATCAATGTCGGAATAGTCCACATCTTCGGCGACAGCGTCCGTCGTCAGATGGACCTTGTGGCTGCTGACGACCTCCTTTCGCCCCATCGCCGAGGCAACGATGACCTCGACCTTGGCGCGGCGAAGCAGATCGACGACCAGCAGTGCCTCACATTCTTCCGTACCATCGGCAAAAAGCACAACTGCCTTACTCATTCAGAAGTGACCTCCCTTATTGTTTTCCTCAAGGATGCGGCGGAGGACGCTGTCCTCTCTGCCGATCACCCGACTGACACGGCTGATAATGGCACTGGATGCGCCAATGTTTCCCATAATGCTGGTGTAACTTTGCTTCTTCACCAGCTTTTCGGCAATGTTATAACGCTGCTCCATCGCGCTCAGCTCAGCGTAGCTGCAAACATCCTGTAAAAAGCGGTAGCATTCCTCCGGCGTTTTCAGCTCCAGAAGCGCGGCATACAGACCGGATTCTCCGGTCGGGTGGTCTTTTGCCATAAAGCGTTCCTCCCCGTTTTTTGGTGTAGGCGAGACCTGTAAACAGGCACTTCAATACACTACTTTAGTGTAGTACACTTACAGAAAAATTGCAATGGGGAATTTTAAAGCATCCGCTCCATGATGGTCTGCTGCATCTCGATCCCGGCCACGACATTTTCAGCCGGTGCAAGGGGACGATAGCCCCGCGCCTTGAAGAACTGCATCACGGGCAAAGCCTTGTTGTGAACTTCACAATAGACACGTCCGCGACCCTCCCCGCGTGCCAGACGCTCGCAGGTGTTCAGGATGTCCCGTCCCAGTGCCTTGCCACGGTATTCCGGCTTAAGGTAAAGGTGGAGTAGGTGGAGAGCGGTGTTCTCCATCTTCCATGCGAAGTAGCCGATGAGCTTATCCCCAAGAAAAACAAGGAAATAATTTACATCGTTGTCAATATCTTCTTCAATGGCATCCGCGCTTTGCAGGGTATCGACCAGCGTGTCGAGTTGCCTGGCGGGATAATAGCGTTTGTAGACCTCGTGCCAGAGCTCGCTGGCAAGGTCGGCGGTCATGTGGATATATTTGGCCTTTGCGACCAGCTTGTAATCGGGTTTCATAGTGCTCCTGTCTGTTTCTGGATGATTTTTGCGGTCTTACGGGGGATTCCACTTCTTATTCTATCATACTTCTGTCCGGAGTGCAAAACAAAAAGACCACGGCACTCGTTTTGTGAGTGCCGCGGTCTCGTTGTCGTTTCCGTTTACGAAGCGTGTATGCTTACAGCGCAGCCTTGAAATTGTGATGAGTGGAGCTGTAACGAACAACTGCTTCCATCAGGGCAACAGGCCACAGAACGACCTTTGCCAGAATCTCGGCCGGCTTGACGCATACCGACTCCATGCTGCTGATGCCGAACAGAACCAAGCAAGCAATGCCACAACCCAGAATGTAATAGTACATAATCAAACCTCCTACTCTATTTCTTGCAGACTCGTCCGAGCCTGAAGTTCGATGTTTCATAGGGGAGTTTTCCGCTCCCTGCGACTATACTATACCGCATCCAGATGATAAAGTCAATACCCGAAAACGTGAAACAAATTAAAGGATTCTCTGAAAAGCGGTATATTCACGAAAGTGAAGTGTCAAGTCACACTTTACTTTATCAACCTAAAGCGATCGCAAAAATGACCGTCTGCCACGCACAGATTGTTCACAATTTGCTCAAAATCCGGTCAGAATCCGCCGAAGTGTTTTTGCGGAAAAAACAGGGCGTTTTTTCAAAAGTCCGTCTTATTTTCCGGTGAGTCTGACGGATGCTTCCGGCGGCGGGTCTGCGGGTTACGCATTTAAAGAAAACTGTGCAAAAGTTCTTGATTTTTAAACCGCACAAATCGAGCTTTTCTGAGCGCATGCCCCACACGAAACGTGCGTTTCCGGCATCGACCGTCAAACTGCACAAGAAAAAGAAAAAAGATTATGAAAAACTATTCTTGTTGCCGCTTCAAAAATACGTTATAATAAAGGTACTATAGCAGAAAGGAGATCGCAGCTATGGCGAAAACATCACAGGTCCTTATCCTTGAAGACGAATTCTACCTCATCAAAGCTCCCAATGGAAAGGTGCTGGAAGTCAAGAACTTCAACACCGAAAACGGTGCTGCGATCCGTCTGTGGGATTATGCAGGTCATCCTTGGCAGCAATGGAAATTTGTAGATGCCGGCGAAAACCGCTGGCGCATCCAGAACCGTTTCACCGGAAAGGTCATCGACCTTGCGCTGGGCGGTGTGATGGAGGGCACCTGGCTTCATCAGTGGGGACGTACCAGCGGCTTGAGCCAGTGCTGGGCGTTAGAACCGACCCGAAACGGACGGACACGCATCCGGAATGTTCTGGCGGACAAGTACATCGACCTTGTAGGCATGAACACCTCCAACGGCGCACAGGCACAGATCTGGAACTATGTTTTGGGTGGCAATCAGGAATGGGATCTTGTTCGGGTGGACTCGAACGCCCAGCAGACCTCTGCACGTGGCGAAGAACGCCATGATCCGGAGATGACGCCCTCGCAGCGCAAGCATCAGAACGATCTGGTACGCAAGCTGAACAATGCGGGCAAGGGACGTGCCGCCCGAAAATAAACAGCCTTTACAACTCTTGAAAGCTCCGATAAAATAGCACAAGGCGTTCCGTGGGAAACCCTGCGGAACGCCTTGTGTCTTACATCCTTATATCATATAAAGAATCCGAGGAAAAAACAATGGGATCAAATCCGAAAACAAGCTTCCCCATGCTGAACACCAGCCTGTGCTACCTCGAAAAAGAGGGAGCGTACCTCATGCTTCACCGCGTCAAGAAGGAGCACGACATGAACAAAGACAAATGGATCGGCGTCGGCGGAAAGTTTGAGCCGTTTGAAAGTCCGGAGGACTGCGTGATCCGAGAGGTTCAGGAGGAAACAGGCGTCACCCTGACGAAGTACCGTTATCGGGGTATTGTGACCTTCCTGCTGGGAGAACTGACCGAATACATGCACCTTTTCACCGCAACGGAATGGACGGGGACGATGATCGAGGGAGACGCCTGCAACGAGGGCGTTCTCGAGTGGGTCGCAAAAGAAAAGGTCAACGATCTTCCCATCTGGGAGGGCGACAAAATTTTTCTCTGCCTTCTCGACGAGGAACGCCCTTTCTTTTCCCTCAAATTAAGGTATAAAGGGGATGCCCTGATCGAAGCGGTTCTGGACGGAAAGCCTCTCAGTTCAGCTTCAGATTGCCCTCTTTGATCCAGCCGAGATTTCGTTCGACCTGACAGATGAGGGTGCTCAGAACAGCGGGCAGAACAAAACAGATCAAAATCATGCCCACCCAATCCATCGGGGTGATGGCAGTCTTCGTGCCCGCCGCAATGTCGTTGATCCAGCCTGTGTACACGCCGATCTGACCGACCAGACCGCATGTGCCCATACCAGAAGAAACCGCCGCGCCGTTCATCTCGAGATGGAACACGCAGGTCGCCAGAGGACCCGTGATAGCACTGGCGAGCGTGGGGGCGATCCAGATGCGGGGATTTTTGACGATGTTGCCCATCTGGAGCATGCTTGTGCCAAGCCCCTGACTGACAAGACCGCCCACGCCGTTCTCCTTGAAGCTCATGACCGCAAACCCGACCATCTGGGCGCAGCAGCCGGCAACGGCTGCGCCGCCGGCGAGTCCGGTCAGATTCAGAGCCGCACAGATCGCCGCCGACGAAATCGGCAGGGTCAGCGCAACGCCGACGATGACCGAGACAAGAATGCCCATGACGAGCGGAGCCTGCTCGGTCGCCCACATGATAAGGGTACCGACCTGACTTGCAGCCGCACCGATGGGAGCGGCAATGAGCATTGACAGACCGACACCCGAAAAAATCGTCACCAGCGGAGTGATGAGGATGTCGATCTTCGTCTCCTTGCTGACAGCCTTACCCAGCTCCGCAGCGACGATGGCAATGATCAGAACCGCCAGCGGACCGCCTGCGCCCCCCAATGCGTTTGAGGAATATCCGACCGTGACGAGGCTGAACAGCACCAGCGGCGGGCAATGGAGTGCCCAGCCGATGGCGACAGCCATTGCCGGTCCGCTCATCGCCGTCGCATAGCTGCCAAGCTCGACCAGAACCTCCAGTCCGGTCTGCTGACCCAGCGTTTTGATGATCGTGCCGATGAGAAGGCTTGCGAATAAGCCCTGCGCCATTGCGCCCAGAGCTTCGATAAGATATCGCTGCGGTGTGATGACGATATCTTTGCGTTTCAGGAAATCTTTTACAGTTGACATACGTGAACTCTGCCTTTCTGTCTGAAATATCAAATGGTGGAGGAATCGCATGACAAACATCATACCATACACCTGTCAAGACATCAAGAGGGAAGCGCAAATTTTCCCAAAAACAGGTCATGCGAGCCGCCGCAATTTTTCTGTGCGGAAAAACGTATTTAGAATGGATTGTTTTTTGAACGCACAGGATGTGAAAATTGCATCCGTTCCATTAAGGTGTGGCAAAGGCAATTGACGCAGGCACGGGGTTGGGTGTATACTGGATGTGTGAAAATGGCATTTTTCAGGTATGTAGAAAAAATCCGGGCAATGCTCGATAAAACGGAGGCAAAGCTGACGGCATGAATGATAAATATAGATCCGAAAAGAAAGGGCATGGGACGCACCGCAGTGTCGGGCAGGCTGTGGCGGCAGTTGTGATGTCTCTTGCGGTCGCAGTCGGCGGCGTAAGCACCACCGCTCTTTTGATCAGCCAGCCGACGGGGTTGACCGTCGAGCCGACGGCTCTTCTTGGGAGCGAGGAATCCTCCTCTCTCCTCGCAAAGCATAAGGCAAACCAGAAAAACGAATCGGTAATGGTCAAGTCGGAGGCATCCGCTTCGACGGCAGAAAAAACAGAAGCATCCGTTCCGGCAACGAGCACTGAGCCAAAGGCGGAATCCCAGCCGAAACAAACAGAGGTCGTTGCGGTCGAAACACCGGCTGCATCGGAACCGACATCTGTAGAAGCAGAAGCACCCGCCGCAGAGGAAACGACCGCATCGGCTCCGATGGTGGACAGCGCAGCGGAGATTGAGGAAGAAAACTCCTTCCCGAAGCTCCAGCAGGAAACAGAAGAGCTGGCGGCAGAAGATCCGCTGAGCGCACCGGTGGAAACGACAGAAGAAACGGTTGAAGCACCTTCTTCCGAAACGGCCGCTTCCGAGGAAACCGTATCGTCCGCTGCAGGCACGAATTCCATCGAGGATGAGCTGTCTGACGCTGAGATCACCACAAAGGATGGTACGATCCTGATGACTCCGGAGGAGATCCGCGAGGCACTGGATGCAGGCACACTGGATGAAACAGAGCTTGAGACTGCCTGTCTCGACAGCGAAAACGGCTTTTTTAAATGGCTGTGGGAGTGGTTCTTCGGCATCAAGCAAGAGGACAGCAGTTCCAGCAACTCGTCTTCATCCTCTTCCTCAAAGCCCGCTGAGCCGGTCTATTCCGGCTGGCGCACCGTCAACGGCAAGACCTATTATTATGATCAGGGCACGAATAAACCCGTCACTGGGATTCGTGGCATTGATGGCAAGCTGTATTATTTCGACGCCAATGGTGTGCGGCAGAACGCCAACTTTGGCATTGATGTGTCCAAATATCAGTCGAACATCAATTGGGAGCAGGTCAAACAGGCTGGTGTCAATTTCGTTATCATCCGCATTGGCTACCGTGGCTACGGCAGCGGTACACTGGTGCAGGATCCGATGTTTGAACAACACTTCACCAACGCCCGAAACGCTGGTCTGAAGGTCGGCGTCTATTTCTTCAGCCAGGCGGTCAACGAGCAGGAAGCCCGTGAAGAAGCACAGGGCTGCTGGTATGTTCTGAACGGGCGTGGGCTGGACTATCCCATCTATTTCGACAGTGAGGCTTCGGGCGCATCCAACGGCGGCGGTCGTGCCGACGGTCTGGGTCAGGCTGACCGCACCAAGTGCGCCGTTGCGTTCTGTGAGGAGATCAAGGCTCTGGGCTATCAGCCGGGTGTTTATGCGTCTACCCGTTGGTTCCAGAAGCGGCTCGACTTCAGTCAGTTGACGGGATACAGCATCTGGAACGCGCACTATGATGTTTCCAGCAGTCCCATCACCTGTAATATGTGGCAGGGAAGCTGCACCGCACGCATCAGCGGTTATAGCGGTCAGTTGGACGTCAATATCAGCTATATGGGTTAATAGATCACAGAGGAGAACCGATGGACAGGATATGGCTCATCGCATCCGATATGGATGCAACGCTGTTGGATCAGAACGGTCAGCTTCCGCTGGGTTTTGAGCGCACGGTCAAGGCTCTGGCGGAAAAAGGCATCCGCTTTGCAGCAGCCAGTGGACGTCCGCTCTATACGCTGGAAGAGATGTTCCATGCCCTGCGCCGGGAGATGATCCTTATCGGGGACAACGGCGGCGCGATCCGCTGGAATGGCGAGGAGCTGTACACCTCGGAGATGTCGCCGGACGGCTGGCGCAGGCTGGCAAAAAAGACCCGAGACGCAGGTGATGTGGCGATTCTCTGCGGGCTGAAAAGTGCCTACGTGGAGCGGAAGTATCAGCAGTATGACCGTGTAATGAAGCAGTTCTATACTCGGGTCGAGTATGTGGATGACCTGACTGCGGTAACTGCTCCTGCGGATAAGTTCACCATTTACCTGCCCCGTGACAATGCACAGGAAGCCTATGATTCCCTTTACGGTCCGGAATGCGGAACCGAATTCTCGGTGGCTGTAGCGGGAAAGAACTGGGTGG
The DNA here is from genome assembly GCA_963615155.1 of Bacteroides uniformis. GTDB lineage: Bacteria > Bacillota > Clostridia > Oscillospirales > Ruminococcaceae > Faecalibacterium. The sequence goes on along the minus strand of CAVEGP010000003.1, from coordinate 23,704 downwards.
ACATCATGAATCCCGGCGTCCATAAGGGTTCAGCACTGGAAATTCTGGGAAAAAAGCTGCATATCTCGCCCGATGAGATGATGACCTTTGGCGACACCTACAACGACGCTGAAATGCTGGAGCTGGCGCGCTACGGCTTCCTGATGGAGAACGGCAGTCTGCCGCTTCGTCAGCGGGTGAATTTTCTTGCGCCGCCCCATTGGGAGCACGGCGTGATGCAGATCCTGCACAAGCTTTTGAAACAGGACGGCATGGTTTGTCCGGAGGATTTCTGTCCGGCACATTGAAGTTTTGAACAACGCTGACAGGACGGTTGCAAAACAACCAGAAAAAATGAGATAGGTTTCCCCCAAAAAAGGGGTGCCCATCTCATTTTTTTGTTATTTTGGGTCGTTTTGCAGTAGTCTCCTTGATTTGGATCACAATCCATTCACGATATTTTCCGCTGATACCGGCTTTGAGTGTAAAACGCAACGTCCTGTGTTGACACCTATTTCCTCGAATCAAGGCCATGTGGAGTTCTCATGCATCGTCTTTCATGGTCTGCAATACTCCAGTGCAGTTTAATTGGCGTTTATTTTTTCAGCATGTTCCTTTTCAAAAACGCAGAATTGTTTCCAGTCCCACGCAGTCATATCGTGGGCACCTTCCCGTAAGGCATAGCCCACATCGCCGGTGCAATAGGAGGTCTGCGGAGCTGGGTACTCGGTCTGGGTGCAGGGTGTTTTGCCCAGTGCAGCGTAAACCCGACCAGCAGAAACCACGCTGCGGAACTCAGCTTCCGGGTCGCTCCAATAATCACGGCTTCCGGAGGTCACAAATACCGGACGAGGAGCCATAGCGGCCAAGAGCGCATCCTGGTCAAATGGCATCTGTTCCACCGGAACCGTGCCATACTTCAGAAAATTGGGGCAGAACCAGCGAGGCATCATCTGGCACATGCTGCTGACCCTTTCTCCCAACTTACTGGCGTTCATAGCTGCACCGCAGCAGCCCGAATTGTTGACAAATGCGGTCTCAAAGCGTTCATCCTGCACTGCCGCCCACAATGCAGCCTTGCCGGCACGAGAGTGCCCCGCTACCGAGATCCGGTTTGCATCGATTTCCGAGCAGGTCAGCAGGACATCCAGTACTCGCTGAGCCCCAAATCCCCAAGCAGTCAGGCAACCAAAGCCATCCGCCGGGTATTTTTCTGCCCCATAAAACAATGGATACAGCCCCTCCTGCTTCCAACAATCCTCACCATCGGGAGCTAAACTGGACGCATAGAGCGCAGCAGTGGCGTAACCGTCAGCCAATAGTTGACGTACCGGCCAATACCCTTTTTCCACGTCGCAGGTAATATCCAGTGTGTTGGGGGCTTTAGGCGTCACCATATCGGTCAGCATTGCGTTGAAATGCTCTTCATTGCCTACCAGTTCTTTCATCACGACCATAAAGTGTTCCCTCTGGGTCGGATCCACTTTTCGCATCTGGTCGTGAGCTACAGGATCATGACAACTGATTTGAATCACACAGGGAACTGAACCATCAATACTTTCCGGCAGCCACAGCGCAAAAGGGAAACTCATGCTTCGCCCTTTATAGGCAACGGTAATGCGACCCAATTTCCCCTTCAAACCATCCTGCTCCAGACTCTTTTCCCAAACAAAACTGCTGATCCATCCTTCAGGTACGACACCATATTCTTCCTTCCCAAACAGTTTGACCAGCTCTTTTCTCTGGGTCGACCAATTTTCCGTAGTCAGGTGTGAAATGTCAATCAGTTTCATTTTATTTTCCTCTTTTCTCAGCGATCGCCTTCTTGCTGTTCTTCCTTGATATAGTGTTGAAACATCGGCACTAACATCATCGCATTGATGTAGGCGATGCCCCCAGGACCGAATAGAAAAAGACACCATTCCAGACGTTCTATCCACTCCAAGCAGTCATAGATCAGCCAAAATGGGATCAGGTGCATTGAGGTAACTGCCACCGTGACTAGGGGATGCTGCACCATCAGAAGCAAAACATTGCGCAGTAGCTGCTTCAAGGTGCAGCGAAATTTCGCCAGCACCGGAAACAGCAGGCTTGCAAATGTGGCGTAGAGCACAAGAACGACGATGCACAGTCCATAAAATATCAGGTTTCCTCCCATTTTCTCTGCCAGCAGACTGTAATCGACTACCAGTGCATAGCCAATTGCCAAAAGCAATATGGTCACGGGAATGGATTCTTTAAAGTTTTCTCTGAACGCATAGAAGAACATGGAAATTGCGCTGTCACCCCGTTGACGCACCAGCTTCATAGTGGTGTAGTACAGTGCTGATGTTGAAGCTCCAATGGTGACGATGGGCAGACTGCATAACATCCACAAAACACTCAGAATCACAATGTCGGAAATACGCACCAACATCTGAAACAGCTTGCTGTCATAATCAAACAGCCCTCCCATATGAGTCACCTTCCTATTCCATCCATGCCTCGGTCAAGACCTTATTATGACTCCGTTTTGGGCATCCGCCACGAAAAGTGCGGGCAGGTTTCCCGCCAGTCTATACCCGGGATGTCATCCATTTTGCTTTTTGCGTCTGGAGCACGACACTGTATATTCTTATCGAGACTCATCCCATAGAACATTGTATCACAAAATTCGATCACATGCATCCAGTCCAACTTCTGATATTCGTGGGGACCGTCCCTCATTACGATCGCATTCTTCCCCGCTGCACCCAGAAATTGGTATACCTCATCGGCAGCACGCCACGTGATTTGACTTCCATACGGATTCGCCCACGTATCACTCAAGCCCTCTGTCGTTATAACCGGTCGCGGCGCAATGCAGGCTCTGAGAAAGTGCAGATCAAATGGCAGACAGGTCTCATCCCCAATTTTGCCGATGGTTTCTCCTTGCAGCAGCTTTACTGCCTCTCGAAACTCCATTTTGGGCGCATTGCTTCGGGTATAGGTTGCCACTCGGTTGCCAAATTCACCAAAATGGTCGCTCCACCAAAATGGGAACACATCCTCAATGCTTCCGGCTGTCTCGCAGATACCGAAATTTTCGCCCAGTCGGCTGCCCAAATAGCGCAGACAGCCTGCACCGCAGCAGCCGCTTCCACTGGCCGCACAGAGAGCAAAGCGTTCATCGTAAATAGCTGCACAAAGCGCAACTTTTCCGCCTCTGCTGTGACCAGTTGCTACGATGCGATCCATATCCGCGTAGTCCGTTGTGGCAAGAAAATCCACCACACGGCTCTGCGCCCATGCCCACATGGCGATAGCACCCCATGTATAGCCCGGGTATGCGACCGCCAGCGGACCTCGGATGGCATCGGCACTATCCTCAGCCAATTGTTCTTTATCAAATTCAATAATGGCGTAGCCATGATTCAGCACAGCATCCTCCTCATCTGGGCTGCCGTGGCGTCCCTTGAATTGATTCCATGTGATGACGGGCACTTTTCCCGCTTTGGCAGGACGTATGAGCTCACAGTCAAACTGTACAGCGTTGTCCGGACCGCAAGTGATATGCACTGTCTCAGCAATTGCACGACCATTGTAAACTTTGCGGCTGAAGATGACCTCACCACGGGTATTTCCGGGAGGCGGAGGTACCGTACCGTAAAGATAGTGAGTCAGCATCGCTTTGAGATACTCTCGTTGCTCCGGCCACTCTTCAGGGGTCTGCACACGCGTGCCGTCCGGCTTCAGGAATGGATCAGGCAGTTCATGGATAGGCTCCAGACCGCTCTTGGGAGGAAATACATACTGGCGCATTATTCTTTCACGCCTCCGATCATAACACCGGTAACAAAGTAGCGCTGAATAAAGGGATAGATGCAGAGGATGGGTGCCGTAGAGATGACAATGGTGGCATATTTGATGGTCTCAGCCAAGGCTACGGTGTTTGTGCTGCCGCCGGAAGTGCTGATGATGTTATCCGCACTGCTGGTCAGCAGGATCTCACGCAGAAAGATCTGCAAGGGATACAAGTCGGCGGTACGCAGGAAGATGGTCGCACTCATCCAGTCATTCCAACGGGACACAGCGTAGAACAACAGAACAACCGCAATGGTCGCTTGGCTCAGAGGAATAACGATACGGAACAGACAAGTAAATTCGCTGGCACCGTCCAGACGAGCCGCCTCGATCAGGCTTTCGGGCACACTGGCAAAGGCCGTGCGCATAACGATCAGATTATAGGTGCTCAAAGCAGTAGGCAACAGGATTGCCCAGACAGTATCGATCATGTGGAGCTGTTGTACCCACAGGTAGATCGCAATGATACCGCCGCTGAAATACATGGTAAACATGATCATCAGGGTGATGAAACGTTTACCCATCCATCCCTTACGGCTCAAAGCATAGGCCCCCAGAAAAGTCAGTAGCATACTGATCGCAGTACCTGCTACCACATAGAACAGGGTATTGCGGTAGCCGACGATGATACGGTCCGTAATGCAATATTTGTAGGCTTCCAGGCTGAATTTCAGCGGCTTGAGCAGCAGCACGAAATCGTGACGCAGAAACTCATTGGCATCACTGAAGGATGCGCAAACAACATACCAGAACGGATACAAACAGACCAGACCGATGCCGACCAGCAGAATGATGTTCAGGACATCCAATACCCAGTCAAGTCCGGACTTCTTTTCAACCATAACACATTCCTCCTTACCACAGGCTGGTCTCGCTGACTTTTGCACTGATTTTATTGACCACTACGACCAGTAGAAAGTTGACGATCGAGTTGATCAGACTGACTGCCATACTGTAACTATAATTAGATTCGATCAAGCCCTTGCGGTAGACGAAGGAACCAATAATATCCGCTGTCTCATAGATGTTCTCATTGTAAAGCAGAATGATCTTATCATATCCGACGCTCATAAACTGTCCGATCCGCATGATGAACATAATGATAATGGTAGGCATCAGACAGGGTATGGTAATGCTGATGATGCGCCGGAAACGACCCGCACCGTCCACAGCAGCGGCATCGTACAGCTCTTGGTTGATACCAGCAAGCGCAGCCAGATAGATGATACTGTTCCAGCCAATTGTCTGCCACAGTTCACTGATTACATAGATGGCACGGAACTCGGTTGGGTCCATCAGCAGGTTAGAAGCCGTGCCTCCTGCTGCCAGCAAATTGCTGATCAGACCGGTCGATGAGACGAATTCTTTGATGATGCCGCAAACAACGACCAGCGAAATGAAATGGGGCAGGTAGCTCACAGTCTGGATGGCACTCTTGAGTTTTTTGAGCCGCAGCTCATTCAGCATCAAAGCAAACAAAATGGGAGCCGGAAAGCAGATGACGATCGTATAAAAGCTGATGAGCAACGTATTGCGCAGCACCCGCCAGAAGTACGGACCGGTAAAAAACTGCTGAAAATTCGCCAAGCCAACCCAAGCGCTTCCCCAGATACCACGACCAGGACGATAGTTACGGAATGCGATCTGCAAACCCTGCAAAGGAGCATAATTGAAGACGATGTAAAATGCCAGTACGGGGATCAGCATTAGATAAATTCCGCGATATTGATAAAAGTTTTTCTTGACCTTGCTCCATGTCAATCGGGTATCGATCCCGTATTTTTCTGCCACGGCTTTTGCCTGACGGGATTGTTTGGACATAAACATTTCCCTCCGATTTAAAAAATGCCGCAGAGCGTTTCCGCCCTGCGGCGTAGGCTTCAAAACCCGTTTTACTTAACGCGGGCGTTGTAACGATCCAGAGCTTCCTGCTGAATATCCAGACAGTTCTGCATCCCCATATTGTAAACATTATTGACGTAATCATCAAACTTGTCCAAACTCTCGGTACCAGTAATGAACTTTGCCGTCATCTCGCCCACATAGGTGCTGATCTCGTTGAATGCGCCACTGTAGGCTGCCTGTTCAGAATCCAGCAACGTGGTAGCAGGGAGACCGTTGTAATGCTTACCGTTCTCATAGCTCCAAGTGTTCAGAGATGCAATGTTCTGATCAACCTCACCCTCAGCCAACGTGTAATCGGTCTTGGAGACCAAACGCTGCCAGTGATCCTCCGGGAACGGACCATTCAACTGACGGTACATTGCGTGAGCACTGGAAGGAGCCTTGCCATCCTTGTTGTTGATGATGTCATCGGTGAACTGCGGCCATCCATCTACCATCTCATAGCTCTCGCCTTCAATGCCCCAGTTCAGGAGCATGTTGCCCTCTTCGCCCCAACCGTAGTCCAGAAGCTCCATCGCCGTCTTTATATCTTTGCAGCTTCCCGTGATGGCACCCACAGAACCGGTGAACGGCTGATTTGCCTGATGATACCAGTTCTCTGTACCAGCGGTCTTGACGATCTCATGGAGACCAACTGCTGCGAAGGTATTGTCTGGATCATCCTTGAGGATCTGACTCTTCAGATTGCCCAGACCGGTGGGCATCATTTCGATCCATGCGCCTACATCGCCCTGCAGGATCTTTGCCTGCACACTGGTGCGATCCAGAACCATGTAATCATTGTCAAGCAGCCCCTCACTGTACAGCTTATTCATGAAAGACAGATACTCCTTATATCCGTCCTTGACGGGACCAAACTCGACCTTGCCGCTTTCGTTGATCCCGTAGCCGTAAGCTGCGGACATGCCAGAAACGGGCAGGCAGACACCAAAGCCTGCGCTGATGGCAACCGAGATCTGCTCGAACATCTGAACAAAACACATCGGATACTTCAGACCAAGCTTCTCCTTAAAGGCCTTCAGAACATTATACCAGTCATCATAGGTCACAGGAGCATCCATCCCCACCTGCTCGAGATAGTCGGTGCGGATCACCAGCCCAATAAAGCTCTCTGCAAAAGGTTCGCGACCAAACACCCCCTGCCATTCCTTGCTGCCCTCGGCAGTGGAGGTATAGATGGCGGGGAAACCATAGATATTGCCACTGTCGGTGGTGATGTCCGCCAACATATCGGGGTGCAGTTCAAAGTAGTGGCTCATATTGGGAGCATACTCGTCCATGTAATCCTGCAGCGCAATGATCTTGCCGTCCTCAATTGCTGCATCGGCACCGCCGGAATAACTGGTAGCCCAGCTGTAATACATAATGTCAGGCATCTCGTTACCGGCAACCACCAGATTGAACTGCTCTGTAGCCTGACCGCTGGCAGGATGCTGAAATTCGACATCAATGCCCGTGTTCGCCTCGATCGCCTGCCAGCAATAGAGATCGTTAAAGCTCTTGATATCTGCACCAGAGGCGTTTTGCGAATCGATCCAGTAACTGACAGAGCGAGGACCGCTCTCAGTGGAGCTAGAATCCGTTGCGGTAGAAGCAGTGCTATTGCTGGAACTGCCGCAAGCAGCCAGTAAGGCAGCACCCGAGGTTGCGGCACTTGCCTTCAGAAAATCACGACGAGAGATTTTTTTCATGTTGGTTTCTCCTTTTTCTTACTTGCTTGTGTTGCTGCGATTTCGGTTTGATGCTTTCCAAAGCATCTTTGTTGCTTTCATCATACTGTGTTTTCCAGGCAAAATCCATCCTCAAATTTTTGCATTTCCCCTTCTTACATCGATATTTTTCGCAGCAAGCCATAACGTTCTGTACATCTTAGCCGCAGGGCATCCGCTTTCTTGCAGCAAAATGCACAAATCCCGCCTTTCCTCTCGAAAAGCGGGGTTTATCGTTCAAGTATTCTTATATACCTGCCGTTTCAATGCTTGTTATAGTTCCCAGGAGTATCGCCCGCATACTTTTTGAACAGACGGATAAAAGTATTTGCGCTCTCGTAACCGGCACGGTCAGCCGCTTCCGCCACAGTGATCTGCTCTTCGTCCATCAGCTTTTTGGCATAGTCAATGCGAAGACTGTTCAGATAGTTCAGCAGGTTGACACCCGTCTGCTGCTTGAAATATTTCGAGAGATATGCCACGCTCACTCCCAGCAGATCTGCTGCACGGGAAACATTGAAATCGTGTTCGCAGAAATGCTCCTGCACACACTGTAAAATGCGGGGCAGAAGTTCCGGCTGGTTAGGCTTGACCGGACTTGCATACTTTGCAGCTACCGCACCGATCAGCGTCTCCATTTGTTCCTCGGCTTCCACATAGGTCATCGCTTTTTGCAGGGTATGAGATGTGGCAATGATCGCCTGCTGCACCTCTTCCCCCTGCTCTCCGATTGGAACAGCGTTGAACATCGCCACCAATACATCAGTCAAAAGCATCCGCAGAAGGAACATGTCCGAAAGGCTTTTAAAGTTGTTCTGTATCATATGAAGCAATTCACGGATCGCTTTCTCTGCGTTGCCAGAAAAAGTCAGCCGAGCGATTTCCGCTCCCTGCGCTACCGTGACCCGCTGTATCATGCTCGGCGTAGAGATGCCACTGCGTTCCGGCTGCTGCTGTGCAAGTTCACTCCGCTCGCACAGCGAAAGAAATGCGGAATGGATCTGCTTCCATCCACAGCGGACATTGCCAGCAATATAGCCCACGCCATTTTCATCAAGATAGGTTTCCACCATGCTCAATTGCTGACGCAGGTCGATTTCTTCTTTTGCGAATATCCCAAGGATCAGAGTCCCATGGGGCTGTACCTGCAACAATGTTATCTTTTCGGTCTGTGCTTCCGTAAGCTCCAGTCCCTCATCCTTGAGAAGCAGCAGAACAAACCATTCACCCCAGTTGTCAATTTGAATCCATGAAATAATATCATGCGAAAACGACGAAATATCGATATCATATTCCAACAGATTCTGCATCAGTTCTTTTTGTAAAGAGATGCGCTGATTCTCCTGAAATATCTGCATCCGTTCCATATCCCTGCGATACGCCTGAAATGCACCATTGATCTGCTGGTATTCGTTCTGATTTTCTGCGCCATTCAGCTCGATTGGCAGGCTTCGGGTCAATTTCTGCAGAGGTTGATAATTCAGCCGCAGCATGGATGCCATCATTGCAACGCCCACCGCTAAAAACACTGCCAGAAATATCATAGACTGCCGCCAAACCCAGTTGCTTTTCATGGTAACGCTGGAAACAGGGATCAACGTGATCAGAGTCCAGTGCTCTTCATTCAGTCTTTTTTGGAATAAGTAATAGCTTCTGCCTTCCAGCTCCACACAGCTTTCCAGCGTTTTGTCGGCGACCATCTGCACCAGTTGTCCGGCAAGATCAGCATCGCCACTCTCACAGAGAAGCTGACCATCCTGATCCATCAAAAGAGTTATGCTCCCATCCACTGTCGCCTGCCCTGCTACGATTTCTCCCAGTGCCTGCAGATTCAACACTTGAATGACGAGCGCAGTCGGAGAATATCCCTGCGTAGGGATACTGGTCACAGCAAAGACCTGTGTTGTTCCACTGGAAGAGTCGCTGACCATCCGGAACAGAGAAGAGGTCGTGCAAAGAGTATCAAATTTTTTTATCGCTCCCTCGTCAGTACCAAACAAAACCTCTGACAGCGATTTCTTTTCATAGACGGTCTCGAATGTCAGTGCCTTTTGGAGATTTTGGAAGTAAAGGTACGTCTCACTTACTTCGTTTCGGGTACTGCCCGGAGCAGTCAACATATTCTGGATGGTGTAGAACGTGTAGTTATCCGCCCTTGAGGGTGCAGATAGCAGCGAAAAGCTGCGGATCACACTGTTGCACGCCAGATTGATAGCATCTGTCCTGGTTTGAGTCAGGCTGTTGTTCAGTGCCGTTTCAATTTTTTCCTGCTGCTGACTTGTGATCTCCGTGTATTCGACCAGCAGTTTTTTACGAGCAGAGAGGGTCAGCGTGATACACATGGTGACCATCAGGAACAACAGAAGGGAAAATTCGATAACCCATGTGTAAAGAACGCTTCGCTTTTTCATGGAATTTTACCCTCTTTTCCTATATCCTTTATCATTCCGCCGCTTGCTGCTCTGCCGGGGTCAGGATCAGCCGCTCCAGTACATACTGCATTCCCTTTTCCACATCCAAACGCTGGCGCAACTGCATCCGGTCAATTTGCACTCCCGTGCGTCCCTGTGCCGCCGCCTTCGCAGCAGCTTCGATCTCCGCATCGGTCACGGTCAAGCCTTCCTGTCGAGCGACTGCCAGAAAGACTGCCCGCAGCTTCAGCTCTTCTGCCGCATGGGTCCGGATGCTGGCATCCAACTCTTTCATCGTTTTCCGCAGACGGCGCAGATGGCTTTCCATCGAAATACCGCTCTTCTTCAGTCGTTCTTCTAATTGTCGCCATTGATAAGCTGTTTCCAGCTCCACTGCCAGCGTCGGCAACTCAACGATTGTCTCATCACACAAAGCGTGCAAGGCACGCCGGGCAACGATGCGCTTGGCAACCTCGGTTTCCTGCTCTACAAGCTTGCTTTTTATCTGCTCTCGCAGAGCAGGCAGGTCCTCCTGACCAAAGCTCCGGGCAAAGGCATCGTCCAGCACAGGCGTGGACTGGTGTACAATTTTCTTCACCGTGCCGGTGTATACCGCTGTTTTCCCAGCGGCACGCTTATCCTCGTAGGTATGAGGTATCTGCACCTTGCAGTTGAAGGGTTCTCCTGCCTTTTTCCCGACCACTGCTTGCCAGACGCCGTCCGGCAGGTCTTTACCAGAAGCCAGACAATACATGCCATTCCGTCCCATACTGCCGGAGAAACGGGTGCCATTCTCCAGCACTGCATCGAAATCCAGCGTAGCCACGTCACCCAAGCGAGCGGGTTGATCATCCACGGTGGAGATCATTCGGGTCTGAGCCAGCATTTGCAATTGCTGCTCAACCTGCGTTTCTGTTGGTTGCTTCAAGCGGTATTCTACGGTGCGGTCATCTATTTGCGGCAGTTCCATGGCGGGCAGCACACATGTCTGAACCAGAATCCGATTTTCTTCCTGCCGGAGGATCGCACGCCCCAACATCCAGATATATTTCTCTCTTGCCTGATGATCCACAAACTCCAGCAACTGTTCTGGAGTTTCCTCTGCGTCCATCTGTACCACAATCTCTAATCTGCTCGCTGACCCATAGATCCACTTTTCGACTTTCATCCAGACTCCTTCTGCCTGCTGGAACAGACTTTTCAACGATCCTTATATTTTACTTTAAGATACAAAATTTTCTCCTCGCCCGCAATCTTCAATTTTTGCCTTCTCGTAAGTAAAATCTTCAATTTTTACCATCGGTACCTGCGCTCCGATCTAATGTTCTGGCTCAATAAGCAGACAATGCCCGCTCATCTGAGAATTTTCTCAGACGAGTGGGCATTCTGCTTTCCGTATTTCTGATTTGATCTAGTCGCCAACCGTTCCTGTTCCGCTCTGCGAGCTTACGCTATGATAGATACCAAAGCTATTGTCCGGCTCAGGCATCGTTACCTTTGATGCCCGATCATTGACGGCGAAGGCGATCGCCGCCATTGCAGCCAGCACCCCCACAATGATGAGCCATTTTACAAAATCAGGAAGTTTTTTCATTTTTCAGATTCCTTTGATCTTACTGCGGGCGGCAGCGTTTCCGCGCCCGCTTGAGCAGGTCGGCAGCTTCTGCGGCAGTGGGCTGTCCCACCCAGTCCGGACGTGAACCGGCACCCGCTCCGGTGCTGCCTGCCTCGGCAAAACCTGCCAGATCAGTATCTGTCCGGTCATGCCACGGTGAGAAACCATCCGGAGAGATGTGCGCCCCCAGACGGCAGTCGATCAGCGTCGTCTTACCGGTAGGACGCCACGGACGTCCCAGATAGACTGTGCCAGCAGGGCAGTCCGAAACGAAATCGCAGTCCCAGAACACAAAGCCCATTCCGTCGGCGCTGCCCGAGGGCGCAGTCACATAGCTGCGCGGGAGGTTGTTGTTCACGGTGCGGATGGTGCACTGCTCAAAGAGCGCGTCCGCACCGCCGAAGATGAAGTCGATATCGCCTGCGATGGTGCAGTTCTGATAATACTGTGCGGTCGGGCGGCGGGGCGACAGATAGCGAGGACCAAGGAAGCCATCCTTTTCCCGCTCTTTTTCGGGAAGCGGCGCACAGAACAGGGTGTCCTGATTTCCCAGCAAAGTCACATTCCGGAATACGCTCTGCGTCACATCAACATAAGCTGCCACAGCTTGTCCCACCATGCTGCCCGGACCTGCATCGTTCTCGATCGTCAGATCCTCAACGGTCAGATTTTCACCGCTGAAAAAGGCGGTGTAGCTGCGGAAGGTATGGGTCGGGCGTCCATCCGGATGGGGCAGCTTACCGCCGTCGCCCCAGACCAGTCTGGTCTGATCCTGTCCTGCGCCCCGCAGGGTGAGGTGACGCTTTTCGCAGACCAGCTTTTCCCGGTAGACGCCCGGAGCAAGCTCGATCTCTGCCTCGGTATCATAAGGCACTGCGTTCACGGCCTCGGTGAGGGTAGTGAACTGACCACTGCCGTCTTTTGCAACTCGGATGTAAAGCATAGAAACCCTCTCAGTCTTTTTTCGTTTGACCACTCTCCAAAGGGGAGGGTCATTGGCAAATCGGAGCGGTTCGTGCGCAAATTGCGGGCTGTATGCCCCTGCTGTCGAACCAGCTTTCATTATAGCAAGTGACTGTGAAGATTTCAACCGCCTTCCAACCGGAGCACAGCGGCAGTGATATCATCCGGTCGGGCGTTTTTTTCTGCCCGGACGCGTGCCATTTCGACCAATGTTTTTGCCATTTTGTCCGGCGAATCGCCTGCCGCCGCACTCAGCTCCAACTGTTGCTTGACCCACTCTGTGCCGTCCACCAACAGACCGTCTGACACCAGCACCGCATAATCTCCTGCTGTCAGGTGCGCCATTCGGCTCTGTCCGTTCACGCCGCCCAGAATCCCCATTGGCAGACTGACGTCACCTACTGCTCTCGCCCGACCTCCGTGGACGAGAAATCCCGGCGCAGCCCCTGCCTTGAATAACCGTGCCGTTCCGGTATAGAGGTCAACGCTGATCAGGTCAAGGGTCGCACCGCTCTCTTCGTCGCTTTTCAGTGCCAATGCCACATTTACCAAACGGGCAGCCAGCTCTGCGGTGAAGCCCGCTTTCAGAAGCCGTGCCGTCAATTCCGCCGCAAGATTGCCGTCTACCGCCGCCGGCCGACCCGTTCCCATCCCGTCGCAGAGGATCATCTGTGCCGCCGCCGGACTGCAAAACTGCTGTACCGCGTCTCCCGAAATGCTCCCGCGCGCCGCCGTTCCTGCCGTACCGAACACAACCCGAAGCGCAGGCTTTTCGCTGAAGAGAAGGGTCGTCATCCCTTTGCAGGAGAGCATCTGCGGCGTTTCAAAGCTTCGTCGGCAGATCCGCCCGATCTCCTGCGCCAGCGCAGACAATTCCGCTCCGGAAAAACGGGTTCGGGGCAGTGTGACCGCCGCCTTCGTCCGCCCCAGATCGTCCAGCGTGACCGTACATTCCATTGGCGGCACGCCCAGTGCCGAAAAAAATGCCGCCACTCGGTCTGATTTATAAGGCTCGGGGTTTCCGGGTTTTCCCAACTGCTCACTGAGCATCCCCAGTGCGTCCGCTACCGCGCTGTATTGCTCGGTCAGGGCAGCGCGCATGGATTCCGAATGAAGACGCGCTTCCTTCCGGCTTCGGTAGAGGGCAAACGAGCGGTTGACCGTTGCGCAGAGTGCCGCCGGATGGATGCAGCGGGACAGCGTTCCGGGCAGATCGGCAGGATTCAGATGCCCCTGCTGTTCAAGGATCGGTCTCAGGCTTTCCAGACCTGAAAGAAGCGTTTCATACTCCTGCTTCCAACAGATCTCCTGCCGTCCGCAGTTGAAGCAAAGGGTATCATGGGTGTTGTCGATGACCCAGCGGAAATCCTCACAGCGGCGGGGCAGAGCGTCATAAACATCGTTGACCGTTTCTGCCAGTGAGGACAGACTTTCCGCCACCGCTTCCAATCGGGTCGCCGCCGCCGACAAACGCGGTCTTTGCGCAGGGGCGTCTATGGAATTTTCCGGCGCAGGCGGCGCAAGCCAGCCGTCTGGCATGATCCCGACCGTCAGGATTCCCAAGCCAAAGCTGAACAGTGTTCCAAACGCGTTCGGTATCGACTGAACGCAGAGAATTCCCGTCACACAACCGCCCGCATAGACCGCAAAGCTTTCGATGCGTCGTCCCGGTGTAAGGACAACGGAGGCGGCAGTTGCGCAGGAAAGCCCCGCTGCCGCCGGCGCAAGTGCGGGGTCTGCGCCACAGAGAGCCGCTGCCGTCACTCCGGAAAAAGTCAGGGCTTCCTTGCCCTGTCCCCGACAGCAGAGAAACACCTCTGCCGCCGCACAGCCGACCACACCGGGCGATAGATGCCACAGCGAAACACTTCCCAGTGCTGCTGTCACTGCCGCACAGACCAGAAGCGTCCCGAAGCCGAGCTTTTCCGGCGGAAAGCAGCGGAGCCCCAGCCCGATTCCAGCCGCCAAAAGTGCGTCTGCCCCGCAGAAGAGTACCAGTTCCAGTCCACCCGCCCTGAAAAAGCAGAGCGACCCCGCCACCAGCATCCCACAGCCCGCCACAAAGGGCGGAAAAACGAGCCTTGGCCAGCACCAACGCACAGCAACTGCCGCACCGACAGCACAGATCAGGCAGATGCTCCGGAGGGAAAGCTCCCCGAAACTGTGGAGCAGTATCCCCAGCACTGCCCCTGCCGCACAGGGCGCGAAGCAGTCCTCCGCAAATCCCAAGGTCAGCCCCAGTCCGAACGGAAACAGTACCTCGTACAGCATCGCCCAACCGCCCGCAAACCCAACGAGCAGTGCCCCGCTCCGCCGCAGCAGCGGACGGATGACTGCACGGGAGGTCAGTGCCGCCGCCATGGGATACGACGGATAGAGCTTTGATGATCCCAGCATGAAAAAATCCCCGCTTTCCGGCGGGGATCTTTTGCAAATCTTGTTCTGTTTCCCACGCCTTTCGCATATACTTTAGCGCAGACGTGGTGCGGTTTTTGGGATTGTACGGATTTACGCTAAAAGCAAACCGAAAATCCGATTTTCCGTGGAATTATCAGCCGTTCAGCTTCTCGATGGCGGCCTTAACGCGGTCGAGGGTCGTTTCACGTCCCATCATGCAGGCAAGATCCGTGCCGCCGCCGGGGGTGCGCTGCTTACCGGAGAGGGCGATGCCCAACGGGTAGAGCAGCCAGCCGTTCTTCTTGCCCAGCTCCTCCGCCTTGGCTTTGCAGGCGTCGAACACAGCGTCACGGTTGGTGAAGTCCAGCGTCTCGTCGCTCAGGACGGGCATCAGAGCTTCCAGAGCATCTTTTGCGGTCTCGGGGGTGGTCTTCTGCTTCTTGTTGGCGTACAGGCTAACGTCATACTCCGGCATTGTGTCGAAGAAATCCAGCTGCTCGGGGATCTCGCCCAGAACCTCGCAGCGCGGCTGCAGGTTTGCGCAGAGGAGCTTCTTGTCAATGGGGGTATGAACGGCCTGGTCGATCCACGGCTCTGCCTTCTTCAGGAACTCTTCGGGAGACAGGCGGCGGATATACTCGGCGTTGATGGCGCGGAGCTTGAGGGGGTCAAAGATTGCCGGAGACTTGGAGATGCCGGACGGCTCCCAGATCTTCACCAGTTCGTCGAGGGAGAAGATCTCCTGCTCGGCGTACTCGCCCTTGGGGCTCCAGCCCAGCAGGCAGATATAGTTCAGGATGGCCTGCGTCAGGAAGCCCTTTGCCACCAGATCCTGATAGCTTGCGTCACCGTTGCGCTTGGACAGCTTATTCTGTGCGTCCTTCATGACCGGAGGGCAGTGGATATAGGTGGGGATCTCCCAGCCGAACGCCTGATACAGCAGGTTGTACTTCGGGGTCGAGGACAGGTACTCGCTGCCGCGGATGACGTGGGTGATGCCCATCAGGTGGTCGTCAACGACGTTCGCGAAGTTATAAGTCGGCATACCGTCGGTCTTGATGAGGATCTGGTCATCCATCTCGCTGTTATTGACCTCGATGTGACCGTAGACCACATCATCAAAGCCGGTCACGCCCTCACGAGGGATCTTCTGGCGGATGACATACGGCTCACCAGCGGCCAGACGCTTCTTGACCTCTTCCTCGGGCAGATCACGGCAGCAGCCGTCATAGTGGGTCATTTCGCCGTTGGCGCGCTGTTCGGCGTGCAGAGCTTCCAGACGCTCCTCGGTGCAGAAGCAGTAATATGCCTTGCCCTCCGCGACGAGCTGCTCGGCATACTGCTTGAACATACCCATCCGCTCGCTCTGGACATACGGTCCGACCGGGCCGCCGATGTCCGGGCCTTCATCCCAGAGCAGGCCGGTCTCGCGCAGGGTGTTGTAGATGACATCCACTGCGCCTTCGACATAACGACCCTGATCGGTGTCCTCGATGCGGAGGATGAAGGTTCCGTCCTCGTGCTTTGCCATCAGGTAGGTGTACAGGGCAGTGCGCAGGTTGCCAACGTGCATATAACCCGTGGGCGACGGCGCGAAACGGGTGCGGATCTTATTGCTCGGCATATAAAAACGCTCCTTTTATCAGTCAATATCATAATAAGCAAAAAATTTGCGGATAGCTATGTTTTAGTTTAATGGTTCTACGGTGTTTTGTCAACTGTGGGAAACCGCCCAACACGCCTGTTTAGCGCAAACATCAAATGTACATCAACAACTACGATTGTGCTGATGAAATCACTTAAATCGGAAATTCAAGACTCAGATAGTTCTTCGCTTCCTCTTGGATCGCAAGCATTGACTCCTTTCGTCCGATAACTTTGCAAAGATAGTACGCCTCATGGTATGCCTCGGCACTTTTTTCGTCCTGTTGCATGAAGTGGTAGGACTCTGCCTGAATGGCAAGACATGCGTATAACATCTGGTAGTGGCCGTAGCGGACACACGCCTCTATCCCCTGCTGTGCATAGTCCACGGCATCCCCATAACGGCCGCACAGATCCAGCACTCTGGCATAATTGCCCAGTACCATTGGCAGCATACCGCTGGAGATGACGGCCTCCTCCTGGTGTTTTTGCACATATTTTAGCAACTGATAGTAAATATCAGCTGCTTTTTTATTTTGCCCGATATCTGCGTACACCCCAGCGATTTGGTTGATGATCTTCATCTCGTCAACGGTATAGAGATGGGTTCCGATTTTCTCCAAATCAAAATCCGGAATCGTCAGTCCAATAGCTTGGATAAGCATTTTTAATTTTTCTTCCTTTGTGTAACGCCCATCCAAGCACCCAAGCAGAGCTTTGGAGCGAAGAATAAACTGCCTTTCCAGATTATCCTCCATATTCACAAGCTTTTCCAGCTGCTCGACCTTTGAAAGGCCTTCCTCCGCACGGTCCAGTGCATTGCACGCGATGATTTCTTTTTTCAGTGCTTCTATTTCCAGCTCGTTCTTTGTCAGGAGCATGTAGTAGCGGTCTTCCGGAAGACCAAGACGCTGTAAAATCGCATTGACTCGAGTACGGCTAGGGGTCTGCCTGCCATTTTCGAGCCGGGAAAGGGTGACTTACTCGCAGATTCCCTCACAGACCTGTTCCTGCGTCAGTCCAAGTTTTTCTCTCTGTTTTTTGATATACTCTCCTAAAAAATAGACATTCATTCGTCTTTCACATCCTTTTCAGGCTAGTATACACTATTTTTTATCTTTGCGCCACAGCAAGCTCCGCCACCTGCTTCTCGAATCGAAAATATACACGAAACGATATGGATTCCTCAAATCTTTTATGATACCATTTTTGCACGGAACAAGCCTTCCCTCAAATCCCCAAAAGGAGCATCGCACCCATGAAAAAGTATCTTGAAGACCGTGGCATCTATATCACATACCCACAGCTGGCCGTGCGGATCATTTTTGATCTTGGCGGCTTTCTGCTCACTCTTCTACCGGCAGCTTTGACCCTGTATCTGACAGATACTTGGATCAGCTCCGGCACCTTGATTCCCTCGTCGTGGATACTGGGCATCGTCCTCGGTGTTTTCCTGATCCATCTTTATCAGTTCTACTTTGTCAACTTCAACTCCCAGATGAACGCCGACCGTATGGCCGGCAGTTACCGCCAGCATCTCACCAAAAAGATTCTTTCCAGCAGCATCCCCACATACGAGAGCCAGAACAAAGCCCAGATTCAGCACATGGCGAACGATGTCAGTGCCGTCTACACCATGAGCAGTTACCTCGTCACCGTGCCGTCCAATATCGTCAAGGTGTTCATTATCATCGGGTTGCTGTTCGCCTATGCCAACACTGCGATTGCTCTGACCGCCATTATTTTGATTCCGCTCTATCTCGTTCCCAGCTTTTTAAACCGGAGCAGACTGGAAAGGCTTGTAGCCAAAGAGAGGGCGGCAGGCGACCTGTGGTTTCAGGAATTTGATGTGATTTTAAACGGCAAGGTCAGCATCACCTTGAACAAGGTGGAAGCTTATCTTCAAAACCGTCACGACAAAGCACTCCATGCCTATCTTGACGCTCGCAACCGCCAGCACTTTTTTCTGTTGATCGTACAGGAGTTTCCACTTTTTGTCACCACGTTAGCTCCCCTGCTCATTCTCACGATTGGCGGCAATCAGGTCGTTCTGCAAAATATAACCATCGGCCAGCTTCTGTTCTCTATCCAAATCATCGGGTATTTGTTCAATCCACTTTCCGAAATTTCCACGTTACATGCTCAACTTGTCAGCCAGAAGCCCACCTTTGATCGGGTCGCCGACTTTCTTACCCTGCCCGACCAAAAGGTAGAAGCCAAACCTGCCGTTTCTCCCAAAATCGAAGCCCATAATATTGACCTCATGCGCTCAGAAAGCGACATGCTCTTTCATGTGCCAGATTTCACAGCGCAGGATAGAGGTATCGTACTGATCCACGGTGAGAACGGTTGTGGAAAGTCCTCCCTGTTTAATATCATTTCGGGTGTGTTTCCCATTGACCGCAGCCACCTGCAAATCAAGGAAGCCGGAAACTTCACCTGTGAAAAATCGAAGCTCAGCTATCTTTTCTACCCCAACTTCATCTTCCCCGGCACTGTCCGGGAGAACATCGTCTGCGGACGTGATGTTTCCGATAAACAGTATCAGGAATTGAACTCTGTTCTCCAACTTCCGCCTGCCGATAAGCAAGTAACCATCAAGCCGGAAAATCTTTCCCTTGGTGAAAAGCAGAAAATTTATTTGGCTCGCACCTTGCTCAGTGACGCGTCTTGTATTCTGCTGGATGAACCCGGGAGTAATCTGGACGAAAAGACAGAACGCGCCTTCGTCGACTATCTGCGAAAGCTCCAAGAGCAGAAGCTTATTCTTGTTATCAGCCACAATACTTACTATGATACCGTAGCCGACAAAACCTATGAGATTCGCAACCATCTGATGCAGCAAGTATAATACAGCATTTTTGAAACTCTTTCCTCCGTTTCGCAAAATGACATGAAAACAGCCCATCCGCACAGGCCGCAAAGCCCGGCACGGATGAGCTGTTTTCTCTTTACTTTTACTTAATCCAGCCCGAACAGGTGGAGCAGTTTCTGCCAGAAGTTCCGCTGGACAACGGGCGTTTCGTCAACGACAGATTCTTCCGGCTTTTCGATGGCAGCCGTCTTGATGACGAACTGCACCGAGTCGACGTCGGTGTTCTTCTCGGAGACGAAGGAAACCACCTCGTCACCGCCGGTCAGGGAGTTCATGACGTCCTGGATCTGTTCATCCACCTTGTCGTCAATGCCGCTGGTCCGCTCAACAAAGGTCTCTGTGCTGTTGCTGAAGGTCTTTGCGCCGTCTGCCAGCTCGCCGGTCTTGCTGTTCAATTCTCCGGTTGCGTCTTTCAGGGTCGCAGTGTTCTGATGCAGGGTGTTCACGCCGTCCCGCAGCGCAGCCGCACCACTTGCGGCACTGTCCACGCCGCCGGTGTAGGCCGCGACACCGTCATAGAAGGTCTGGAAATTGTCCAGCTGTGCCTGCAGGTCGTCAATTTTGCCGATGGCGGCGGTCACTTTGGCTTCGACCGCTTTGGAGAAAATCTTGGAGAGACAGTTTTCCGAAATCATCCCGTTCAGCGTCTCTTTCAGGTCGGACAGGGTCTCGGTGTAGTTCTCCGGGGTGAGGGTCATTTCGGCGATGCCGGCCGAGGAAAGCTCACTGTTCAGCATGGTCTGCGCCGCGCTGCACAGCCCTGCAAACGCCTGATACGCACCGTCCTGCAGGTCGGTGCTTTTTCCGCTCAGGGTCGAAAGACCGTCTGAGAGACTCTCCGCGCCGTCTGCGATCTGGCCCACGCCGCTGTTCAGCTGACCGGCCGCATTGCTCAGAGTTCCGGTGGCCGTATGAAGCTGAGATGCGCCATCGCTCAGAGCCGACGCGCCGTCGTTGACCTGACCCACTGCGTCAGTAATTTCGCCGACCTGTTCTTTCAGACCGTCGGTGTCGATGCTGATGTTCAGGCTCATTTTGACGCCGTTGATGGACACGGCATCCATCTCGAAATCCGTGACGTCGGCGGTGATGGTCGTGTCGATGCCGCGGCCGGGCAGAATAACATAGCTCAGCTGCTTGTTCGCGCCGACATTCGCCATCGTTGCGTCCGGTGCGACGATGTTCTGGCACTTTTCCGTGTTCAGAGCGAACGCCGCCTGCAACGCGTAGTCCTCGTAGAAGCTGCCCTCGCAGTTTTCGTTCTTCGTGACAGTAAAATAAATTTTCAGCTTGCCGCTCTTACCGCCCAGCTCCTCCGGGCTGATGTCCTTTCCGTCCAGCGTATAGCGGATGGAGATGTTCCACGGAATCTCCCTGTTTTCCAGCGTTCCCTGATAGTACACCCGGTCGGCGTCGGTCGTGAATGTAATCTCGTCACCGTTCTGGGTAATGGGGTCGTTGGTCGTCAGCATCTTCACGCTGGTATAGTCGCCGTAGTCGGTCACGCTGCCGCTGCCGAAGATATTGACGACGTTCATGTTCTGCACGCCGCCTTTTGCGTCGGTCATGATGTAGACGACCTCTTCCTTTTCGGTGGACGGAGCGGCCGCAAAGGTCGGCAGAGCGGCCGAGCAGAGCAGCAGAGCCGACAGACCTGCCGCTGCGATTCTGGTTCTGGTTTTCATGCGTTTTTCTCCTTTTTCTCATTCAGGAACGCGCGGCTTGCGCCGTGGGTGGTTTTTTGGATCAGACCGTCAAAGAGAACGAGCAATCCGGGCAGAACAAACAGGACGATAACGACTGAACAGAGTGTGCCTTGACCCAGCAGCTTTCCCAACTGTGCCAGCAGACCGTGCGACGAGATGATCCCCATCAGGAATCCGATCACCGTCAGCACACTGCCGGAGGTCAGAACGGACACGGTACAGCTCGAAATGATCTCCTGCACCGCTTCCTTCTTCCCCATTTTCCGACGGTTGGTGAGGTAGCGGTCGGTAAACAGGATGGCATAGTCCACCGTTGCGCCAAGCTGGATGGAGCTAATGATCAGATACGCAATATAGAAGATCGTTTTATCGATGAAATACGGGATGGACAGGTTGATCCAGATCGCCGTCTCGATGCTGAGCACCAGCAGGATGGGCAGAGAGATGGATTTCATCGTGAAGAGCAGAACGATGAAAACCGCGCCGATGGCGACGCCGTTCACATCGGCCATATCTGCCGTGACGGTATCCTTCAGGTCATAGGTGGACACTCCCTGACCTGCCAGCAGCCATTCGTCGGGGTAATAGTCCTCTGCGATGCTTCGGAGCGTCTCGACCAGAGAAAACGTCTCATCCCCCTCATAATCCGCATCGACGGTCAGCACCATGCGGGTGTAATGCTCGCTGTTCAGCTTCGAGAGGGTCGCATCATCCAGATACTTCTCTGGGATCGAGCTGCCGACCGTATCGACATAGGACAGGATGCTTGTCACCTGCGGCAGGCTATGCAGTTGGTCGGACAATTCCTTCTGGGTCGCCGTACTGGTCTTGGGAACCATCAGAACGTAAGTATCACTCTTTCCAAATGTCTCTTCAATCTTGGCGGTGTCCGAGCCAAGCTGCGTCTCAATGCCAAAAATATGGGAAGCACCATAATAGAAGCTGTTTTCGTTGGACGCCAGATAGCTGGGAGCGATCAAGACCGCAAACACACAGACGCAGGGCATCATGATCTCGCAGACGACCTTGCCCAGCTTCTTAAACGAGGGAATGAAACTGCGGTGGTGGGTCTTGTCGATGAGCGGGTAAGTCACCAGCACAAAGACCGGTATAAAGACGAAGACAACAATCAGGCTGATCGCAATGCCCTTTGCCAGCGCAAGGCCCAGGTCCGGGCCAATGCGGAAGCGCATCAGGCAGAGGGCCAGGAATCCGATAACGGTCGTCAGGCCGCTGGAGAAAATCGAACTGGTCGAGCTACACAGGGCGTTCACCATTGCTTCCTTGGGGTCAGCGTCCTGCTCGCGGTACTCTTCAAAGCTGTGAATGAGGAAGACGGAGTAGTCCAGCGAGACGGCCAGCTGTAAAATTTTGCCGGCCGCGTTCGTCACGAAAGAAATTTCTCCGAAAATCAGGTTGCTGCCGGCGTTCAGAATGACTGCCACGCCGATTCCCAGCAGAACGATAAACGGCTCTGCCCATGAGGTCGTCGTAAGGATCAAAACCAGCCCTGCGAACATCACACCGATCACCGCCATCATCGGAACTTCCTTAACGGTAGAGGTCGTTGCAACTGCTGTTGAGACCGCATTGCCTGCCATATAGTTGTCATCCCCGATGACCTCACGGATGGCATCGCACGCCGCAAGATTTTTTTCCTCCTCGATCGTCACCGTAAAGAGGGCGTTCCCATCCTTGTAATAGGTCTCACGGGTCGCTTCCGGAATGAATTCCAAAGGCTGTGTCACGCTGGCAACATCGTCCAGCCACGTCACATCCGTCACGCCGTCTACAGCCAGAAGCTTTTCCTTATACTCCAACGCTTCCGACACCGTCACATTTCGCACCATAATGCGGGCGTTCGGGATACCGCTGGTGTATTCGGTGTCCATTACATCCAGTGCAATGGTCGATGGACTGTCCTCGGGAAGATAGTCGTTCATATCATAATCGACCGCAATCAGCTTCTGGCAGAAAAAGCAGAGCGCGAATGCCGCCAGAAAGCTGGTCAGGATCAACCTAGGATGTTTCACGACCTGCTGATAAAATTTTCTCATAGATGCACCTCCGTGCAGGTTGATAGCTTTGTTGCAAGAAGGATTGTACCACAGCTGTCCGTCAAATAATATGCCCAAAAAACCAAGAATGTCCGGTAAATGCAGGACAAATGCCACCCATTTATCCATTGAAGCAGATACCGGACAATTGTATAATAAACTCAAACCAAGGACGGAGGAAAACCCGCATGACCCACGAAGAAACCAGCCTGCAAACGAAGAAAAGCCTTTCGACTGCCCTGAAACACCAGATGGAAAAGAAGCCTCTGCGAAAGATCACAGTCAACGACATCATCACCGACTGCGGTCTGAACCGCAAAACCTTTTATTATCACTTTGAAGATATCTATGACCTGCTCAAGTGGACGCTGGAGCAGGACGCGTTTGAGGTCGTCCGGCAATTCGATCTGACGCTCAACGCCGAGGATGCTTTGCGGTTCGTAATGGATTATGTGGAGTCCAACTCACATCTTCTGAACTGTGCCTATGACAGCATCGGGCGGGATGAAATGAAGCGTTTCTTCTGTGATGATTTTACTCAGATCTCCCGCAATCTCATCGACCAGACCGAACAGGAAAACGACCTGCACCTTCCGGAACCCTTCAAGCGGTTTCTCAACG
>CAVEGP010000002.1:46100-75939 GCA_963615155.1 Bacteroides uniformis | reverse complement strand
TTGAATGAGTTTTTTGCTGGTTCCAAGCAGGAAATGTCATTATGAATAATTCGGGGTAATTGATGAAAGCAGGGCTATCCAACCAAAACGGAAAAGTCGTATAAAAACGGCTTTCCCTCTTTTTTTGTGTTTCAAACCGTGCTATACTATACTAGAACTGTTGCGTTTTTCCGACAGGAAGCCAACGGTATCAAATCGTTTCCAAGGTGGCGTATCCCGGGCAAAGTGTCCGGAAAAGGCTGTCTTATGAAAATTCATAAAGAGGTCATTTATTATGCTTACTGCAATCACGGGTATCAACTGGGGCGATGAGGGCAAGGGTCGCATGGTCGATCTGATCAGCCAGGAGTACGACATCGTTGCCCGCTATCAGGGCGGCAACAATGCAGGCCACACCGTCAAGAATGAGCGCGGCAAGTTCGTGCTGAATCTGCTGCCCTCCGGTATCCTGCGTCCGAACGTTGTCTGCGTTATGGGCAACGGTATGGTCATTGACCCACACCATCTGGATGGCGAGATCAACAAGCTGCGGGAGCAGGGCATCGAGATCAGCCCCGCAAACCTGAAGATCTCCGACCGTGCAACCATCACCATGCCCTATCATGTCGATCAGGATGGTCTGGAAGAGGCTCGTCTGTCCAAGACCGGCGCGCAGTTCGGCTCGACCAAGCGAGGCATCGCCTACGCTTACGGCGACAAGTACATGAAAAAGACCCTTCGCATGGGCGACCTGCTCCATCTGGATGACGCCGTGAAAAAGCGTCTCGTCACCATGGTCGATTCCAAGAATCTGGTGATGGAGGGTAGCTATAATGCCGCTCCGATCAGCGTGGATGAGATGTGGGCATGGCTGGAAAAGTATGCCGCTATCTTCAAGGATTATATCTGCGATGTCGGTCAGTATCTGGCGGATGCGGATGCCGCAGGCAAGAAGGTTCTGTTCGAGGCTCAGCTGGGTGCGCTGCGTGACATTGACTTCGGCATCTACCCCTACACCACCTCCTCCAACGTCATCGGCGCGTACGCTCCCATTGGCGCAGGCATCCCGGGTCACAAGCTGCACAACTCCATCGGCGTTATGAAGGCTTATTCCTCCTGTGTCGGCGATGGTCCGTTTACCGCAGAGCTGGCAATGACCGAGGAAGAAAAGCACGACTTGCGTGAGGCGGGTCACGAGTACGGCGCAGCGACCGGTCGTCCCCGCCGCGTCGGTCCGATCGACCTCGTTGCAAGCCGCTACGGTGTTTTCTGCCAGGGCTGCGATGAAGTCGCTCTGACCTTGCTGGATGTTCTGGACTATATGGAGAAGATCCCGATGGTCACGGCTTACAAGCTGACCGACGGAACGACCACCACCCGTTTCCCGATGGGTGAGGCATTGGACACTGCACAGCCTGTTGTTGAGTATCTCCCCGGCTGGCACTGCGACATCACCGCTGCCCGCAAGTGGGAGGATCTGCCCAAGGAGGCTCAGGATTACATCGAGTATCTCGAAAAGGCAGTGGGCTGCAAGATCACTTATATCTCGGTCGGCGCAGAGCGTGAGGCATACATCCACCACGTTTAAGCTGAGCTTGCCCGACCGTAATCGAAAAGGAAACGTCACAATATGTTTGATATCATTACTGACAGCGCGTGCGACCTGACGCCGGAAACAGCGAAGCAACTGAATATCGAGGTTGTGCCATTCTATGTCTCTCTGGACGGGGAACACTACCAGAAAGAGGGCAAAGAGATCTCGGTGCGGGCTTTTTACCAGTTCATGGTCGATAATCCGGCGGCATATCCCAAGACCAGCCTGGCGTCGATCGAGGATTTTGAGGCGGTGTTCCGCAAACAGGCGGAAGCAGGTCGTCCGACCCTTTGCCTCTGCTTCACGGGCAAGATGAGCGGCTGCGTTGGCAGCGCAAGAAATGCCCGTGATCTGGTTCTGGAGGATTATCCGGACGCAAAGATCGAGGTCATGGACACCGAAGCGGCAACCGTCACCGAAGCCATCACTGTTGAGAACGCCGTTGCGATCCGAAATGCAGGCTGCACGCTGGAAGAGGCTGTTGCATGGCTCTCCGCAGAGCGTGTCACCAACCAGATCTTTTTTACGGTCGGCAATCTGGATTACCTCATCAAAGGCGGTCGTATCGGAAAGGCAACAGGTCGTGCCGCAAACATTCTCGGCATCAAGCCGATGATCCTGTTCAAAGAGGGCGAAATCTTCTCCGGCGGTGTGGCGCGCGGTCGTCAGAAGAGCTTCGAGAAGGCTCTGGAGCAGTTGATGGGTTATCTGGACACTCACGGCGGTAATCCGGACGATTACCGCATCACGGTCGGCTATGGCTACGATGAGGAAGAAGGCAAGCGTCTGTGGATGCAAACCCGTGCCGCTCTCCGCGCGAAATATCCCGGCTGCAAGTGCGACGTTGGCCTGCTGCAAATTGGCTGTACCATCGCTGTCCACACCGGCCCGTATGCCCTCGGCATGGGCATTGCCCGCCGCTGGAAGAAACAGTAGTAGAGAACGAGAAACGGCGCAGGAGAACTGCGCCGTTTCTCTGTCAAAAAGACCAGCGTTGCAGGCTGTTTCAGTCTGCAACGCTGGTCTTTTTTGTTTACATCAGTTTCGGTTCTCAATGCGGGAAGCGAGAAGGCTGAAGCGTTTTTCCTTCTCGTCGTCCTTGTCAGATTCTTCGACGGGAGTGTTCGGGGTCAGCCGAACTTCGGTGACACGGCGGCGTGCCGTGCGGGTCACAACGCCGTCGAACTCACCCAGCGTGAAGTGGTCGCCGACCTTGGGGAGATGGCGGGTCTTTTCCTGAACCAGACCGTTGACGGTGTTCGAGTCGATGTCGTCATCCTCGGGCAGACCCAGCGTTTCATAAAGATCGTCCACGCTTGCCGATCCGGACACCAGCCAGCTGCCGTCCGACTGCTGGCGGAAATCCTCGGTCGCTTCATCGTGTTCATCCCAGATCTCGCCGACCAGCTCTTCCAGAATATCCTCCAGCGTGATGATGCCTTCGGTTCCACCGTATTCGTCCACGACCACCGCCAGATGATGGTGCTGCTCACGCAGAGTGCGGAGAAGCTGAGAGATCTGAGTCGAACCGGTCGTGTACAGAGTGGGCGTGATGAGGCTCTCGATGGAAGATGCTTTTTTCAAACGTGCCAGGTAGAAATCCTTCTCGTGGACCACACCGATGATATTGTCAATGGTATCGTGATAAACGGGCAGTCGGGAGTAGCCGGACTCGGCGAAGGTCTGAGCCAGATCCTCGAGAGAGGTATCATCGGAGACGGCGATGACGTCCACACGGGGCGTCAGGATCTCCTCGACCTCCACATCGTCGAATTCAATGGCACTCCGGATCAGTTCGCTTTCACGGTCTGTCAGCTCACCGTCACTTTCAGCCTCACTCACCATTGTCATCAGCTCACCCTCGGTGATGGTGTCGCTTTCGCTGTTGTGAACGAAATGTCCCAGAAGCTTTTTCCATTGGCTGAACAGCCAAGTCAGCGGGGTAAGAAGCACCATCAGAAGATTCAAGATGGGGGAGACGGAGGTCGCGACCCGTTCCGGCATCTCTTTCGCAAGGCTTTTCGGAGTTACCTCGCCGAAGATCAGAACGACCGCGGTCAGCACGATGGTGGAGACGGTTGCGCCGCGTTCCGCGCCAAGCCATTGGGTGAACAGGATCGTGCCGATGGAAGCGGCGGCGATGTTCACGATGTTGTTGCCGATCAGAATCGAGGAGAGCAACTTGTCGTACTGCTCCGACATTGCCAGCACACGGGCGGCAGAGGCATCGCCGTCATCTGCACGGCTTTTCAGTCGTATTTGGTTCAGGGAAGAAAATGCGGTCTCGGAGGCGGAGAAAAAGGCGGAAAATGCCACCAGAATCACTAACGCCGCCAAGAGCGTAATACTGCCATCGTCCATAAAAAGGGAAATCACACTCAACTTTCTTTTATATAATAAGGTGAACCTCTCCGGCATTGCTCCGCAATGCAATCTCTCCTGATAGGGGAGCTGGCGAGCGTAAGCTTGACGGAGAGACTTAACAAAAATGTGCTTTCCACCGTTGCCTTCGACGATGAAAAGCACATTGTTCGGAATCTATAATATCATATTCTTCACACGCACGCAAGTGTTCCGCTCTTTATGCGGGTACAAAATGTGTAAAATGTGTGTGAAGGCGGATCATTTCAGCACCAGTGCCGTGCCGTCGTAATCCACAGTGATGGTCGAACCTTCGGTGTAGCTTCCTTGGATGATCGCCTTTGCGATCAGCGTCTCGACATGGCTCTGGATGAACCGCTTGATGGGACGCGCACCGTAAACGCTGTCGTAAGCGGAATCAATGATATGATCTTTTGCGGCAGTCGTGACATCAAGGTTGATGTGCTTGCCTTCGTCCATCCGGTGACGCAGATCGTTGAGCTGCAGATCCACGATGCTCCGCATCTCGTCCTTCGTCAGGCTCTTGTAGTAGACGATCTCATCCAGACGGTTCAGGAACTCGGGACGGAACTTCGATTTGAGCAGCTGGTCGATCTGCTGACGGGCTTCCGCGCTCAGCTCATTCGAGCCATTGGAACGGCTCTGCTCGAGGTCGTTCAGGATGATGTCGCTGCCGAGGTTGGAGGTCAGGATGATGACCGTGTTCTTGAAGTCCACAGTACGACCCTGACTGTCGGTGATACGACCATCATCCAACACCTGCAAAAGGATGTTGAAGACATCGGGATGTGCCTTTTCTACCTCATCAAACAGCACGACGCTGTACGGCTTGCGGCGGACGGCTTCAGTCAACTGACCGCCCTCTTCATAACCGACGTATCCCGGAGGCGCGCCGATCAGACGGCTGACGCTGAACTTCTCCATATATTCGGTCATGTCGATACGCACCATGTTCTTCTCATCATCGAACAATGCCTGTGCCAGAGCCTTTGCAAGCTCGGTCTTGCCGACACCGGTCGGACCAAGGAAGAGGAAGCTGCCGATGGGACGGTTGGGATTTGCGATGCCTGCGCGACTGCGCAGGATGGCTTCGCTGACCTTGATGACTGCCTCATCCTGACCGATGACACGCTGATGGAGCACATCGTCCAGATGCAGCAGCTTCTCACGTTCGCCCTCGACCAGCTTCTCCACCGGAATGCCCGTCCAGCGTGCCACGATGCGGGCGATCTCTTCGTCCGTCACACGGTCACGCAGGAGACTGTCTTCCTTCTTTTCGTTGGCAAGCTTCTCTTCGGTTTCCAGCTTCTTCTGTAGTTCAGGCAGTTTACCGTATTTCAGCTCTGCCGCCTTGTTCAAGTCGTACTCACGCTGCGCCTTCTCGATGGCGGCATTGGTCTGCTCGATCTGCTCCCGCAGAGTCTGGACCTTGCCGATGGCGTTTTTCTCGTTTTCCCACTTTGCTTTCATGCTGCGGAAGGTATCCTGTAATTCGGCAAGCTCTTTTTCCAGCTCATGCAGACGGCTCTGGCTCAGAGCGTCCGTCTCCTTTTTCAGGCTGACCTGCTCGATCTGGAGCTGGGTGATGCGGTGCGCCAGGTCGTCCATCTCGCTGGGCATACTGTCCATCTCGGTCTTTATCATGGCGCAGGCTTCATCCACAAGGTCGATAGCCTTATCCGGAAGGAAGCGATCGGAGATATAGCGGTCAGACAGGGTAGCGGCAGCAATCAGAGCGTTGTCGCTGATCTTCACGCCATGGAACACCTCGTACCGTTCCTTCAGACCGCGCAGGATAGAAATGGTGTCCTCTACGGTCGGTTCATCGACCTGAACGGGCTGGAATCGACGTTCCAGCGCAGGGTCTTTTTCGATATACTGGCGGTACTCGTCCAGCGTGGTCGCACCGATGCAGTGCAGCTCACCACGAGCCAGCATTGGTTTCAGAAGGTTGCCGGCGTCCATTGCGCCGTCCGTTTTACCTGCGCCGACAATGGTGTGCAGCTCATCAATGAAGAGGATGATCTTGCCTTCGCTCTTTTTGACCTCATTCAGAACGCTCTTCAGACGTTCCTCGAATTCGCCGCGGTATTTTGCGCCGGCGACCAATGCGCCCATGTCTAGACTGAACACGGTGCGGTCCTTCAGATTCTCGGGGACGTCGCCGCGCACGATACGCTGTGCCAGCCCTTCGGCGATGGCTGTCTTGCCGACGCCCGGCTCACCAATGAGGCAGGGATTGTTTTTGGTCTTACGGGACAGGATGCGGATGACGTTCCGGATCTCCTGATCGCGTCCGATCACGGGGTCGAGTTTCTGCTTGCGGGCAAGATCGACCAGATCCTGACCATACTTCTGCAAAGCGTTGTAGGTGTCCTCCGGATTATCGGTGGTAACACGCTGATTGCCGCGGACAGCGGTCAACTGCTGCAAGAACTTGTCTTTCGTGATGCTGAATGCGCGGAACAGCTCGGAGGTGTTCGTTGTCTGCTCATCCAGAAGACCGAAGAACACGTGCTCGACGCTGACGAAGTCATCCTTCATGGACTTGGCTTCTCGGGCGGCGGCACTCAGGACTTTGTCGGTAGCCTGCGAGATGTAGACCTTATCGGGGGCACGTCCGGAGCCGGATACACGGGGCAGAGCTGACAGCTTTTCGGCGACGGCAGCGGCGAAGCTACCTGAATCGACATTGAGCTTCTGGAGAAGCTGAGGAATCAGCCCCTGCTCCTGTGTTGCCAGAGCGTGGAGCAGATGCTCCGGCTCAAGGGTGTTATGCTGATACTCCACAGCCAACTGCTGCGCGGCTTGCAGAGCTTCGAGCGTTTTCTGGGTATATTGATTGGTATTCATAAAGTTGACCTCCATTCGTACCGGAAAATTCGTTTGCTATCAGACGGAACTCTGGAGTGCTGATTCTTTATTAGCACTCTAACCATCTGACTGCTAAAAATATACTCCAAACCAGCCGATTTGTCAATAGTCTGGCTCAGGATCGGACAACAATTCACAAAAAGTTTGCAAATATGTCCGATAAAAAGGGCTGAATAAAGAAAACCTCTCTGTCTATGCTTCGCGTTGCCAGTTCCTCTATCAGGGGGGCTGGCGGGCGTAAGCCCGACTGAGAGGTTTTTTACAATAGGTATGGTTAAATCACGTAATCATTTCCGGCTTCATCCGGCGCGGCGAGATCGGCAAGTGTGATCTTGCTGAAATAATTCTCGATCATATCGTCCAGACCCTTCCACATCTCATAGGTGCGGCAGTTTGCCATCCGATGACAGGTCGGCGCACCGGGCGCAAGGCAACTGACGGTGGCAAGACTGCCTTCGGTCAGGTTCAGGATCTCACCGACGGTGTACTGGTCGGGACTGCGGGTCAGGCGGTAGCCGCCGCCTTTGCCACGCAGTCCCTCAAGAAAGCCGTTCTGCACCAGGACCTTGAGGATGTTTTCAAGATACTTTTCAGAAATCTCCTGTCGGGCGGCGACCTCCTTCAGCGGGACATATTTTTCGGACCGATGCTCGGCGAGGTCGATCATCACGCGCAGAGCGTAGCGGCCTTTAGTTGAAACGATCATGGTGCTCTCCTTTTATATATATGATAAATTGCCCTCTCAGACTGCCTATCGGCGTCCAGCTCTCCCAAAGGGAGAGCCAAGACTTGCCTCCCACTTTTGGGGAGGTGGCATCGCAACAGCGATGACGGAGAGGGGATTTCTTTTGCCAAACCTATTATACAACAGGGTTTATAACTTTTCAATCGGATTTTTTTCGATTTTCCCATTGACAAGCGGGGAAAAGAAGGATATAATACTGTCAAACCCACAAAACATGTTGGTTTAGAGGGAAATGAAGTATCATCAAAGAGACGCCGGTCCATCCGGAATAGCAGGGCATTGTGCCCGGAACTTGGAGGAAATGATTATGAGCAAGATTTATACTTCTGCGGATCAACTGATCGGTCACACTCCGCTGCTGGAGCTGACCCATATCGAAAAGCAGGAAGACCTGAACGCAAAGATCCTTGCGAAGCTGGAATACTTCAATCCGGCTGGTTCAGTCAAGGATCGCATCGCCAAGGCGATGATCGACGACGCTGAGGAGAAGGGTCTGCTGAAGGAAGGCTCTGTCATCATCGAACCGACCTCCGGCAATACCGGCATTGGTCTGGCCGCTGTCGCAGCCGCAAAGGGCTACCGCATCATCATCGTCATGCCGGAGACCATGAGCGTCGAACGTCGTCAGTTGATGAAGGCTTACGGCGCAGAGCTGGTTCTGAGCGAAGGCGCAAAGGGCATGAAGGGCGCGATCGCTAAGGCGGATGAGCTGGCAAAGGAAATCCCGAACGCTTTCATTCCCGGTCAGTTTGTCAATCCGGCAAACCCCAAGGCTCACATTGCCACTACGGGTCCTGAGATCTGGCAGGATACCGACGGCAAGGTCGATATCTTTGTTGCAGGCGTTGGCACGGGCGGCACGGTCACGGGCGTTGGTCAGTATCTCAAGAGCCAGAACCCTGATGTCAAGGTCGTGGCAGTCGAACCGGCTTCCTCTCCTGTCCTGAGCAAGGGCACGGCAGGCGCACACAAGATTCAGGGCATTGGCGCAGGTTTTGTTCCCGATGTTCTGGATACCAAGGTCTATGATGAAGTCATCGCTGTCACCAATGAGGACGCATTTGCGACCGGTCGTCTCATCGGTCACAAGGAAGGCGTTCTGGTTGGCATCTCCTCCGGTGCTGCTGTCTGGGCAGCTCTCCAGCTGGCAAAGCGTCCCGAGAACGCAGGTAAGAACATCGTTGTTCTCTTGCCCGATACCGGCGACCGCTACCTGTCTACTCCGCTCTTCGCTGACTAAAAATAACCTCTCAATGTCATTATAAATTCTCCATCCAAAAGATCCCCGACTGAACGCTTCCAAATGGGAAGACCAGTCGGGGATCTTTGCGTGTTTTTAAAGAGCTTGCTGAGTGGAAGCGGTCGCTCGCTCCAGAGCGGCTCGGATACTGTCGTGGATCGAGAGGTCGATCAGATGCAGGAATTCTTCGGGCGGTTGGGTCATGCCATTTTCAATCCAGAGCAGAACACTTCCGGCGACAGCACCGGTGTAGAACGCGGTGCTACTTTCGGTTGCTGTCGTCTTTGGAGATATGGGTCTTAGTCAGGCGGCGTATGGTGTCCTCATGATGGCGGTTCGCATAAGCTGTGTACAGGATGTCCATCACGTTCAACTGTGAGAGTCGTGAGGACATGGCGCCGTTGCGGAACAGCGATTCGTTGGCGGCTACATACAGCACGTGATCGGCAAGCTGGGCGACCTCCGAAGGGTAGTAGCGGGTCACAGCGATCACAGGGGTTCCGCTGGCATTCATCTCCTTGATGCACTGGATCATCTCGTTGGTCTGACCCGAGTAGGAGAACACGATGCCTACATCCTTTGGGGTGGCGTTGCGAGCCTGAACCAGTTGAGAGTGCCAGTCCTCGTTGACGACACAGGGCTTGTCCAGACGCAGGAATTTGAGATAGGTGTCCTTTGCCACACACAGCGAGGAGCCGATGCCGAACAACAGCACAGTGCGGGCTTTTTCCACAAGCTCGACACACTGTTCCAGCTCATCCAGCAGCAGGAGATGCTGGGTGTCCTGCAGACACTGGATGTTTTTCCAGGTCACTTTATCCACGATCTCCTGCAGACTGTCCTGTGGGGTGATGTCCTGCTCCTTGTGGCTTCCGTGCTCCCCCAGCGTGGCTAGCTCCAAGGTCAGGGAGTGACGCATGTCCTTGTAGCCCTGAAACCCGAGGATCCGGCAGACACGCACCACACTGGACGGAGAGGAAAATGTCTTTTGAGCCAGATCACGGATGGTAAGGGTGGTGGTCTCATCGGGATCCGTGAGGATGAAATGGGCGATCTGACGCTCAGTGCTGCTGAGAGAGGGCTGGATCTCACGCAGCCGCAAAAGAACATTCTGCATGGGGAGAACCTCCTTGAAAAAACTACCATGAGATGAGCGGAAAAATTCAAAATTTGTCCTTGCATGAAACATTGTACCATAAAATGAGAAAGAAGTAGACATTTTGTTTAAAAAAGTTTATAGTTTAGTCATAAATTCGTTGTAGGAAAACAAAGTAGGAAAACAAAACGGAATTAAGGTGTAGAAAATGGGAGTGAATCTGACCGGTATGACGACAGAGACGCGCAACCCGCGTACCATGTCGCTGGATACCATGTCCGAGCTTGAGATCGTCACCGTTATGAACGAGGAGGACGCCCGCGTCCCGTTGGCTATTGCAAAAGTTCTGCCACAGATCGCTCAGGCGGCTTCATGGGCAAAGGAGTCCTTTGAAAAGGGCGGAAGACTGTTTTACATGGGGGCAGGTACCTCCGGTCGTCTGGGTGTGCTGGATGCCGCCGAGTGTCCGCCTACCTTTGGCGTGAAGTCCGGTCAGGTCGTGGGGCTGATCGCAGGCGGTGAAAAAGCCTTTATTACTGCTGTGGAAGGTGCCGAGGACAGCCGAGAGCTGGCGGTCAGCGACCTGAAGGATCATGGTCTGACCCAAAATGATCTGGTCATCGGGATCGCGGCTTCCGGGCGTACCCCTTATGTGCTGGGTGGTCTGGATTATGCCAAGAGCGTGGGATGCCACACCGCTGCCATCGCCTGTAATATCGGAAGTGTCGTAGGTAAGGCGGCAGAGCTGGCGATCGAGGTCAACTGCGGTCCCGAGGTGCTCACCGGTTCCACCCGCCTGAAGTCCGGCACGGCACAGAAGCTGATCCTGAATATGATCTCCACTGCCTCTATGGTGCGTACCGGCAAGGTCTACCAGAATCTGATGGTGGACGTGCAGCAGACCAACGAAAAGCTGCACACCCGCGCCGAGAATATCGTCATTGAGGCTACCGGTGCGGAGCGTGCCAAGGCGCGCGAGTGCATCGATGCGGCGGGCGGCAGCGTCAAGACCGCGATCACCATGCTGTTGGCAGACTGCAGCGCCGAAGAAGCTGCGAAACGTCTGGAGCGTTCCAGCGGTCATGTGCGTGACGCCATCCGGCTGGAAGTTTTCTAAACCCGTTTCCGAGCGGCGGATGCCGCTTTGATATTCATCCAACTTATTAGGAGGGGTTCAATATGACGAACGAAGAACTGGTTCGCGCTGCACTTGAAAAAGTCGGTGGAAAGAGCAATGTTCTCACCGCAACCAACTGCATGACTCGTCTGCGCATCCGAGTCAAAGATGACTCCAAAATCGATGACGAGGGTCTGAAGGCGGTCGAAGGCGTCATGGGCATTGTACATGACCGTACCAACTATGTTGAGATCGTGGTCGGTCCCGGCAAGTGTCGCAAATGCGCTGACATCTGCCGTGACATGGGCATCCCCGCAAGCGCTGAGACTTCCACTGAAAATAGCTGGCAGGAGAACAAGGCTGCTGTCAAGTCTCAGCAGAAACAGAGTCCGATTCGGGAGCTGTTCAAGACCTTCGGTGACATCTTCATTCCCCTGATCCCCGGCGTTGTGGCTTCTGGCCTGTGCGCAGGTATCAACTCTCTGATCGGTCAGGTGATCCCCAATTATGCGGATATCCCTGCTTTGGCACTGATCTCCACCCTGCTGGGTCTGATGAATAGCTGCTTCTTGGGTTATCTGACCGCATGGGTCGGCTACCGTGCGGCTGAAAAGTTCGGCGGCACCCCCATTCTGGGCGGTATGCTGGGTATGATCACCGGTCTGGACGGCATCAACAAGATCGCCACCATTCTGGGACTGTACAACGAGGCAGTGCCTCTGGATTCCATCCTGCGTGCTGGACGCGGCGGTGTTTTGGCTGTTGTTCTGGGCGCATGGTGTCTGGTCAAGATCGAAAAGTGGGTGCGCAGTTGGATGCCCGAATCTCTGGACATCGTGTTTACTCCGCTGATCACCATGATCATCTGCCTGGTTCCCTATATCCTGCTCATCATGCCGGCGACCGGCTATATCTCCACTGCCCTGTGCTGGGTCGTTGAGAAGCTCTGCATGAGTGAGAGCCTGATCGTCCGCATTATTGCTGGTTATGTTTCCACAGCTCTGTTCCTGCCCATGGTTGCTATGGGTATGCACCACGGTCTGGTTGCTCTGTACTCTGTGCAGTTGGAGACTTTCGGCTATGTTACCCTGTATCCCGCTCTGGCGATGGCTGGCGCAGGTCAGGTTGGTGCTGCGGTCGCTATCTACATGAAGGCTAAGAAGTGTGGCAATACCCGCCTGAAGAATGTCATCACCGGTGCGCTGCCTGCTGGTCTGCTGGGCATCGGCGAACCCCTGATCTATGGTGTTACTCTTCCCATGGGTAAACCCTTCATCAGTGCTGGTCTGGGCGCGGGCTTCGGTGGCGCGTTTGTCATGGCAATGCAGGTCGCGGCTACCGCTTGGGGTCCTTCCGGTCTGCTGGCTCTGTTCGTTATGACTGCCGGTCCTAACGGTGTGGCTGCATCCGTTGGCTGCTATGCTGTCGGTCTGGTCATCTGCTACATCATGGGCTTTATCGTAACCAATGCAATGGTTTCTGTCGAGGACGTTGCCAATGCTTAAAAATCTCGGACGGTCAGTGTATCTGACGCAGTTTGAGGAACAGCGTGCGTCGCTTTCCGCTTTTGCGGCAGGTGGCGCACCTGTTTTTATCTCACTGCATATCAGCGAAGAATTCAATGAGGAGTACTGTGCCCGTGTGCAGGAAATGTGTGATTTTCTGGCTGCGCATGGGTGGCAGATCCTTGCAGATGTCTCGGAAAAGACCGTAAAGCAGTTTGCCAGCGCCGACCTTTCCGCACTGGCAAAGCGGCTACACCTGTGGGGTTTGCGTCTGGACTATGGTTTCTCTCTGGAAGAGATGAATGCGCTGGCAC
The DNA here is from genome assembly GCA_963615155.1 of Bacteroides uniformis. Classification (GTDB taxonomy): domain Bacteria; phylum Bacillota; class Clostridia; order Oscillospirales; family Ruminococcaceae; genus Faecalibacterium. The sequence continues at coordinate 63,093 of CAVEGP010000002.1, read as the reverse complement.
AGAAAATGCCCATTGCCGTGAATGCTTCCACCACTACGCCGGATATTGCCCGACGGCTGGCAGCGGGCGGTGGAACAGTGATCGCCATGCACAACTTCTATCCTCGTCCAGAGACCGGTCTTGATCCGCAATTCCTCCACGAGAGCACGGCGGCATTGCAGGCTGAAGGTCTGAAGGTTTATGGATTCATTCCCGGCGATGAACTGGCGCGCGGTCCGCTGTACAAGGGTCTGCCCACATTGGAGGATCACCGCACGGCGGCTCCCTCTGCGGCCTTTGTAGATCTGGCTGTGAACTATGATCTAGATGGGATTTTTGCCGGAGATCCCGGTGTCAGCGAGCGGGAACAGGAATATATCCGCCGCTTCTGCGAAAGCGGCGAGATCAGTCTGCCGGTGGCGTTGCGTTCCGGCTATGAGACACTGTACAATCAAACCTTTACCTGCCGTCCGGATTCTCCCAAAACGCTGGTGAGATATCAGGAATCTCGGCTTTACTCCTGCTTTGGCAGCGAAATAAAGCCCGAAAACTGTGTGGAACGTCGCCGCCGCTGTGTGACCATGGACAACATCGGCTATGGTCGCTATTCCGGCGAGATCCAGCTCGTGCGGGCGGATTTTCCGGCAGACGAAAAGGTCAACGTCATTGGTGAGGTGCCGGCGGAGTATGATCTGCTGCTGGACTGCATCCGCAGAGGAAAACCTTTCCGTATGGTGAAGCTGTAAGGAGAAACGCTATGAAGCTGCCCTATCAACTGCTGGTGATGGATCTGGATGGCACTGCGCTTGGAGCCGACCCGACAGAATTTGCGCCGGATGTGCTGGAAACTGCGCAGGAAGCTGCTGCCCGAGGCGTGACGGTGGTGTTTGCTACGGGTCGTCCCCTTAGCGTGCTGCCTCCGATCATACAGGAAGGCTCTCTTCCGTGGCTGCGCTATCTTGTACTCAACGATGGGGCTCAGATCTGGGACCGGCAGAAAAAATGCTGGCTCTGGCAGCAGACGCTCCTGGCCGCTGTGCTGGATGGCGTTGAACAGGTCAGTGAGCACTATCATATTCCGGTGGAGTTCATTGACGGGGCGGGCGGCTATCATGTGAGGTCGTGCTGGTATGAACAGCTGATGCAGGACAACGGAGTCACCGCTTTTCACAGGAATCTTCTGCGAACCCGTTTGCAGCCGTTGAAAGCAGATGCGTTGTCTCTTGCGCCGGCGGGTATTGTGAAGATCAATATGCCCAGAGTTCCGGCAGAATGCTGGGAGAATGTCTGTACTGGGCTGGAAGCTGTGGGTGCACTGCCCATGGAGTGCTGCGCTGGTGCCCTGGAAATCACTTCGTCCCGGGCAGGGAAACGGCAGGCTGTAGAATTTCTGAGCGGTCGGCTGGGGCTTTCCCTCACAGATGTAATGGCACTGGGTGACAGCGGCAATGACCTTGCGCTGATTCGGGCAGCGGGCTGGGGCGTGGCAATGGGAAACGCTTCCGATGCCGTAAAGCTGGCTGCCGACGCTATCACGGACACAAATCGGGAAAGCGGTGCAGCGAAGGCTGTCCGTCGCTGGCTGTTGGACGGTTGAAATAATAAAATAGGTCTCTCTCTGGGATTTACAAAATACCCGCCCACCTGTGAAAGAATAATTTCCACAGGTGAGCGGGTGCTTTTGCGTGTTTGGATTCAGCTTTGAGCAGGTACAGAAAATCTTCAGACCAAAGAAAATTCGCTGGAAGACTTCACGGCAGATGACGCATTGATAGATGGATCCTGTTTTACTAAAAAGGCACAGTCGGCTCTGCGAAGGTAAATGAATTGGGAGAACGATGAACGACAACTTGAAGGAGAATCAAATCGTCGGTCAAGCAAAGAAGGAGATGACCAGTGCCACGAGGAAGCCTACGACGCCGACCAGCGTTTCCATGATGGTCCATGTCTTGAGGGTCGTCTTTTCATCCATGCCTACAAGGCTCTTGACCAGCCAGAAACCGGAATCGTTGAAGTGCGAGCAGACGGTAGAGCCGCCAGCAATCGCAGCGGTGACACAAGCCAGATACAGCGGGCTGAGTTCGCTGATACCGGGCATTGCGGAGATGATACCAGCGGCCATGGTCATAGCAACGGTAGAAGAACCGACCGAGATGCGCACCAGCGCAGCCACAATGAAGGCCACCAAAACCAGCGGAAGGCTTGCGTTTGCTACGGCGTTGCCAATAACATCGCCCAGACCGGAGTTCTGGAGCATATAGCGGAGAACACCACCGCAGGCAGTGACCAGCAAGATCATACCAGTAGGCTCCAGAGATTTGGTCATGATTTTTTCGAGCTGTGCATTGGAGTAGCCATGACGGGTACCCAGCAGATACATCGCAGCAATGGTCGCCAGCAGCAGTGCCATAAACGGCTCACCAAGGAAAGCCAAAACAGGCTGGATACCTGCCATTGCAGGAACAACTTTTGCCACAGAGTTTGCGATGATGAGCACCAGAGGAATCATAATAATGCCAACGATGGTGCCAAACTTGGGCAGTTTGCTTTCGTCGATGTCCTCTTGTTGTGCAATGTGCTCCGGAACCGCGATCATGTACTTTTTGCCACAGATAGAACCCCAGATGGGGCCTGCCACGATCATGGCAAAGATGCCACAGAAGATGCCGATGAGGATGACCCAGCCAAGGTCTACACCCAGCATGGAAGCAACCAGAACAGGACCCGGCGTGGGAGGAATGAATGCGTGGCCGACAGCCAGACCTGCCAGCAGAGGAATGACATAGTACAGAATCGAGCGGTTCGTGCGCTTTGCCAGCGAGAAAGCCAGTGGGATTAGAATAATCAGACCTGCATCAAAGAAAACAGGCATTGCAATGACCAAACCTGTGATGCCCAATGCCCATGCGGCTTTTTCGTCACCGAATTTGCGCACCATGGTTACGGCCAGTGTCTGCGCACCGCCAGATTCTTCCAGAATCGCACCGAACATGGAACCAAGACCGACCAAAAGGGCAATGCCTTTTAAGGTGTTTCCAATACCTTCATTCACAGAATTGATAATATCGGCCAGCGGCATACCAGCCATCAAGCCGATGCCCACGGCACCAATCAGGATGGAGATCATTGCATGGATTTTGAACTTGATGATAAGAACGAGCAACAGGATAAGCCCTGCCACGGCAGCAAATACCAGCCGCGCAGCATCGGGAGTGGCAACAGTAGTCATAAGACGTTCCTCCATTTTTATTTTTGGCTGCACTTTCCTAAGTTGTCCAGCAAAATCACGCTGGGCAGTTGATTTTCAAAACAGCATTTTCATTTTCAGTTTTTCAGAAGGAGTTTCTTACTCCATGTAAGCACCCTTCATCGGGCTTACCGCGTGCTGCGAATACAGTTTCAGCAAACCTTTCGTATACTTAGGAGTCTTCGGCTTCCAGTTGGCGCGGCGCTTTGCAAGAATAGTTTCCATCTCTTCCGGCGTCTTTGCTTCGCCGTTCACGCCGACAATGGCGAGCTTCCGGGCATGGACATCGATTTGGATGAGGTCACCCTCTTCTACCAGAGCAATAGGGCCGCCCACGGCAGCTTCTGGGCTGACATGGCCAATGACCGGGCCGCGGCTTGCGCCGGAGAAGCGGCCATCTGTAATAAGGGCCACGCTGGATGCCAGCTTCGGGTCCGCACAGATGGCTTCGCCGGTGTAGAACATCTCCGGCATTCCGCTGCCGCGCGGGCCTTCGTACCGGATAAAGATGGCGTCTCCCGGCTTCACCTCGCCGTGCAGAACAGCGGCGATGCACTCTTCCTCGCTGTCGTAGGGCTTTGCCCGGAGGGTAGCCTGGAACATATTCTTCGGGCAGGCAGTGTGCTTGATAACGCAGCCTTCCGGGGCCAGATTGCCTTTCAGGATGGCAATGCTGCCATCGGTTCCCTTGGCGTTATTGAAGCTGTGGATGATATCCTCCCGACTGACCGGACGGGCAAAACCAGCGGTTTTTTCGGCCAGAATTGCATCGCAGTGCTGGTAGAAGCCGTTTTTCTTCAGTTCTTCCAGATTCTCGCCCAGCGTTTTTCCGGTAACGGTCATGACATCCAGATGCAGCATCGATTTGATCTCTTCCATCACGCGGGGCACACCGCCGGCATAGTAGAAATACTGGGCGGGCCAATCGCCGGAAGGACGGATGTTCAGCAGATAGTGCGCACCCCGGTGCATCCGGTCAAAGGTGTCAGCATCGATCTCAATGCCAAACTCATGGGCGATGGCGGGCAGATGCATGGTGGCATTGGTGGAACCAGAGATGGCCGCATGAACCATAATGGCATTTTCAAAGCTCTCCTTGGTCACGATATCCTTTGCCTTGATGCCCTTTTTCACCAGTTCCATCAACTGTTTTCCGGCATCGTAAGCAGCCTGTTTCAGTTCCGGAGCCGTGGCGGGCATCAATGCCGTACCGGGAAGCATCAGTCCCAGCGCTTCAGCCATGATCTGCATCGTAGAAGCAGTTCCCATAAAGGAACATGCGCCGCAGCTGGGGCAAGCGTTGTGCTTGTAGTAATCCAACTGGCTGTTGGGGATAACGCCCGTCTTTTCCCATGCATCGAACTTGCCGATCTGTTCCAGCGTCAGCAGTTCATTGATGGCACAGGCCGGATCGTTCACCACATATTCTTTAGGCAGGGTATGGGCTTCCATGACGCCGCCCGTCACAACGATAGCGCTCATCTCTTTCAGGCGGCCAATGCTCATCAACATGGCAGGGACAGATTTATCACAACTGGCAATGAACACGCCGCCGTCGTAGACGCTGGCATTGGCCTGTGCTTCCACCAGATTCACGATAGCGTCCCGGTGTGCCAGCGAGTAGTTAATGCCGTCGTGGCCCTGTGCAATGCCGTCGCACATATCTGTTGCAAAGTAGCGGGCTGCCTTGCCGCCATTCTCGTTGACTGCTTGGACCGCTTCCTTTACAAATTGGTCCAGATGCGCGCTGCCCGGATGGCTGTCGCCAAAGGTGCTTTCCACCATGATCTGCGGTTTTGCAAGATCTTCGACCTTCCAACCCATGCCCATCTTCAGCGGGTCATTTTCCGGTGCCAATGTGCGGACTTCTTGTGAACGCAACTCCATAATTCTTACCTCCAAAATGCTCTCTTACTTTGTCCTTTATCCGTCGGACATCTTATGGCTTTATTGTAATCCGGCAGATGTTTCTTTGCAAGTTGTCACAGATACGTCCCACTATCTGCTCAAAAAATCTTGGATACATCTAGCATTTCGTCCAATTTTCCGGGATACAACACTCAAATCCAGCTTTTTCAGCTCTTTTATACCAAATTTACTTTTCAAAGTCATCAGATGACTTTAACGATAAAAAGTCCCTGCACAGAGTTTCCGTGCAGGGATTTCATCACTTTACAAATTGGGCAATGCCGATGGTTCCATCTTCAGGGTCTTCGCCATCATAAACCTTTTTGATATAGGTGCGGTTGAAGTTCAGGTGCATCACCATCGCGGACTGCGCTCCCATCGGGTCATGGCTCGCAATTGCTTCTACGATCATCCGGTGAGTCATGATGGTTTCATCGATGAGCTTTTTGTGGGTCACATTCACGAACATCATAACTGCCGTATCAATGATCGGGATCAACTGTTCCACCACGGTGTTTTTGCTGCTCTCGGCAATACAGGTATGGAACGCAATGTCATCTTCGATATAGCGTTCTCCGTCATGGATTTTCACCTCGACCCGTTCACAGAGCCGTCGCAGACGCTCAACATCTTCTTCTGTCGCATTCCGTGCCGCCATGGCCGCAATGCCCGGCTCCAACAAAAGGCGGACATTGACCAGATCCAATGCCAGCTGGTTCTTATCCTTGACGGAGCGCAATCCCAGCGGGTCGGACAGTCCCTTGGTCGTTGTCACCACATAGGTGCCCGAACCACGCCGCACCTCCACGATGCCCTTACTGGACAGTAGCTTGACGGCTTCCCGGATGGTGCTGCGGCCAACTCCAAACTTTTCGCCCAATTCAAACTCGTTGGGCAGCTTTGCTCCCGGCTCAATGGGGGTGTCCAGAATGTAGTGGTATATCTGGTCTTCGACCTGTTCCGCCAGAAGCTTGTTTTTCAAGTGTGAAAAGTCGCTCATAACAATCACCAGCCTCTGAGATAAAAATTTTACATCAAATCATCTTAAAATGCTTCAACGCTTCCCGGATGGCTTTTTCTTTCTCCGGCGGACACTTGGGCTGACGGCTGTTCTCGGATTTGGGCTTGTTGTAGTTCTCCCGCTCCTTGATGCCACACTTCTGCTTGACCTGCGCAATATAGAGGTGGCTCACAGTCAGGCCAGTACGCTCTTTGACATAACTCCGAATCTCGTCATAGGTGGCTTTGGTTTCAGCGGCAGGCACGTCCAGTTCATCCATCTTCAGGTCAACCGTGATTTTCTGGTGGACATCTAGTTTGGACAATGCGCATACCACCTCGCAATGGTCGGCATGGGGGAACATATCGACGGGGGTAAAGCCCTCGGCACGGTAGCCTTTACAGGTAAAAAAGGCGAGGTCACGAGCCATGGTTTCGGGGTTGCAGCTAATGTAGATGACCCGTTTGGGTGCCATCCGGACGACACTTTCGATGAACTCCGGAGTCGAGCCTTCACGGGGAGGATCCATGAAGATTACGTCGGCACGCTGTCCGGCGTCTGCGGCTTCCCGAATCCATGCGGTCGCGTCGGCAGCAAAAAAGCGGGCGTTTTTCACACCGTTGTGCCTGGCGTTGCCGACGGCGTCATGAACGGCGTCACGATTGACCTCGACGCCGACGATCTGCTTCGCCTTGCCGGAGGCGGTCAGACCGATCGTGCCGATGCCGCAGTAGGCATCCAGAACCGTTTCCTTTCCGGTCAGATGAGCGGCATCGACCGCAAGACCATAGAGAACGGCGGTCTGGATAGGATTGACCTGATAAAAGCTTCGCGGGCTGATGGCGTAGCTTTTGCCGCAGAGAGTGTCCAGAATAAACCCCTTACCGTACAGGATTTTTTCATCCTCGCCAAGGACGACGCTGGTCTTGCGGGGATTGTAATTCTGAACGATGGTCGTGATGGGGACGTTCCTCTTTTCTGCTTCCGAAAGGAGCGAGCGGACGAAATTTTTTGAGCCCGGCAAAACAGGTTGCGCTGTCACCAGAACGACCATGACCTGTCCGGTCGCCACGCCCCGCCGGAGCAGGCAATGACGGAGCAGACCGGTGCCTTTGTCCTCGTTGAAAGGCTGGTAGCGGCAGGCGTTGGCGGCGGCACGGACGGCCTGCATCACGGCGTCCAGCACTTTGTCCTGAAGCAGGCAGCTTTCCACCGGAAGGACTTTGTGCGTCTTGGCGGCATAGATGCCGGAGACAAGTTTTTCACCGTAGCCGGATGCGAATGTGGAGATCACTTTGTTCCGGTAATGATACGGATGTTTCATCCCACGGATAGGGGATACGGGGCCATACTTACCCAGAAGCCTCCGGACGTTTGCTTCCTTTCGTTTCAACTGTTCGGGATATTCAAGGTCGAGCAGCGGACAGCCGCCGCAGTTCTTTTCGCGTAATTTGCAGTTCATTTGTTGATATCCTCCTGAGTCCTGACCGCAGGGCGCACCGCCTTGCGTATTTTATAGTAAGTTTCCCGATAGGCCAATAGCTCAACGAGACGGAAAGGGCTAGCCATACGGGTCATACAGGTCATATTCTTCAGCTTCGACGTGCTTTTCGTTCAGCACGGCGATAGCCTGTTCCAGCTCACTCTGACTGCAGCCGCTCTCGCTGACGAGGGCACGGACAGCTTCGGCAAGGTCGCCGCCAAAAAGGGTATCCAGCCGTTGGCGCATACTCCACACGCTGTAGGCGCGTCGGGTGACGGTGGGGGCGTAGGTGTTGCGGTTCTGGTCTTTGCCGCTCTTCACCCAGCCCTTTGCTTCGAGCCGATACAGAAAATTCAGGATGGTGGCTGCTGCCCAGCCTTTTTCCGCCAGCCTTTCGCTGATATCACGTCGGGATGCGGGCAGACGACATGCCCACACTGCCAGCATGACCTGCTCTTCGGCGGCAGAAAGAGGTTTCAGTGCGTCAGATAAGCCGTACATGCTTTGTCTCCTTTCTGAAATTTGTTTTACGTTTGTCTCAGATAGTGCTGGGATACCAGAGAAAGACGGGATTGACAAGAACCAAAAAGTTTGAGCTTTTGCGGACAAAGCGACTGCATTTTACATTTGTCTCATAAAATGTGCTTGATACAAAGACAATTGTGAGTTCTGTGCGCTATCTGAGGACTCGATCACGTCAACTTTGTGCAAGGATGCTCTTGCTTTTGTCCCTTTGAAACCATTATACTACGGACAGTTCAGCAACACAACGCCGCCAGGGATTTGGGCGGTATCAGGGAAAAGGAGAATTCAAGTATGGCACGAGTGTATAATTTCAGCGCAGGTCCCAGCATGCTGCCGGAAAAAGTCCTAAAGCAGGCACAGGCAGAGTTGCTTGAATATGGTGACAGCGGTCAGAGCGTGATGGAGATGAGCCACCGCAGCAAGTGGTTCGATGAGATCATCAAGGAGACCGAGGGTTCTCTCCGGCGGGTGATGAACATCCCCGACAACTACAAGGTCGGTTTCTTTCAGGGCGGCGCGACGCAGCAGTTCGCAATGGTTCCGCTGAACTTCATGACGACGGGAAAGGCGGATTACCTTGTCACGGGCAACTTCTCGAATCTGGCCGCAAAAGAGGCTGCAAAATTCGGTGAGGTGAACATTGTTGCCAACAGCAAGGACAAAAACTTCACCTACATTCCGGATGTCAATGCCATTGATTATGATAAGGACGCAAGTTACATCCACATCTGCCAGAACAATACCATCTTCGGCACGCAGTATGTTGAAGTTCCGCAGGTCGAGGGTGTGCCGCTGGTGGCGGACCTCAGCTCGATGATCCTGTCCAAGCCGGTCGATGTCACCAAGTACGGCTGCATCTACTTCGGCGTCCAGAAGAATGTCGCCCCCGCAGGTATGGCGATCGCCATTGTCCGTGACGACCTGCTGGGTCATGCGGCGGATAACGTCCCCACGATGATGAACTACACCACTCTGTTGAACAAGGACAGCATGTATAATACCCCTCCCTGCTGGTGCATCTACATGACCGGACTTGTCCTCAAGTATCTTGAGAACGACATTGGCGGTCTGACCAATATGCAGAGAATCAATGAAGCCAAGGCAAAAGTCCTCTATGATTATCTGGACGGGCAGGATTTCTTCAACAATCCGGTCGAGCATCGGTATCGCAGCACGATGAATGTTACCTTTACCAGCCTGAATCCCGATCTGGACAAGAAATTCTGCGCAGAGGCTGCGGAAGCGGGCTTTGTCAACCTGAAGGGACATCGTCTGGTCGGCGGTATGCGTGCTTCCATTTATAACGCAATGCCTGCCGAGGGCATTGATAAACTGGTGGACTTCATGGAGAAGTTCCGCAAAGAGAACGCTTGAACCTCTCGGTCTCACTTCGTTCAACAGTTCTCCCGACAGGAGAGCTGGCATCGCGTCAGCGATGACGGAGAGGTTGAACAAGAGCAATTTACAGGAGATAATAACCATGTTTACAATAAAAACTCTGAACGCCATCAGTCCGGTGGGTCTGGCAAAACTGCCCAAAAACCTGTTTGATGTCTCAGTGGACGCCGACGCCCCCGACGGCATTCTGGTGCGCAGTGCCGATCTGCTGAACACGACGTTTAATGACAACCTGCTGGCGATCGCTCGTGCGGGTGCCGGCGTGAACAACATTCCGCTTGACCGCTGCAGCGAACAGGGCATCGTAGTGTTCAATACGCCCGGTGCAAACGCAAATTCGGTCGCGGAGCTTGTCATCGGGATGCTGATCGCAGGCAGCCGCAATGTAGCTGCTGCCGCGCAGTGGACGCAGGGACTTGCGGGCGATCCGGCGATGGCAAAGAGTGTGGAGAAGGGAAAAAAGCAGTTTGTCGGCAACGAGGTCAAGGGCAAGACGCTGGGCGTTATCGGCTTGGGCGCAATCGGCTCCCGCGTTGCGAACTGCGCGATTGCGCTTGGTATGGAGGTCTACGGCTACGACCCCTATATTTCCATCGATGCCGCGTGGAATTTGAGCAGTCAGGTGCATCACTGCGTCAACTTGAACGATATGCTCCCGCTCTGCGATTACATCACCATCCATGTGCCGTATCTGCCGACCACCAAGGACACCATCAATGCGCAGACCTTGGCACTCTGCAAGGATGGCGTGAAGATTCTGAACTACGCTCGTGGTGAGCTGGTGAACACGCCCGCTCTGCTGGAAGCCCTTGAGACGGGCAAAGTCTCCGGCTACATGACCGACTTCCCGACCGAGGCTCTGCTGGGCAAGCCAGGTATCATCTGCACGCCCCATCTGGGAGCATCGACCCCCGAAGCCGAGGACAATTGCGCAGTCATGGCCGCACAGGAGATCAGCGATTACCTCAAGAATGGCAACATCACCCACTCGGTCAATATGCCGGAGGTACGCCAGCCCCGTGCAGGCGGTAAGCGCATCTGTATCATCCACAAGAACGAGCCGGGCATGATCAGCCAGATCACCGCCCTGACGACCGAAGCGGGTCTGAACATCGAAAACATGGTGAACAAGAGCAAGAAAAACATGGCGTACACCATGCTCGACGCAACGGGCGCAGTGGATAAGACCCTGGCTGAAAAGCTGTCTGCGATCCCCGCGGTCATTCGGGTGCGGATCCTGTAAAATTACGAAAGAACCTCTCCGTCAATGCTTCTCGTATTGCCACCTCCCCTATCAGGAGAGCTGTCGAACGAAGTGAGACGGAGAGGTTTTTGTTATAGTTGAATCCAGTTATTGACCGAAAGAGCGATTTGCGGTAAAATCAGGACAAGAGAATAACAGGAGGTCTGTCAGAATGAAAAGAAAGACCAAACGCATAATTTCGATATTGCTGGCGGCAATTCTGAGCCTGAGCATCCTTGCGACGCCGGCAATGGCGGCGACCGTCTCGGAAGAACCCGAAACCGCAGATGTGGAGTCTCTGGTCGATACTCAGAACGATATTGTCTCTATCCGGTTGAAAGCGACGGGAGATCTGGTCTATGGTTCGCCATTTACCCTCAGTGTGGAGAGCAAACCGGCAGATACGCAGTATATCGGCGTGATCATGGGAACAACGGATGAGGCGAAGGGCTATGTGACGCTGGTGCTGTCGGATAAGATCCGCACCCTGCTCAAAATCATTCCGCTGCCCCGCAAGATGTCCACGACTCCCGATCAGGAGGAAGAGTTCAACGTATACGATTATCTGAAGCAACTGATCGACGGAAATGATGTTGAAGTCCTGCTTCGTGTGGCGGACGAGGTCGTTTCGGTCATGGACGTCCTGAAATTCTATATGCCGACCCTGAAGGACGTGTCAACAGGAATGAAGCTGGCGGTCGAGATGATCCGCAAATTTATGCCGAAGGACGTTGCGACCCGTATCTATATCGATGAACAGCCGTCTGCCGCAGGCAGCTACATTGGAGGTGCTGTGGCGTTGAGCTCCGGCGACATGAACACTGCGGGTGTGGCAATGTTCAAGATCAAGCCGAAGTCCGAAGGCGTCCGTCTCTATTGGGCAAGCGAGCTTCCCGAGAAGCTGACCGTCGAGGAAGCAGCAAGCTTCAACGGCGCGGCAGTGCTGGATGATAACGGTCAGGTCATTGCCGACGCAAAGGTTATCTGCACCTATGAGGAGGGTGACGGCAGCTTCCTGTCCAGTCTCTTCAGCCGGAAGTCTGATACCTTCCCGACCGAACCGGGCAGGTACACCGAGACAGCCACCGTCACGGGCAACTATTCCGCAACGAAGATCACAAGAACCATTGTGATCGAGTAAATGAGTAAAGAAGATTAGAAAAGCAAAAGCTGAAAAACCCAGAGCTGTGAACAACAACTCTGGGTTTTTTTCATGGTATCATTCAGGATCAGAAGGGGCGATAGAAGAACCGACCGCCGCCACAGCAGCAGTTGCAGAGCAGGTTCAGCAGGATCATGCTCCAGCACCAACGCATCAGTCCGCCCGGCTGGGCGTAGGTGGTCTGGGTGCGGTAGGTCTGTCCGGGATTCTGCATCCGGCGCAGGTGCATCTGGTACTCAGTATTATTCGGGTCAAGCTGGGCGGCGCGGCGTGCATCCTGCAAAGCGTCGATGCTCTTTCCAAGACCCTGATTCGCCAGAGAGGAGAGGTAATACCATCGGGCGCTCCGATTATTCATCCCGTCAAGGACACGGCGCGCCTCAGCATAGCGTCCGCTGGAAATAAAGTTTCGTGCAGCCTGCATCTCCGGACTGTCCGAGCCGGAATAGCTTGCGCCGCCCTGTTGCTGATAGCCGCCGAAGCCGAATCCGAAGCCAAACGGGTCGAAGCCGTCAAAGCCGTTATTATAGAAGCCACCCTGTTGACTGCGGCTCTGCTGCTGATAATTGCCGTAGGGATTATTATAATATCCCTGCTGACCATAGCCACCGTTCATCTGCGGGTCGGCATCGCCCTTGGTGATGGCATCGTAGGCAGCCTGCACCTCCTTGAAGTGCTCTTCCGCCGTGGGGTCGTTGGGGTTCAGGTCTGGATGCCAGCGTTTGCATTTGGCGCGATAGGCTTTTTTGATCTCTTCATCACTTGCACCGCGCTGGATGCCAAGCACCTCATAGGGGTCTTTCATGGATCTACTTCCTCACATCTCTCTGGTGGTGCGGCCGAATCGCCGCAATATCCTTTAGTCTAACGGACAATGTCCGGAAAATCAAGATAAACGAAAAACATCCACCTTTATCGGGCGGAACGCTTTTCATTCTTGGCATTCTTGCAGTTGTATTTGAGCCATACACCCGAATACAGGATGTTGCGCAGAAGATCAACGTCCTCCACACAGGGCAGACGCTCAAAGCTCTGGGCGCAATTCCCGAGCAGAAGCTCAAAAATTTCCTTCATCTCGTCCTCATAACCGGGCTGCTGGCTCAGGGATTTGAGAGGGTTGTAGCTGCCCTTTTTCTTGTCCCGCTCGAGGTCGTCGTAGGCGTCGAGAAGGTAGATATATTTCCCGAGATGGAAGCCGATGCTGCGCAGCTCGGGTGACCAATGGTCTTGCTGATAGTCGAACAGCTCCGCCATCAGGTCGCCGAAGCAGCCCGACACGGCATCCAGATCCTCACTCCCGAAGGCTTCATATTCAGCCAGACGGTCAAGACAGGTGCGGATCACGGTACATTGATGCGGCCAGCGGGATTCCGCATCCTTCACAGGAATGACAAGCAGCTTTTCAAAGCCCAGCCCGAGAAGGCTGTGATCGTCCTTCCATTTGTCCTCAGCGTTGTAATAATGAAGCGCAACGCTCAGATCGGCACAGTAGTCGGTCGGCGCGCTGGAACGCCAGCTTGTTTTGCGGATGGGGTGGATCGGGCAGTGAGAAGAGCCGGTCATACATTCGCTTTCGCCCTCGTATAAGCTGGAAAGCAGCAGGTTCAGAAACGTCAGATCATAGCTCAGGGTCAGCCGCCCGCGCAGACCGTGCAGCGCGCCGATGCGGCGGCATAACCCGCAGTAGGCGGTGCGATAGCGTGCCTGTGCCTCGGGCGAAAGCGCAGTCTGATCGGGGATCACATAACCAAACATCGCTCAGCTCTTCTTGATGAACTGGGTGCCGCAGCGGGGGCAGGAGATCTGGATGCGTCCGCGTCCGCGGGGAACACGAAGCTTCTGACGGCACTTCGGACAGCGATAATAATGGTAAAGCTTCCGGTTCGCCCACTGATCCTTCAGACCGTTGACCTTTCCGGTGACTCGATCCTTCAGGGTGTAGAACTGGTAATTCTCTTCGGTGCGCCTGGAGATATTCCGGCTCAGGGAGCGGTAATAGCACAGCCCCAGCGGGATGATGCCGAGCAGAGTCAGGAACGAGTTCTTGATCAGGAGCGCAAGCAGGATAAGCACCAGCGACAGGATGCTGAGAAACTGGTTCAGACCGTCTGTGCCATAGCGTCCGATCATAAAGCGGCGAAATTTTTCTTTCATAGATTTATCATTCCTTTGGTATCAGGCAGGCGGAAGCTCCGGAGTGGAGATGCCGCGTCGTTTGTTCTCGATTCCTAGAATAACATGGAACCATGATAAAACTTTGAACAGAGTGCAAATCTGTTGTAAATGGACGGGATTTAATCCCGCTTGCGGATGGTGATGACTGCTTCGGTATCCAACGCGCCCTCCATTTTGCAGTGGAGAACCGCGCGCCCCGCCTCGCCCGTCGTGGCGAGGTAGGTTCCGCTCATGCCGCCCCGCAGGGGGACGACGCTCGGTCCGAGGATGGTAAGAGGTCCTTCGACCTGCAATTGAACAGCTTCGCCGCAGTAGGGCAAAAGGTTGCCGTTCTGGTCAATGGCACGCAGGCTGACGGCGGCACAGTCCCAGGTCGGACCATCGGTCAGGATGGGGTTATGTACGACACATTCCAGACGGACACTCTGCACAGGCTCTTTTACGACCGTCTTGACGGCACGACCATGCCAGACAGCCTCGAACCGATAAATGGACGAGGGACTTCCCAGAACGCCGATATACTTGTAGTACATCCGGAGCAGGTCGTTCCAGTTCAGCCGGAGAGAGAGCATCCGCGCACGGGACAGGGGAGACAGCTCGAGCGCGTCACGGCGCATCTCATTCAGGATGGCGGCTACCTGCGGAGCGATGGCACGGTCAAGCCCTTCGTATTTTTCAAGCAGTGATCCGACAAAATCATAGATCTCAACAGGCGGGTAAGGCAAAGCGGCGAACCGCCCCCGACGGTCGGGGGAAAATTCTGCGATAAAGTCATTCCCACGGTAGAGCCGGACACTTTCGGCATTGGTGAACACCCAGCACGCTCCGGCAAAGCCGCCGGGATGGTCGCCTGAAGCCATTGTGGAGGAGACCTCCATCACGATATCAGAGGGGGAGCGGGGCGTTTTCTGGCTGGCATAGACGGCGGCGGAAAGCTTTGGATTCCGGAACATATCCATCACGCCGTGATAGCAGATCCGGTCGCCGCTGCCAAATTCCCGATGGGTATTGTAGTCAGCCATGCACCAGCCAAAGCTGCCGGCATTGCCCTGCTGGGCAATGGCGTCGTTCAGAACGGCAGCATAGCGCAACGCCTGCGCCAAACGGTGTGGCTCGTCATCGAAGGTTTTGGCTGGGAACTGCTGGCCGCCGAATTCACTGATGAGATATCCCTTCCGGATGTCGGGCGTGACAACAGAACGTGCCTCGCAGCCCGAACCGCGTCCGCAGTAGGAGTAATCGTTATAGGCATAGACGTCCTCAAGAAGCTGGCTCTTCCGGAAATTCCGCGCGCCAGCGGTGGGACGGGTCGGGTCGAGACGGTGAACGGCTTCGTTGGTACGTTTATAGAATGCTTCATCGTCCGGACTTCCGCTGATCCGGACGCCCCACAGAAAGATGCTGGGATGATTGCGGTACTGACAGACCATCTCACGGCAGTTCTGCAATGCCTGCGCCTTCCATACCTCGTCACCAATGTGCTGCCAGCCGGGAATCTCGGAAAAGACCAGAATACCCAGCTCATCGCAGGCGTCAAGGAACGCCGGACTCTGAGGAGAATGGCTGGTGCGGACAGCATTGCAGCCCAGCGTCTTTTTCAGAAGTTGCGCGTCCAGACGCTGGATGCTGTCCGGCATGGCATAACCCTGATAGGCATAGCTCTGGTGTCGGTTCAGACCACGCAGCTCGACCCGCTGACCATTCAGATACAGCCCACCCGCCACGAACTGGATGGTACGGAAGCCGAAGCGGGTGCTTTTTTCGTCAAGGACGCGGTCAGGCAGACCATTTGTGCCGGGACGGATGAGCCGGACGGTCAGGGTGTAGAGGAAGGGATGGTCGGTACTCCATGGATGGACTCCGTTCAGGATGCCTGTGATGGGGATGGAAAGCTCCCCTGCGTAAACCGCACGGCTTCCTGCCGGACTGCGGATCTCAGCCTGCAAAGTGCAGCCGATGGTCTCGCCGACTGTGGAGCTGTAAATGCGGAAATCGCCTTCGGCTTTGGTCTCGATGAAGATGTCCCGCAGGTAGGCAGGCTCTTTGATGTCCAGAGAGACTGAGCGGTAGATGCCGCCGTAGGTCAGGTAGTCGATCTGTCTGCCGAAGGGGGGGACGTTCAGGTCTTCGCGGCTGTCGCACCGGACGGCAACGACATTTTTTGCGCCAAAACGCAGAGCACCGGTCAGATCGACTGTGAACGCAGTGTAGCCGCAGGCATGGTGGAACAGCCGCCGCCCGTTGCAGAAAATGGTGGCGTCGTGGGCGACCGCTCCGAATGTGAGCAGAACGATTCTGCCCTCCCACTCCTTCGGGGCGAAAAATTCCCGCCGATAACCCGAGAGTCGTTGATAGTCGTTTTCGTTGCAGTAGTTGTAGGGCAGAGCTTTCACGGTGTGAGGAATGCGCACCGGAGTCAGCTCCAGCTCCGGACAGTCCGGCTTTACGATCGCAGGGTCAAAAGTGGGGGTGAAAAACCAGCCGTCATTCCAATCGTAATGTTCCATCGTCCGTTCTCCTGTGACATCAATACTTTATTTTATATCCTATCACAAAGTTGTGAACGAAAAAAGCTCTGAGCTGATATTTCAGCAGATTTTAAATAAAAATTCAGGAAGCGAAAACCCCTCTCCGTCAATGCCTCGCATGCCACCTCCCTTTTGTAGGGGATCTGGCGAACGAAGTGAGACTGAGAGGCTTGAAACTTACCGGATAAAATTCGTCATGGGGCGACGGGGGTTTTCGGGAATATTCAGACTTCAAGCGGATCATAGGATTTGATTGTATTTTCGTGGGAAATATGCTACACTAAAAATACCGCCCGAAGGCGGTAGGTGCTGTCTGCACTGATAGGTGGTCATGCTCCCGTACCC
>CAVEGP010000002.1:0-46090 GCA_963615155.1 Bacteroides uniformis | reverse complement strand
GTTCGCCAGCTCCCCCAAAGGGGGAGCCATTGGCATATCGGGCCAGCCCATGCAGACTGAGCAAAGTTTCTCATAACGCAAAATGCCGAGCCTTGTTGTCCAGATTCACAGGCGCGATGCCGTGAATCCAGACCACAAGGCCCGAGGGTGGCTTTTGTTTCGTCAAAAATCTTGTGCTTTCGACGAAAGTATGATACACTAAAAATGCCGCCGGAAGGCGGTAGATGCTGCCTGCATAGATAGGTGGTCATGCTCCCGTACCCATTTGCTGAACCATTCCACGGAATGAAGCAGGCATGGGAACGGACTTTTTTGAAAGAAGCTTCCCGAAGCCTGTCGGCGAAGGGAGGAATGTCAAATGAATCTGATGGAGACGCTGACACTTCTGATGGTCATTTTCAGCTTGCTGGGGCTGATCATCGACGTGATTCGTCTGACCTTTGAGGTTACGACAAAGACTTCTCAGAAAAATGAGGACAACAAAAAAGATTGATCACCCAGCGTCCGAAACCTGATGATCAATCTCTTTTTGAGTAACGGGTACAGGAGCTGACCCTGCGGGCAACACCTTTTCTATACTCATTATAGCCGCTCTCTTGAAATTTGTCAAGGGAGCGTTTTGCTTTGATTTATCGGATAAAATTCGTCATGGGGCGACGGGGATTCTCGGGATGGGTGATGCCGGCGGCTTTGCCTGCCTCGATACACCGAAGCAGCCATGCCATGTTCCACCCCAGTTCTTTCATGACGGCACAGCCCTCCTCATCCTGAAGTACCTGTTCGGGTTTCGAGCCATGAACCATCGCCCAGTAAGAGCCGTTCACCAGCGGCATGTGAAAGAACTGCGGATACTTTACCAGCTGGTCGAGGGTGGTGGTCGTTCCGGCACGGCGTGCCGAGCAGCAGATTGCGGCGGGCTTGTAAGCCAGATATTTTCCGCCTGCATAGGACAGACGATCCATGAAGCTCGTCATGTTGCCGGATACGGACGCATAGTGAACAGGGCTGCCGAAAACAAAGGCATCGGCAGTCTTGGCTTTTTCGATGGCTTCGTTGACAACTCCGCCAAAGACACAGCCGCTGCCGGATGCGCAGCCGCCGCAGCCGATACAGCCGCCCACGGGCTGAGTGCCGACATTTAAGATCTCGGTCTCAATGCCGGCGGCATTCAGCTCGCCTGCGACCAGAGACAGGGCGGTATAGGTGCAGCCCTTTGCGTGGGGACTGCCGTTGATAAGCAGGACTTTCATATCGAAATACTCTCCTTCCTGCGCCGGAATTCCTTTCGGCGCGCTGGTTCGATTTTAGCATAAAGTCGCTCGGGACGCAAGAAACGCCCTTGACAAAGGTGCGGACAAAAGCAATAATATAAAGACACAAAGCGGAAAAATACCATTTTAAAGGAGGCAGCCCTCATGCGCGTGATTGCAGGAGAAGCCCGCGGCAGACGGTTGGAAGCTCTGCCCGGTACGGATGTGACCCGCCCGACTCTTGATCAGGTGAAGGAAGCGATGTTCAGTGTCGTTCAGTTCGATCTGCCCGGCGCACGGGTGCTCGATCTGTATGCTGGAAGCGGACAGCTTGGCATTGAGGCTCTGTCGCGAGGCGCGGCACGGTGCGTGTTTCTGGACGAAAACCGCGACGCTGTGAACATCGTAATGAAAAATTGCAAGAACTGCGGTGTGTTCGATCGCAGCCGTGTCAACATTGGCGAGGCGGCGCGATATCTTTCGGCGTGTCATGAGCAGTTCGACATTGTTCTGCTTGACCCGCCGTTCCGGAATGGTACATTGGAAGCGATTCTCCCCGCAGTGGACAAAGTGACAGCTCCCGGCGGCGTTGTCCTCTGTGAGAGTGAGACGGGCATTGTCCTGCCGGCTGAGGTGGGCGGACTGACTCTGAAAAAGCAATATAAGCATGGCAAGGTGCTGCTGTGGAAATACACGAAGCCCATGCCGCAGGAGGGAGAACAAGCATGAACGTGACAGAGCTTTTGGATACCATTGAGGATGCGCTGGAGGAAAGCGCGGGAATGCCGTTGTCCGGCGGCAAGCGGATCGTGGACGTGGAGCAGATCCGAGATTATCTCGATGAGGTGCGGGCGAACCTTCCGGTGGAGCTGCGTCAGGCACAGTCCATCGTCAGCGACCGTGCCCAGCTTATTGAATCGGCAAACGCACAGGCGCAGACCATCGTGAAAAAAGCGGAGGAACGGGCACGTATCCTTGTCAGTGAGGCAGAGATCGTCAAGGCTGCCCAGCAGCGTGCATCGGAGATCGTCTCTTCCGCCCAGAATGAGGCGCGGACGCTCCGCCAGACGGTCACGGACTATTGTGATAATATGCTGAAGACCACGGAGGAAACGATGACGGAAAACGCTGCGCAGGTCAAAAGCGTGCGGGCAAATCTTCGCCAGAATCCCCGCAAGGGAATGTGAGCGCGGACAAGAAAAACGACTGAAATAAGCAAAACGCTTCTGTGAGCAAAAATAACGGTTCACGGGGGCGTTTTTTGTCACATTTGGCATGAGAAAACCTCGTGAAAAAACTTGCAATCAGAGCATTGATTTGTTACAATAAAACTGTATCAGCAGGGCTTGTCCGAAATGTGGGATAAAGACCCTCAGGCGGATACAGTCACTTTGGAAAAAACACGAAAGGAGGCTGGAGATCATGGAAACAGAAGAACTCCATTCGCAGTTTGACCCAGCCTCGTTTGAGCATATTCCGGTGCTGTTGAACGAGTGTCTGGATGGGCTGAACATCGACCCGTCGGGAACCTATTTGGACGGAACAGCAGGCGGCGCAGGGCATTCCAGACAGATCGCGCTTCGGCTTGACGCCGGACAGGGCGGTCGGCTGATCTCGCTCGATCAGGATCCGGATGCGGTGGAAACGGCACGGGCACGGCTGGCAGGTCTGCCTGCGACCGTGGTTCAGATCAATTTCCGCTATGCGGGACAAGCTCTTGAGCGATTGGGCGTTGAAAAGATCAACGGCGCGCTGCTCGACCTCGGCGTTTCGAGCCATCAGCTTGACGATGCCGCGCGTGGCTTCTCTTATCGGGCGGACGCTCCGCTGGATATGCGGATGAGTCAGGAGGGGGAGACGGCAGCCGACCTTGTGAACAGCGAGAGCAGGGAGGAGCTGGCACGTATCCTCCGAGATTACGGAGAGGAACCCTACGCATGGCAGATTGCGGGGAAAATCGTGGAGGCGCGGGAGAACGCGCCGATCGAGACGACCCTGCGGCTGGCCGATATTATTGCCAGCGCAATGCCCCCCGCAGAACGCCGGAAAAATAAAAATCCGTCCCGTCGGACATTTCAGGCACTGCGCATTGCGGTGAACCATGAACTGGACGCTCTGGAAGAGGGGCTGGACACCATTTTTGAGCACTTGGCACCGGGCGGACGGCTCTGCGTCATCACCTTCCATTCACTGGAGGATCGGCTGGTGAAGAACAAGTTCCGCCGCTGGTCAACGGCGTGCACCTGCCCGCCAGAATTTCCGGTCTGTGTCTGTGGCGGAAAAGCCAAGGCGAAGCTTATCACCCGAAAACCCATCGAGGCAAACACGCAGGAGCTGGAAGAAAATCGGCGCAGCCGTTCGGCACGCCTGCGCGTTCTGGAAAAATGCTGAAAGCAGGACGCTTTTGATGCAGTGAGGAGGAGATCATCATGGGTCAGGCAGCATACGAGTCAACAGAAACACAACGCCGCAGAAGAACGCCGCAAACACAGCAGCGGGTACCTCTGCGAGTCGAAAAGGGCGGCAAACGTCGGCTGTCTCCGTTCCGTGCGGCAATGCAGCATGCGATCCAACTTGTGTCGCTGGCATTGCTGGTCGGTTTTGCCGTTAGCCTGCTGTGGAGCGAATCCCAGCTCGTGGAGCTGAACGACCAGATCCAGGATGCCAAGGCGCAGCTTGTCAGTGAGCAGAGTCAGTATACATACTACAACAGTGCGCTGAACAGTAAGACCAACATCACCAGCGTGGAGGAGGCAGCCAGCCGCCTTGGACTGATGAAGATCGACCAGAGCCAGATCACCTACATCCGTCTGGATACGGGCAGTGTTCTGGTGCGCAAGGAGTCGGCAGTGCATCAATGGACGGATTTTCTGCATGACGGCGCAATGACTGTCTTTGCAGCTGTGAAGTCCGCAAAATAATAAACCAAGAACCGAAAAAAGCGTGCGGCAGCGCACGCTTTTTCGGTTTCTGAGGAGAATACCAATGCAAGGATCATCCCCGAAGCCTCATAAAAAAATTTTTTACCGTCTGCGCCGCAGCGATCCGCATGAGCGTCTCAGTGCGCCGTTGCGAAAATTCAGCTATGGCGCGGCGGTATTTTTTGTCGCAGTCGCGGCCGGCATCGTCATCCACAGCCTGTATCAGATCCAGATCCAGAATGGCGCGACCTACCGTCAATATGCCGCCCAGCAGCAATTGCTGGACAGCACCATTCAGGCGACCCGTGGTGAGATCTACGACACCTCGGGCATTACGCTGGCGTCCACCAGCGTGGTCTGGACGATCTGGGCTGACCCAAGCTACAGCACCGCTCTCTTCACCAGCACGACCGATGAGGAGACCAAGGTCGTCACAAAGACCGCAGACCCGACAGCACTGGCTGAAGTCAGCCAACAACTGGCATTGCGTCTGCTGTCCGGTGACGGCAGCTCTCTGGACAGCGTAGACACCTCGTCAGATGAGTACCAGAAGCAGTATCAGACCGTTTATGACGCGCTGGCAAAGAGCGATTCATCCTATCAGGTGCTGGCGACCAGGGTCAACAACGCTGTCAAGCTTTCCATTGAGCAGTATGTTTCGGAATATAATAAAGCACACCGGAAAGCCACCGATACAACCCGCAAGGGGCGTGTGTCGGTCTCATCGACCAAGAGCTTCCAGCGTGATTATCCCTACGGCGCATTTGCGGCGGCGGTGCTGGGCTTCTGCGATTCGGACGGATACGGCGCATACGGTCTGGAAAAGTCCTATGAATCTACGCTTGCGGGCGTGAATGGGCGCACCATCACCCTGCGAAACGCCTACGGCAATGCCATCGCCGATGAAAGCGCAACCACCTATGCGGCCAAAGACGGCTCGAACCTCGTCCTTTCACTGGATGTGAACATTCAGGAGGTCGTGGAGCGGTATCTGAATGAGGCAATCAAGTCCAACAATGTTGAGAACCGCGGTACGGCAATCGTCATGAACGTCAAGACGGGCGCGATCCTTGCGATGGCGTCCAAACCGGATTTCGATCCGAACGATCCGCTGGATTATACCGCAAATCTGGACTATCTCAACGAGCTTGTCCATGCCGAGCCGGAGTTGTACGGCATCTACCTCAAGAATGAAGACGGAAACTATCAGCTTGACGCGAACGGCAACAAAATATTGGATCCGGATGCCGATTATTCGGGCTATTTCCGCGATATCCAGTGGAAAAATAAGGCAATCACCGAGCTGTATTACCCCGGAAGCGTTTTCAAAGTCATCACGGCGGCGATGGGAGTCGATTCGGGCAATGCGACCATCAACACGACCTTTAACTGCTCGGGCGCGTATGGCGTCGCTAAAGAGACCTACCACTGCGCAGGCAAAAAGGCGCACGGTGTTCAGAACCTCGCAATGGCACTCCGGAATAGCTGCAACATCTATTTCATCCAGTTGGGGCAGCGCATTGGCGCAAGCCTGTTCTATGATTATTTCGAGGCGTTTGGCTTTACCGAGCGAACGGGTGTTGACCTGCCGAACGAGACAAACTTTATGCAGTATTACACCGCCAGCCAGTTGGGTGAGGTCCAGCTTGCGTCGTCGGCATTCGGTCAAGCGATGGCGGTCACGCCGCTGCAGGTCTGCACGGCGATCTCGGCAGCGGTCAATGGCGGCTACCTCGTCACGCCGCATATCGTCGATAAGATCACCGATCAGAACGGAAACGTCATTCAGGAGATCGGTGCGAACGTCCGCCGTCAGGTCATCAGCGAAAGTGCCAGTGAAACGATCCGACAGATCATGGAATATGAGGTCGGCGACGGCACGATCACGGGCGGCGGCTCGAACGCTTATGTGGCAGGCTACCGGATCGGCGGCAAGTCGGGCACGACCGAACAGTTGAATATGGATCGACGCGCGGACGGTGACTATAAAAAGGTTGCCTCCTTCGCGGCTGTCCTGCCCGCAAACGATCCGGAGATCCTGGTCTATATCATGCTGGATGACCCCAATAACGCCAAAACCGACTACTCGTCCATTCTGGCTGCGCCTGTCGTGGGCAATATCATCAGTGAGATCGCTCCCTACCTTGGCATCGCGACCGACGGAGTGGATCGCAGTCAGACTACCATCCGTGTTCCGGAGCTGGTCGGCAAGGAGTGGAGCAATGCGCAGGTCTCGCTGAACACCAAAGGACTCAAACATCAGCTTATGGAGAGCAGCACTGACCAGACGGCGGCAGTCGTGACCTATCAGTATCCGCGCGCAGGTACGCAGGTGGCGTATGGTACGACCATCTATCTGTATACGGATACCTACGAGGGTAGCCATACCGAAGTGCCGGACGTAACAGGAAAGAGCGCGGATTTTGCGCGTCAGATGCTGGCGGCGGCTGGTTTGAACTGCGTCGTGGAGGGCAGCGGTCTGGTGCAGAGCCAGAGTGAGGCCGCAGGCGCAAGCGTGCAGAGGGGAACGATCGTGACGATTACTTGTGGGTGAAGCCCTCTTATTCTCGCTTCGCTCACAAGCTCTCCCAAAGGGAGAGCCATTGGCAGTCGGGCAAAGTAAGATAAAAACGACGAGCGTGAATCAAAAATTAAAACAGCATCACGCCGATATTTTATAACTTGCATGGAAAGGAATCGAGAGCCATGGAAACTATTTCTGCAAAAATTTTACTGAACGGTCTGGTTCCGGAAGGCTTTGCCGCTGACACGGGCATTGACCTTGTGACGACTGACAGCCGCGAGGTGCGGCAGGGCTGCGTCTTTGTTGCCTTTCCGGGCGAAAAATTCGACGGGCATGATTTTGCGGCCAAGGCACTGGAAAACGGCGCGGTCTATGTGGTATTGAATCATCCTGTCGAGGGTGTACCCGCCGACAAAGCCGTTTTATGTCCGGACAGCTACCGTGCCATGATGACGATGGGCGCAAACTATCGTAGTCAGTTCCGACCGAAGATCGTGGGCGTGACGGGCAGTGTCGGAAAAACGACCACCAAACAGATGACCTATGCCGCAATCGCGGGCTTTGGCAATACCATCAAAACGGAGGGCAACCAGAACAATGAACTGGGTCTGCCCCGCACATTGTTCCATATCGACAGAGAGACCGAATATGCTGTGGTTGAGATGGGAATGAGCCATCTGGGAGAAATCGAGCGGCTGTCCCAGTGTGCCCGCCCCGATGTCGGCATCATCACCTGCATCGGCGTATCTCATATCGGCAACCTTGGCAGTCAGGAAAATATCTGCAAGGCAAAGCTGGAAATCTGCGCCGGTCTGCCGGAAAACGCGCCACTGGTGCTCAACGGAGACGATCCTTTCCTGCGCAAAGCCGTTCTGCCGAGTCATGTTCATCCGGTCTGGTTCAGCCTTGGTGACGAAAATGCCGATGTCTGCGCTCTGGAAGTCCATCAGGAAGGCGATGACATGGTATTCACCCTCGTGGACAAAAAAGCGGGACGATTTTCGGTCAGCATTCCGGCGATGGGCAGGCACAATGTTGCCAATGCGCTGGCGGCTTATGCTGCTGCGACCAGCCTTGGTCTTGATCCGAAGGGCGTCATTGCGGGTCTGGCAGACTTCCAGCAGACGGGGATGCGGCAGAAGATCGTCCACAGCAAGGGCGTGGATGTCATGGAGGACTGCTACAATGCCAACCCCGACAGCATGAAAGCCGCATTGACGATGTTCAAGGAGTATCCCGCAAACAAACGGTACGCGCTGCTGGGCGATATGCTGGAGTTGGGTGAGATCAGTCCTTCTGCCCATGAGGAGGCGGGGCGGCAGGCTGCCGCAGCCGGATTGGAGTTGCTGGTCTGTTATGGCGAGGAAGCCAGACGCACCGCAAAGGCTGCTTCGGAAGCCGGCATCAAAGCTGTCCACGCAGCCAGTTACCGGGAAGCTGCCGATCTGCTGCTGGCTTCCATGCAGTCCGGTGACGCTCTGCTGGTGAAAGCCAGCCGCGGCATGGCACTGGAAAAGGCACTGGAAATTTTCTACGCGGAGCAAAAATAAAATTTGGAGTAAACTATGATTCGTTTTGCCTTGATCGTCGCTTCGACGCTGGGCTTTTTACTGACAGCAGCTCTCGGGAATCTGATCGTTCCGCTGCTACGGGCGTTCCGCTTGGAGCAGGATGCGAAGATCCGGCAGGAGGAACGGGAGCGGCAGTCAAAACCGGAGCAGGAGTCTGAGCCTGAACCGGAAAAACAGATCCCCACGATGGGCGGGCTTTGCCTGATGGTCGGCACGCTGGCAGCGGTGGGCGTGGGCTGGACAGCTGCCTGCGTCGCACAGCCGGAACTGCTGGGGAATGAGGGTCTGCTGACGACACGGGTTTTGATCGGACTGCTCAGCGGTCTGCTTTTTGGCGCGGTGGGGCTGAGCGATGATGTGGCTCGCCTGCGTCGGCATTCCCCGCTGGGTCTGCGCCGCACGACCCGTCTCGCGCTGGAAGCGGGAGCAGCCGCCGTTGTGCAGGTGCTTCTGGCGGCGAACCACTGCCTTGCGTCCGGTCTGACCCTGCCCATACTGGGCTATTGTGAGCTGGGCGGGTTTGCCCCCATCCTGTGGGAGGTGCTGCTGGTCGTGTTGGCAGAGTGTGCTCGGGTGACCGACGGCGTGGACGGCGTGCTCTGCGGGACAGCGTTCGCAGCTATGCTGGGGCTTATGGTGAGCATGACCCTGCTGGGCTGGTTTCCACTGGCTGTCCTTCCGGCGGCATTGGCAGGTGCGCTGATGGCGTTTCTGCTCTGGAATTTCCATCCGGCAAAGCTGCTCCCCGGCGCAGTCGGAAGTCTGTTTCTGGCGGGCGTTCTTGGCGGTGTGCCATTGAGCATCGGCTGGCCTGGACTGAGCCTCCCGCTTTCTCTGCCGTATTGGATCGAGGGCGGGATGATCGCTCTGCAGGTGGTCGTTTATCAAGGCTCGGGCGGGAAAAAGCAGCTTTTCCGGATCGCTCCGCTCCACCGCTGGCTGGAAAAGCGGGGCTATGCCCCTGTGACGATCTTTTATCTTTTCGCGGTCATCGCACTGATGGGCTTTGCCCTGACCGTGCGGATGGCAAAAATCAGTTGAAGGAGGGGTACAGATGACAACCATCCGCAGAAAACGCCCAGAACGTTTTTCGATCCTGCAGCGCGATCCGGGTCCATGGTCGCAGGTGCTCATTGACTGGATGGCGACGCTGGGTGTCATTCTGGTGTTCGGTCTCGTGATGTTGTTCAGCGCAAGCTATACGACGGGGTATCTCCGCATGGGCGACAGCCTTTATTACATCAAATCGCAGGTCTTCTGTCTTGGGCTGGGACTTGTGGCAATGATGCTCTTTTCCTACCTCGATCACCGATTTCTGCGAAAGCTGGTCTGGCCAGGATATTTTCTGTGTCTGGTGCTGCTGGTGCTGGTGCTGTTCAGCGAGCCGCTGAATGGATGCCGCCGCTGGCTTCGCGTCGGCATCACGATCCAGGTGTCTGAGATCGCAAAATTTGAGATGATCCTGCTCACGGCGCACATCGCTGCCAGTGTGCCTCGCCTTGAAAAGCTTGACCCGAATTCCCACGTCCGCATTCCGACCGGGGCATGGTTCAAGCAGCGGTTCGTCCGGGAGCTTCTTCTCCCGCTTCTGCCGCTGATTCCGGTCGTCGGTCTGCTGCTGCTCGAGCCGCATATGTCGGGCATCGTCCTGACCTGCGCCATCGTCGGCACGATCCTGCTTCTGGGCGGGAACGGCGGACTGATCACATGGGCGGGCGGCACGGCGATGGTGTTCCTGCTCAAGACGATCCTGGAGCATGTTGACTCGATCCCCTATCTGCAGAGCCGTCTGGACGGCTGGACGCACGACCTCTCGAAGATGACGGATCAGACCCTGCAAAGTCTGTACGCCATCGGCTCGGGCGGGGTGACGGGTCTTGGGCTTGGCAACAGCATCGAAAAGCAGCTCTGGCTTCCCGAAAGCACCAACGACTTCATTTTCAGTGTTGTCTGTGAAGAGCTGGGCTTTGTGGGCGCGGTGGTCGTGATCCTGCTGTTTGTTCTCTTCCTCGTGCAGGGGTTCTGGATCGCATTCAATGCAGAGAACCGTTACTGCACGCTGGTCGGGATCGGTGTAATGGCACAGATCGCGTGGCAGGTGTTCTGCAACATCGCGGTCGTTACCAATACGCTGCCGAATACCGGCATTTCGCTGCCGTTCTTCTCATCAGGCGGCACGAGCCTGATTCTGCTGTTGGCTGAGATGGGCGTTCTGGTGAACATCGGGCGGAACGGAGAGCGCGCTCGTCAGGAGCGGGAGCGCGCGCATGCCGAGCGGGAAGCACGGCAGAAAGCGAAGATGATCTTGTTCAAGGCAAATGAGCAGACGTAAGCCATAAGAGGAGGATGCTTCTATGAAAGTATTGATCGCAGCCGGCGGAACTGCCGGACATATCAACCCCGCTCTGGCAATTGCCGGAGCGATCAAAAAGGCAGACCCGACTGCGGAGATCCACTTTGCGGGTCGGAAGGAGGGAATGGAATATCGTCTGGTGACGCAGGCAGGCTATCCGTTCCATCACATTGAGATCACAGGCTTCCAGCGGAAGTTTTCGCTGAACAATATCAAGCGGAACATTGTAACGCTCCGGAATCTGGTGCATTCCGTTCCGAAAGCCGAGGCAATGATGAGGGAGATCCAGCCGGATCTCGTGATCGGCTGTGGCGGCTATGTCTCCGGTCCGGTGGTGCGCTGCGCCGCAAGAAAGGGGATCAAGACTGCTCTGCATGAGCAGAACGCGTTCCCTGGCGTGACGAATAAGCTGCTTGCGCCGGATGTGGATATTGTATTTGCCGCAGTTCCGGCTGCGGTCGAAAAGCTGGGTGCGCCGGAAAAGACCATCGTGGTCGGCAACCCGGTGCGTCCGGAGGTGTTCGCACAGGTCAAGAACCGTGACGCCATCCGTGCCGAGCTGGGTGCGGGCGACCGGACGGTCATCCTGTCCTTTGGCGGCAGTCTGGGTGCGCGGCGTGTCAATGAGGTCGTGTCCGATCTCTGCGCATGGGAGCAGAAGAACCATAAGCCTGTCCTCCATCTCCACGCAACCGGACAGTACGGCGTGGAGCTGTTCCAGAGCCTCGAGAAGGAAAAAGGCTTCGCCCCCGGCGAGAGCCTGATCGTGAAGGAATATATCAATAACATGCCCGAGCTGCTGTCGGCGGCGGATCTGGTGATCAGCCGTGCGGGTGCATTGACGCTGGCTGAACTGGAAGCTGTTGGTCGTGCGGCGATCCTGATCCCAAGCCCCAATGTGGCGGAGAACCATCAGTACTATAACGCGCTTGAGCTGCAGAAGGCGGGTGCGGCGGTCGTCATTGAGGAAAAGGAGCTGACGGGCGAGAAGCTCATCTCAACGGTGTCTGACATGCTGAGTGAGCGGGGCAAGCTGGCTGAGATGGGTAAGAATGCCCGCAAGCTGTCAGTGGATGACAGTCTTGACCGGATCGTGGATGCTCTGCTCAAGCTCGTCAAGACTCCGTGATTGCGCCCAGCGCAGACTTGTGATAAAATCAAACGGAAAGGAGGGAACGCCGCATGGCTCAAAAGCACCCCCAGAATCGCACAAAAAATAAGAAACGCCGTGCCTATGATCAGAACAGAGACACCCGACGGACGCCCTCCCAGAATGCGGAGAATCGCCGTCCCACCGGCGGAAATGTCGGCTATCCGGGAGCAGTGGAATTCCCGACCCGAAGGCAGAACGGCTCCGGACAGCGGAATCACGAGCAGCGAAGCCCAAACCGCCCCAACAGTGCGGGACGGATGAATAACAGCATTGAATTCCCGACCCGAACGGCGCACCGCCCGCAGAACGGTCAGAACAAGTCGGGAGATCCGGCACAGGGGCGGAGCGGACAGCGTCCTCGGAACAACACCACACGGTATCCGGGCAATGCCACAGGAAATCGCCCCCGTAGCAGCCGAAGGAACGCTGCGCAACAGCAAAGACAGCAGTCAAACGGACGACTCCGCCCTACGCGGGCGACCATGCGGGATCCTGCCCGTCGGGAACGGAAAAAGAAACGCCGGATGACCCGGGCGGCGATCCGCCGCCGCAGGCTTATGCAGAAGCTGACAGCGTTTGCGCTGCTGCTCTGTGTGATCGGCGTGGGTATTTACCTGACGGTGACGATGCTGTTCAAGATCAGCTCGATCCAGGTGCAGAACGCCGACGGCGTGGTGGTGCAGGAGCTGGCAGGCTATTCCAGCGACCAGATCCTGAGTGCGCTGGGCGTCCGGCTTGAGGAGAACATCCTGACCGTAAATGCCGGTGAGAAGGCTTCTGAGCTGGAAAAGGTATTCCCGAAACTGGAATCCATTCGGGTCATCCGAGAATATCCGGGGACCGTCGTCGTCCGTGCAGCGGAGGCTGTGCCTGGGTACGCAATGCAGGTCAAGGGCGGATGGCTGTCCCTTTCGAAGGGGCTGAAGATCCTGGATAAAACCAGCACCCAGCCCGCAGATCTGCCGACGCTTTACGGCGGTGAGCCTGTCTCGGAAAAGCCAGGTGATCAGTTGGATTTCGAGGCAGAAGCCGTCAGTACCAGCACGGCGTCCGGCTCGGCAGCATCGTCGGAGGTGGAAGCGGAGACAGACCATCGTCTGGAATCGCTGAATACCCTGATGGATGCGCTTGAGACGTATGGTCTGCTGGACGATGTGACCCGCATCGAGTTTGAGGACACCGAAGAAATGGCGTTCCTCTATCAGGATCGGATCAGCGTTCTGTTGGGAACACTGAATGAGCTGGACTATAAGCTCAAGCTGGGACAGTACGTTCTTCTCGATCAGGACGGAAAAGGCTGCGCTCCCACCGATACGGGCATGCTGGATCTGAGCCATCTGTCGGCGTCCAGCACCCGAAAGTTCCGTTTTGCGCAGGGTGACCCGACCCTGCCGTCGGGCTATGTCGTGCCGGAAAAAACTGAGCCGACTGAGACAGAAACCGCGGAGACCTCTGCTGAGACCGATGCAGACGGCACAGAATCTACCGAAAATCAAACCCAGACGACCAATCAGGAATGAGGAGTGTTGTGTTATGAAACTGGAACAACTCATTGAGGGTGTACCCTATACGCTGGTACAGGGCAGCCTTGAAACGGTAATTGAGGATATCATCTATGACAGCCGGAAGGCGGCTCCGAACAGGCTCTTTGTCTGCATCGTCGGTACACAGCGGGACAGCCACGAATTTGCGGCGGATTGTGTGAAGAGGGGGGTCTGTGCGCTGGTAGTCCAGCACGACATCGATCTTTCGGAGATGCAGGGCGTGACCGTCCTCAAAGTGGAGAACAGCCGCTACGCAATGGCCCTGATGAGCGCAAACCTCTTTGGCAACCCCTCCCGCAAAATGACGATGATCGGTGTTACGGGTACGAAGGGCAAGACCACCACCACCCACATGATAAAAAGCATTCTGGAAGCTGCGGGACGCAAGGTCGGTATGGTCGGCACGAACGGCGTTTATTTTATGGGACACCACAAGGAGACCGCCAACACCACCCCAGAGAGCTACGAGCTGCAAAAGACCTTTCGGGAATTTCTGGATGCGGGTTGCGATACTGCACTGATGGAGGTTTCCAGTCAGGGTCTGATGATGGATCGTATTGCGGGCGTGCATTACAATGTGGGTGTGTTTACCAACTTGTCGCCCGACCA
The DNA here is from genome assembly GCA_963615155.1 of Bacteroides uniformis. Lineage (GTDB taxonomy): Bacteria > Bacillota > Clostridia > Oscillospirales > Ruminococcaceae > Faecalibacterium. The sequence goes on along the minus strand of CAVEGP010000002.1, from coordinate 32,165 downwards.
TATTGGTCCGGGCGAGCACAAGACCTTTGAGGAGTACCGCAGTTGGAAGGGGCAGCTCTTCAAACGCTGTGATGTCGGTGTGGTGAATCTTGACGACGAGAACACCGACGCTCTGCTGGAGGGGCATACCTGCCAGCTTGTGACCTATGGTCGGCACGAAAAGGCTGACTACTGCGCAGGCAGCTACGAGCTGCTTCGCACGCACGATTTCCTCGGGGTGCGGTTCCATGTATCTGGCAAGGATGATATGGATGTAAAGGTCAACATGCCCGGCGAGTTCAGCGTTTATAATGCGCTGGCAGCTCTGGCTGTCGGCAAGGTGCTGGGGCTGCCGGATCATGCGATCCACGATGGTCTGGGCAAGTGTGTCGTCAAGGGTCGTGTTGAGCTTGTCCCCATCAGCAAGAAGTTTACCATCTTGCTGGACTACGCCCATAACGAAGTCTCCACCGAGAGTCTGCTGACGACTCTGCGCGCCTACAAGCCGCATCGTCTGGTGGTGGTATTCGGCTGCGGCGGCAACCGCTCCAAGCTTCGCCGCTACGGTATGGGTGAAATTTGCGCGAAGATGGCGGATTTCTCCATTCTGACCGAGGACAACAACCGTTTTGAGAAGGTTGAGGACATTCTTGCGGATATCCGCATCGGAATGGAAAAGGGCAATCCGGAAGCAAAATTCGTGGAGATTCCCGATCGTCTGGAAGCTCTGCATTATGCGGTCGATCATGCGCAGGACGGCGATCTGATCGCCGTCATCGGCAAGGGTCATGAAACCTATCGTGACCGCCTTGGTGTCAAGACCCCCTTCCTTGAGAGAGAGCTTCTCGAAGAGTACGCTCAGCAGATCGGGTTAGAGTAAAACGAAAAAATCCATTTAGCCGCTCGGGGTGCCCGAGCGGCTGTTTCTTTTTTGCGGAAGAACCATTCCAAGTGGTTCTGGACAGAGGGAGACAAAGTTTCATAACACCTAATTTTTAACGCAAAGGATATAAATTCTTGGCGAGTATTGCCGTTGCGCGTAGGCCGGTTTTCGACTATACTGTTGATTTAGTTGGAAAATATTTCCCACCGAAAAAACAGGTGGAACGTCTAAAAATCAAAGGGAGGTATTCCTACGAAATATCTGTTTCAGTTTGCGCGCATCCTTGCGTTCTGTTTTCTGGGCGAGATCCTGCATGCGGTGCTCCCGCTGCCCATTCCGGCAAGCATTTACGGTCTGATCCTGCTGCTGCTTGCGCTCCGATTTGGCATTGTCAGACTGGAGGATGTTAAGGAGGTCGGCATCTTTCTGACGGGCATCTTCCCGCTGCTGTTCGTTCCGGCGGCGGCTGGCGTCATGGAGTTGTGGGCGGAGATGGGTGATATGCTGCTGCCCATCATCATCTCCATCATTCCGGTGACGGTGCTGGTGCTTGTCACAGCCGGACATACCACACAGGCGTTGGTGCGCCGCAAGAACAAGGAGGTAAGCGATGACGGAGCTGCTGAATGATTTTCTCGCCGGTTCGGCGGCATGGGGCGTTCTGTTGACGCTGGCAGCCTTTGCGCTGGGTACGCTCATCAACAAGGCGACCGGAAAAGCCATTTTCAATCCACTGCTGCTGGGAAGCATTTTCGTCATCATCCTGCTCAGCGTGCTGAAGATCCCCTATGCCGACTACAAGAACAGTGCCGCGCCGGTCAACTACCTGCTTCTTCCGGCGACCATCAGTCTGGCGATCCCGCTGTACGAAAAATGGGACTTGCTCAAGGAAAACGCCGCCGCCATCATTGCGGGCATCTCGGTGGGCACGCTCGTCAGCCTTGGCAGTGCGCTGGCACTGGCACTGGCTCTTGACCTGACGCAGGAGCAGTATGCGACCCTTCTTCCGAAGTCAGTCACAACAGCCATCAGCATGGATGTTGCCGCCGAGTTGGGCGGGATCGCGGCTCTGACGGGCGCGATCGTCATCCTGACGGGCATTGCGGGCAACCTGCTGGCAGAGTCGGTCTGCAAGATCTTCCACATCACCGACCCCATTGCGAAGGGCGTTGGCATCGGTACCTCAGCGCACGCCGTCGGTACAAGCCGTGCTCTGCAGATGGGTGAGGTCGAGGGCGCAATGAGCGGTCTGTCCATTGCGGTGGCAGGTGTCCTCACGGCTGTCCTCTGCCCGGTGTTCGTCAATCTGATCCACTGAAATTGAATCACACAAAAAACCGGACTTTGCGGTTTTGGAAGCACAGGCGTTCTGCCGTGCATCCGAACCACAAAGTCCGGTTTCTTTTATTTGCTTTCAGTGTGCGAAAAAGAGTTCTGGGAAAATTACTTGATCAGGGAAAGGCTCTTTGCCTTTTTCAAAGTTGTGATGACCTCCAGCTTGCTGACGGTCTTGTCCGGAGCAAAGCCGTTGTACTTGGATTCGGTCATGAGACCGTTCTCAACGACCCAACGCTCTGCCTTTTCCAGATCGCTCATGCCCTCGGTGAGAGCTGCGGGTTCGGGAGAACCGGCAGTGTGCCAGAGCAGGGTCGCCAGCTCGCCACGGTTGGTGGGAATTTCCGTGCCTGCGGGCAGAAGCCACTTGGCGTACAGCTCAGTGCCGATGTCGTAAGCTACCAGACCTGCCACGACAACGCCCGTGCCGTCAAAGACCAGGACGGAGTATTTTGGCTCAGCGTTCTTGGTCCACTTTGCGTAGAGAGTGGTTTCCTCCCAATCAAAGCCGAATTTGATCGTGCAGTCTTTGTCATAATAAGGTCAAGTCTACTACGCCCCCGAAAAATGTCAAGAAAGAACGCGCCCTTTCTCTGTATTGGATAGGGACTTCTCAGTCTCGCATACGCTTGCCGGCTCTCCTGGCAGGAGAGTCTTTGGCGGGGCAGAAAACTGCTTCGGATATGAAAAAACCTCTCCGGACAGGAGAGGTGGTATTCCGTGGAGGAGGGGCGTGTAGAGGTCAATCCAGATCGTGCCGCTTACAGAATCGTTTACTAAGCCAGTACATGCCGACCCAGATGAGGATGGCGAGAATGAGGTGGAGAGGATTTTTCAGCGAGCTGACGAGTGATTGACCGAAAATCGCCATCATGCCAACCATAACGCCCTTGCCGAGGATGACGGTGACAAGATAATGCCGCTCGTCCATGTCGGAGATGCCGAAGGCAAGGTGCATGAAGGAGGTTGGGGTGAAGGGCAGGAGAGACAGCATAAAGAGGGAAGCCGTGTCAAAGTGGTTGACCCACTGCTGTGCTTTTTCCAGCTTCGGGAAGCGGCAGGCGAATTTCCAGAAAAATTTCCGGACGATACGCCGCCAGAACAGGAACATCACGGTGCCGCCGACGGAAACGCCGAGCCAACTGTACAAAAAGCCGAGGATGCCGCCATGCGCAGCGACATTGAGCGCGACGATAGCGATGAGGGGAAGAGGCGGAAAGAACGACTCTACCATCGCCAGAAGGATGGGCGCGACAGGTCCAAGACCCTCGAAGCTATTGAGCAGCGACTCCCAGAATTCCAATGTTCCAAGCTGGTGGATCCATGTGGCAAGCAAACCCTGCATCGTCTCTCCCGTCCTTTCGTTTTCAGCATCCTATGCCGATAGTATATCCAGATTCTATGACAGGCGTGTGAATAAATTTAAACCGTTCTGATATTCTTGCGGCGTTTGCTCTTTCATACGGAACAGCAGGGGGATCTCCTGCGCAAAAAGGGTCATTTTTGCTTTTGCTCGTCGGTCTGCTTTTCGGCACGCTGGCGGATGCGCTCGATCTGCTGAGCGCGCTGCCGGTTCCAGCGTTCCAGAGCTTCGGCGTCAGGGATCTGGGTGCAGCGGGCGAAGCTCCAGTGCAGACCGTCCCGACGGGAGAGCTTGTACCGCTGGAATACGCCCCGAGACGCCTCGTTTTCGCTGTTGGCGCAGTGGGGGCACTGTGCCAAGGTGTACCAGCTATTGCTGCCCTTTTTCAGCCAGATGTCGTCCGGAGCCAGGGAAGCTCCGCAGACAGGGCAGTTGGCTGTGCTGATCGTCGGGTCAATCCGCCATGTGTATTGTTCCACATACCCTCGAAATACGGTGAAGTCCCGATAATCGCCGGACTGAGAGCAGAGGCTCTGACGAAGGGAATCGTCTTCGCTGGGGTAGGCAGCCAGCCCCTCCCGAAGATTCAGTTTCCGACAGATGTCGGCGGTGTAGAGGGTATCGGACAGAGCGTCATGGAAGGGGCGATCCATCGGGATGCCCATCCGGGTGACGACGCTTTCCAGCGTCATGCCCTCGCCCTCCTTGCGGGGGTGCTCCCGCAGAAAGACCTGCTGAAGATCGTACCAGACGGTCGGTCGGGATTCATCGAGGTTGCAGAGGAAAAGATTCTGCTTGAGCACGGGTACATCGTCCATGCCCCACTCGGCGAATTCGGCGTCCGGACCGCACCACTGCATGAAGCGGCGGAGTCCCTGCACGATGGGCTCGCCCCGATCAAGATCAGCCTGCGTCAGTCCGGTGACTTTGGCAATATGATGCTGCAATTTCCGGAAAATGCGGGGGCGCAGATGGATGGAGAAGGTATCCAGAACATTTGCGTCCTCGTCGATCTTCACCGCGCCGATCTCGATGATCTCGCCCCGGAAGGTCTGCTGAACGCCGTGATAATTGAAGGTATACGGCTGGTAGCCGATGTTCCACTCCAAATCAAATAAAACAAGGTTGCGCTGCGGCATTTATATCGTCCTCTCAGTTCAAGATAAACTTCTCAATGGCTTCTGCGACGCCATCGTGGTTATTGTCGGCGGTGGTGACGTAATCCGCCATAGCTTTGACGGGTTCTTCGGCGTTCTGCATTGCAACGCCCACGCCTGCGAAGGAGATCATGGAGCGGTCGTTCAAGCCGTCGCCGCACGCCATCAGGTTATCACGAGTCAGCCCCATCCGGTCGAGCAGGGCGCTCAGGCTGGCATCCTTTGCGACGCCCAGCGGAACGGCTTCGATGAAGAAAGGACTGGACGGATACAGCCCAAGCTGTCCGGCAAACTTTTTCTGTCCGAGCGCGCAGACCTCATCCCGACGTGCGGGATCGAGGGTGATGAGCATTTTGCAGATGGGGTAATCCACATAGGACGCCAGATCGTCCACCTTGATCATCGGGAGCTTGCAGGTGAAGCCCTCCCGAGCCGCCCATTCGTCCTCCGGACGCTCAGTCACAACGCCCTCTTTATTATAAGTAACAATGGCAACGTCCTGCTCGGCGGCAAATTGGCACAGCTCGGGGATGAACTTTGCGTCCAACTGACGCTGATAGAGCGTTTCGCCCGTGCCGCAGTCAACGATGCAGCCGCCGTTATAGGACAGGATGCAGCCGCCTTTTTTGTCCAGACCAAGCTCCTTTGCCAGCGGCGAAATGCCAGCTGTAGGGCGTCCGGAGGCAAGCACGATCGTAACGCCCTTTTCCGCCGCGGCATCCAGAGCCGCACGGGTGCGGGGAGTGACCTCCTTCCGGTCGTTCGTCAGAGTGCCGTCCAGATCCAGAGCCAGCACCCGAATTTTCGATGTTTCCATATCTTCCTCACTTCTCTGCCGGAAGTCCGGCGTGTGTGTTTTTGGCATGTTCTGTTCTATTGTACAATGAACGCGGGGTCGGTTGCAACCCTTCGGGAGAGCTTTCCGGAAAAAAATTAAAACAGAGCGGACAGAGAAAGGGTTTGTTCGTGTATACAAACGGTAGTTTGCCACAAAAAACACATAGGAATAGCGTTTTCTAACTACTTTTTGTAACAAGTTTATGGATATTAACATTGCGGAATCCTCTTGAGAATTTTCAAAACCGTGCTATAATAGCCGCAGAAACATCCATTTGCAAGATGTCGAGATAAAGACTATACGAAGAAAAAGGTAGGAAGTTACTATGGTTGATGTTAAGAAGATCGCTCTGTTCGTTGGCGGTGTTGTGTTTGGTTCTGCTGGCTTCAAGGTTCTGGCGAGCAAGGACGCCAAGAAGGTCTATACCCAGACCACCGCGGCAGTCCTGCGCATGAAGGACTCCACGATGGAGACGGTCAACAAGGTTCAGGAGCAGGCTGGTGACATTCTGGCGGACGCAAAAGCCATCAACGAAGCTCGTGCTGCTGAGGCTGCTCAGGAGGTCATCGAGGATACGGCTGAGGAGACTGCGGAAGCTGAGAAGGCTGAATAAGCATTCATACTGCGTGAGCCGCCTTCGGGCGGCTCTTTTAAATGTAGAAGATACGAAAAAAGGAATGATGTTTCTATGAAATGTACGATTTTACATGAAAGCCGCGGTCGGATGCGTGTTCATGTCTGCGCTGTCCGGATGACGCTGCATCGTGCGGATGTGCTCGAAGCTTATCTGAACCATCATGACGCCGTTGAGCACGCGACCGTTTACGAGCGTACGGGCGATGTCGTTATCTGTTATCGGGGTAGCCGCAAGGAGATCATCATGGTGCTGAGCGGCTACAAGTTCGACGTGCAGGAGTACGACGCACTGGTGACCTCGGCGGACAGCCGGAAGATCAATCAGGAATATCAGGAGAAGATGTTTGACCTTGTGGCAGGTCGGGTACTCCGCAAGCTGTTCCTGCCCGCACCGCTGGCGACTGCCTATACGGTTTATCGCTCGCTGGGCTTTATCTGGAAAGGCGTAAGGTGTCTGCTGCACCGGAAGCTCGAGGTCGAGGTTCTGGACGCACTGTCCATCGGTGTTTCTGTCCTGCGTGGCGACTATGGCACGGCAGGGTCGGTCATGTTCTTGCTCAATCTCGGCTCGCTGCTGGAAGAGTGGACACGGAAGAAGAGTCTTGATGACCTTGCACGAAGCATGGCTCTGAACGTCGATAAGGTCTGGATCCGTTCGCAGGGCACCGAGGTTCTCGTTCCGCTGACGAAGGTCAGGTCCGGTGACGAGATCGTTGTCCGTTCGGGCAATATGATCCCACTGGACGGAACGGTCATTGAGGGCGAAGCGATGGTGAATCAGGCTGCCCTGACCGGAGAATCCATGCCGGTGCGGAAGGCTGTGGGGCTGTCTGTCTATGCGGGTACGGTCGTCGAGGAGGGCGAATGCGTCTTTACCGCGACTGCCGAGGGCGGAGCAAACCGCTACGATAAGATCGTCTCGATGATCGAAGAATCCGAAAAGCTCAAGTCCGGCACTGAAAATCGCGCGCTGCAGTTGGCGGATAAGCTTGTGCCGTGGTGTCTGGCGGGTACGGTGGCAACCTATGCGCTGACCCGTAACGTCACCCGCGCCATCTCGATCCTGATGGTCGACTTCTCGTGCGCCTTGAAGCTGTCCATGCCGCTGGCGGTTCTCTCCGCAATGCGGGAGTGTGGCAGCTACCATATCACCGTCAAGGGCGGCAAGTACCTCGAGACGCTGGCAAAGGCGGATACCATCGTATTTGATAAGACCGGCACGCTGACCCGAGCGACCCCGAAGGTCGTCGAGGTCGTTCCCTTCTCCGGCTGCGATGAGCGTGAAGTCCTCCAACTGGCTGCCTGCCTTGAGGAGCATTTCCCCCACTCGATGGCAAACGCCGTTGTCCGTGCTGCAAAGGAGCGGGGAATTTCTCACGAAGAGATGCACTCTGAGGTGGAATATCTCGTTGCCCACGGCATTGCAAGCCGTGTCAGTGGAGAGCGTGTCGTCATCGGCAGCTACCACTTTGTCTTTGAGGATGAGCACTGTGTCATTCCGGAGGGGGAGCAGGAGAAATTCGATTCTCTCCACCCCGAGTATTCGCATCTGTATATGGCGGCATCCGGTCAATTGGTGGGCGTGATCTGCATTGCGGACCCGCTTCGCTCGGAAGCCGCTTTGGTTCTGCGCCAGCTACGGAAGCTGGGCATCACCAACACCGTCATGATGACGGGCGACAGTGACCGCACCGCCGCTGCCATCGCAAAGCAGGTCGGCGTTGATCATTACTTCGCCGAGGTCCTGCCCGAGGATAAGGCTGCATTCGTCCAGAAAGCCAAGGCGGAGGGTCACACCGTCGTTATGATCGGCGACGGCATCAACGACTCTCCGGCATTGTCGGCGGCCGATATCGGCATCGCTATCAACTCCGGTGCGGCCATTGCACGTGAAATCGCCGATATTACGATCAAGGCGGATAGTCTGGAAGAACTGGTCGTCCTCAAGACCATCGCAAATGGCTTGCAGCGTCGGGTTCGTGCGAATTATCGGTTTGTTCTGAGCTTCAACTCGACCCTCATCGTGCTGGGCGCAATGGGAATCTTGCAGCCTGCAACGTCCGCAATGCTGCACAACCTGTCCACCATCGGCATCAGCTTCAAGAGCATGACAAACATCATTCCGGAGCCGTCTGTGCCCCAGTTGCCCGAAAAAGTTGCGTGCGCATAACTTTTAATCAAATTGTCATTTTATATTCAAGAATTCCACTTGAAATTACCGATGGAGAGTGTATAATAAAAACTCGTGAATGAATTTCACACAAGTTCGTTCAGAAGAAGAAAGAATTCACTAAAGGAGTCTGTTTACTATGAAACTCAAGAATGTTGGAATCGCAGCGGTTGCTGTTGTTCTGGCTGTCGGCATGACCGCATGCGGCAGCTCTTCCTCTTCCACTGCTGCTTCTGTAGCATCCTCTGCTGCGTCTTCTGTTGCAGCTTCCTCTGAGGCTGCATCTTCCGAGGCAGCCGCTGTGACCGCGGAGTACACCGTCTATAACACCACCGGCGAGAAGGTAACTGAGCTGTACCTGTACGAGGTCGGCTCTGAGGATAAGGGTGACAATCTGGCAGGCGAGGGTCTGGCTGACGGCGAAAGCGTCGTCCTCACCCGTGACGAGGACGCTGACAAGCAGAAGGACGTCAAGTATGTTCTGGAGTTCACCACCGAGTCCGGCGATACCCAGAGCTTCGAGACTCTGAGCTATGAGGTCACTCCCATCAGCCTGCTGAGCGTTGACGCTGCCGCAGGTGCTACTCCCATCGCTTTCTCCGCTCCCCAGCAGTAAGCGGTCGGGGCATGTCTCCCGTTCTGACATAAAACGACATAAAACATAAGAAAATTGCCGCACAAGGTTTTAACGCCCTGTGCGGCAATTTTTATTTTATCATGTTATAAAATTGTGGAGGACGCTCAGACCTTCTCGATGGTGATGCTCCACTCGCTGGTCATAGCTTCATCCGGCTCGAGGACTTCATGCTTGCCCTCTTCATTGACGCTGTTTGCCCAGCCGTTCCACGGCTCCATGCAGACGAAGCTCTCAGCATCCTGCTGCCAGAGCACACCGTTGCTGAAGGTTTCATCGGCATCGACAACGACCTTGTGACCGTTGCCCTTGTCGGTGAAGGTCATGGGGAACTGAACGCCCGTCAACAGACGGATGGTGTTATCTGCACCTTCCTTGCGGGTCAGGGTGATCTTCTCCGGAGCAGCGGGCTGTTCGCCCTTTGCGTCCTCGGAGCAGGTGGCACATTTGATGTCAAAATCGACATTTTCCAGCTTGGAGGCGGTGAAATAGGGATGATAGCCGAAGCTGAACGGCATCGGCTTGTCGCCTTCGTTGATGACGGTCAGGCTGATGGTGGCCTTGTTGCCCTCGAGGTTGTAATTCACCAGCAGGGTAAAGTCGAACGGATAGAGAAACTTCGTCAGCGGGGTGGATTCCAGAGCCAGAGAGATGCCGTCAGGACCGACGCTCTCCACTTCCCATGCACAGAGGTCTGCGAGACCGTGTGTTTCCATCGGATATGCCTTGCCGTCAAAGATGTGTACGCCGTTGTCCGGATTGCTGCAGCTGGGGAACAGCACCGGAATGCCAAAGCGGGGACGGTTGCACTCGCTGAAATTCGGGCGGCGTGTCCAGACATACTCGTCGCCATCCAGGGTGAAGCTGGTAATCATGCCGCCGCGCTCCGGGGTGATGGTAAGAGCAGTCTTTGCGGCGGGATCGGTGATGACGTACTGTTCGTAACATGCGCCGTTTTCGGTGATGTACTGGGTGGTGATCTGATTCATAATTGTACCTCCTGAACATCTTGTACGGACTCGGGGAGTCCGGCTGTTACATCAATTGTCAAAAAACCTGACTGACTTGCCAAAGGCTCGCCCTTTGGGAGAGCTGGCAAAGCCGTCAGGCTTTGACTGAGAGGGTTATTACAGAACGACGCCGTCCTTGAAGATGGAAATCTCACGGAAGCCGTGCTTCTCTGCCTTGGTCTGCTCGCCGCTTGCGACACGGATGACCAGATCCAGCAGGTCTTTTGCAGCCTCGTCGATGGTCTTTTCACCATCGGCGATGACGCCCGTGTTGAAGTCGATCCAACCAGACTTTTTCTCTGCCAGCGGGGTGTTGGTGGAGATCTTCAGAGTCGGGGCAGGAGCGGAGAACGGAGTGCCGCGTCCGGTCGAGAACAGGATGAGGTGTGCGCCGGCGGCGGTCATGGCAGTCGCAGACACGAGGTCGTTGCCCGGGCCGTACAGCATGTTCAGACCCTTGGTAACAACGGGGTCGCCGTAGCCGATGACGTCCATGATGGGCGCAGTGCCGCCCTTCTGGACACAGCCGCAGCTCTTGTCTTCCAGCGTGGTGATGCCGCCCTGCTTGTTGCCCGGAGACGGGTTGTCATAGACGACCTCATTGTGGCTGATGAAGTACTCCTTGAAGCCGTTGATCATCTTCTCGGCTTTGACAAAGACATCCTGATTGATGCAGCGATCCATCAGGAAGCCCTCGGCACCGAACATCTCGGGAACCTCGGTCAGGACGGTGGAACCGCCGCGCTGACCCATCATATCCGAGAAGCGGCCGATGGTCGGGTTTGCGGTGATGCCGGACAGACCGTCCGAACCGCCGCACTTCATGCCGACGACCAGCTCCGAGACGGGGATAGGCTCACGCTTGAACTGGCCTGCGTAAGCAGCCAGCTCTTTCAGGATGTCACGAGCAGCGGCGAACTCGTCGTCCACGTCCTGACAGGTCAGGAACTTGACACGGTCGGGGTCGTACTCGCCCAGCTCCTGCACGAACTGATCGTGCTGGAGGTTCTCGCAGCCCAGATGCAGCACCAGAACGGCACCTGCGTTGGGGTGACGGGTCAGAGCGGCCAGCAGCTTCCGGGTCTGCGCATGGTCGTGACCGGTCTGGCTGCATCCGAAGGGATGGGTAAAAGTATACAGACCCTCGATGGAGCCGGTGACGAGATCCTGATTGTCCGCTACGATTTTCTTGGCGATGTCGTTGACACAACCGACGGTCGGGATGATCCAGATCTCATTGCGGATGGCGGCACGACCATCCTTGCGGCGGAAGCCCATGAAGGTCTCGGGTGCGACCTTGGGCAGCGGTGCGAGGTCAGGGGAGGGGTTGTAGCTGTATTCGACCTCACCGGAGAGGTTGGTGTGGACATTGTGGGTGTGCATCCAGGTGCCCGGCTCAGCGTCTGCGGTAGCGTGACCGATGGGGAAGCCGTATTTGATGACATTCTCGCCGTTCTTGATGGGTGCGACCGCCATCTTATGACCCTGCGGGATGTCCTCCAAAGCGGTCACGGACAGACCGTCCACTTCCACGAGAGTGCCCTTGGCGATGGGATGCAGCGCGACAACAACATTGTCAATGGGGCTGATATGAATAGCCTGCGGCATAGTTCTTCTCCTAAAAAGTTCTCATAAATGCGAAAAAGGGGCTGCTGCTGAACGCAGCAGCCCTTTCGCACAGAAATATCGGAAATGCAGAGCTTACAGGCAGCTCTTGTAAGCAGCCTCAGCACCCTCGGAGCGGATCAGCTCGAGATCAGCCAGAACAGCAGCCTCGAGACCGTCGATCTTGGTGAGATCCTGATCCCACATCTGGGTATTGGTCAGGACGGCGTGCACCAGTTCGGCAGCGGTGTCGTTCTTGTGTGCATAGTAGAAATCCAGAGCCCATGCGTCATCCTGGATCTTATAGGTGTTGCCAGCCGGACGCTTGCAGATCAGACCGTCAGCAACACGCTCCTGAATGTCGTTGGAGTAGAATGCGATATAAGCAGCCAGAGACATGGTCAGGCACTTGGGCAGTTCCTTCTTCTCCTCGATGTAGGTCAGGAAGGACGGCATGTTGCGAGCCTTCCACTTGGAGGTGGAGTTCAGGGAGATGCTCATCAGCTCGTGGTTGATGAACGGGTTGTTGAAACGATCCTGAACCGCAGACGCGAACTCTTCCAGATCCTTCTTGTCCAGAGGCAGGGTGGGGATGACTTCCTCGTGCAGCATCTTGTTCATGAAGCCGCGGATAGTGTCGTTGTGCATGCAGTCACGAACGATATCGAAGCCTGCCAGATATGCGCCCAGAACGAAGCCGGTGTGTGCGCCGTTTAGGATGCGGACCTTACGCTTCTTGTACGGGGTGACATCGGGAACGACCATGACGTTGACGCCAGCCTTCTTGAACGGGAGCTTGTCCTCCAGCCATGCCGGACCCTCGATGACCCAGACGCCAAAGACTTCGCCGACGTCCAGAACAGCGTCATGATAGCCGTTTGCCTCTTCCATAGCAGCCAGCTCCTGAGGATCGCGGATACGACCCGGAACGATGCGGTCAACCAGAGTGGAGCAGAAAGTGTTGGCATTGTTCATCCAATCAATGAAGCCCTGCTCAAGGTTCCAGTCCTTTGCGTAGTTGTTGCAGCACTTCTGCAGCTCCTTGCCGTTGTTGTCGATCAGCTCGCAGGACAGAATCGCCAGACCCTTGTCGGATGCGCCGTCAAATGCCTTGTAACGCTCATACAGAACGCGGGTCAGCTTTGCGGGGAAGCTGTTGGGAGGAACCTGATCGAAGTCGCTGTCGCCCTGAGTGTAAGCGATGCCTGCCTCAGTGGTGTTGGAAACGATGGTCTCGAGGTCGGCAGACTTTGCCAGCTCGAGAACCTCAGCCCACTTGCCATCCTCGTAAGGGCAGACACAGTCAGACACGCAGGAGATGACGCGCTTTGCATCGACCTTCTGACCCTTCTCGCTGCCGCGCAGGTACAGGGTGTACAGACCCTCCTGATCGTTGATCCAGTGTGCCATCTGGGGGAAGTTGCCGATGGGCTGAACCAGCTTGACCTTGCCGTTGTAGCCAGCCTTCTCGTTTGCGATATCGAAGAAGTAGTCAACAAAGGCACGCAGGAAGTTGCCCTCGCCAAACTGCATGACCTTGACGGGAGCGTCCTTCAGGACGTAGCCGTTGTAGCCAGACTGTTCCAGAACCTTGTAATTCAAAGTTTCCATTTCACTGTTCTCCTTTTGTATTTGCTTTGCTTCGCTCCGGAGGGGGAAGTCCCTCCGCATCTCTGTCTCTATTTTATGCTGTTGTATACAAAGAAGTCAAGTGGTTCTTTACAGTTTTTACGTCGAAAATGGGCTGTTTTCATAAAGTCTGGCGGTTTTCACAATCAAAAGGGCAAAAATTTGGCAGTTTTTCAGTTGTATACATCGGCGTTTTCCGTTATACTATAGACAGGCACGGTCTGTCTGTAGGGTCAGATCGTATTGAAACTCATTTTTAAGGTATAGAAAAGGAGTTATCGACCCATGAAAGCATTTATGGATAAGGAATTCATGCTCCAGTCTCCCACTGCTCAGCATCTCTATCACGCATACGCAGAGGATATGCCCATCTGCGACTATCACTGCCACATTCCTCCCCGTGAGATCTATGAGAACCGCCGCTTCGAGAACATCGCTCAGGTCTGGCTGGGCGGTCGCAATCCGGATGGCAGCTACTTCGGCGACCATTACAAGTGGCGTGTTATGCGCTCCAATGGTGTGCCTGAAGAGTACATCACCGGTGATAAGCCCGATCGTGAGCGTTTCCAGAAGTTCGCGGAGGCTCTGCCGATGGCGATCGGCAACCCGATGTATCACTGGACCAATCTCGAACTGCACACCTTCTTCGGTTATGACGGCGTGCTGAACGGCGATACCGCTGAGGAAGTCTGGAATCTGTGCAACGAGAAACTGCAGAACGATCCGAAGCTGACCGTCCGTGGTCTGATCGAGCAGTCCAATGTTGCTTTTATCGGCACTACCGATGACCCCATCGACAGCCTTGAGTGGCATCAGAAGATCAAGGAAGATCCGACCATCAAGTTCACCGTCGCTCCTTCCTTCCGCCCCGACAAGGCGATCAACATCAATAAGCCCGGCTTTGCTGAGTATATGGGCAAGCTGGCTGCGGTCGTCGGCAAAGAGAAGCTGGCATGTATCGACTGCGTGACCGATGCGCTCACCAAACGTATCGAGTTCTTCGCTGAGCTGGGCTGCCGTGCTTCCGACCACGGTCTGGACTACATCCCCTACCGTGAGGCTTCCAAGGAAGAGGTCAACGCCATCTACCAGAAGGTCATGGCTGGCGAGACCTGCACCGTTGAGGAGGCTGAAAAGTATCAGACCTACATCCTCATCCATCTGGGCAAGCAGTATCACCGCCTGAACATCGCAATGCAGATCCACTACAACTGCCTGCGTGGTGTCAACCGTAAGATGAACAGCCTGCTCGGACCGGATACCGGATTCGATATGATCAATACTGCTACCTGCGGCGGCGAGATCGCTTCTCTGCTGAGTGCGCTGAACGACACCGATGAGTGCCCCAAGACCATCATCTACAGCCTGAATCCGGCTGACAATGAGCAGATTGGCACTATCCTCGGCTGCTTCCAGAGCAGTGAGGTCCCGGGCAAGATCCAGCACGGTTCCGCATGGTGGTTCAACGACCAGAAGATTGGCATGGAGAACCAGATCAAGAGTCTGGCAAACCTGGGCCTGCTGGGCAACTTCGTTGGTATGCTGACCGACAGCCGCAGCTTCCTGAGCTACACCCGCCACGATTACTTCCGCCGCATCCTCTGCAACGTCATCGGTCAGTGGGTCGAGGACGGCGAGTATCCCAACGACGAGAAGGCTCTGGAGAAGATCGTCCGCGGTATCTGCTTCGATAACGCAAAGCGTTACTTCGCTCTGTAAGATTTGAAAAGCCCTGAACGCTTCGCTTAAAAAGCTGAAATCTTCATAAGCTAACAAAACTCCCCTCCGCTTTAGGGCCTGATACCCAGAAGTGGAGGGGAGTTTTTCACGTCGAATCTTTATCCTGTGGAAAACTTACTTGGGCTGACGACCGATATAGGCGAGGATGCCGCCATCGGCATAGAGGATCTGACCGTTCACGAAGTCGGAAGCATGGGATGCAAGGAACACGCACGGGCCGACCATGTCTTCCGGATCACCCCAGCGACCAGCAGGGGTCTTTGCACAGATGAAGGTATCGAAGGGATGGCGGCTGCCGTCCGGCTGGATCTCACGCAGGGGAGCGGTCTGGGCGGTGGCAATGTAGCCCGGACCCATGCCGTTGCACTGGATGTTGTACTCGCCGTACTCGGAAGCGATGTTCTTGGTCAGCATCTTCAGTGCGCCCTTTGCGGCAGCATAAGCGGAGACCGTTTCACGACCCAGCTCGCTCATCATGGAGCAGATGTTGATGATCTTGCCCTCCCGCTTTTCGATCATGTCAGGCAAAACCGCCTTGGAGCAGTTGAATGCGCCGCCGACATGAACGTCGATGACACGCATAAAGTCCGCATGGCTCATTTCGATCATCGGGACGCGCTTCATCAGACCGGCGTTGTTTACCAGAATGTCCACAGAGCCGACCTCAGACTTGATCCTGGCGATCATAGCATTGACAGCATCTTCATCGGAGACATCGGCAACGTAGCCGTGAGCCTCGATGCCGGCGGCCTTGTATGCAGCCAGACCCTTCTCAAGGCTGGACTCGCTGGAGCAGTTGAAGCAGATGGTCGCACCGCACTGTGCCATGCCTTCTGCGATGGAAAAACCGATGCCATGAGCACCGCCGGTGATGAGGGCGACCTTGCCCTTGAGATCAAATGCGGAAAGATTCATGATGTTCTCCTTCTTTTTGTGTTTATGATAATTTTTTAGCAAAACGCCCCGTACCGAAAAGCCGATACGGGGCGTTGTATGGTGTCTTGTTTAGCGCAGGTCAGTGGTGGCGATATTGTCCATGTCGTCAAACTCCATGTTCTCGCCGCCCATTGCCCAAATAAACGTATAATTCGAGGTGCCTACGCCGCTGTGGATGCTCCAAGAAGGGCTGATGACAGCATCCTCGTTGTGCATCACGATGTGGCGGGTCTGAGTCGGCTCGCCGCACATGTGGAACACCACCTGCCCCTCGGGCAGTTCAAAATAGGTGTAGATCTCCATCCGACGCTCGTGGGTGTGGCTGGGCATCGTGTTCCAGTTGGAACCGGCGTCCAGCTCGGTCATACCCATGCTCAGCTGGCAGGTCTTCAGAACATCCGGATGGATGAACTGGTTGATGGTGCGCTTGTTGCAGGTCTCGACGCTGCCCAGAGGACGATGGTTTGCATCGGCCATCTTGATCAGGCGGGTCTCATACGAGCAATGTGCCGGAGCGGAAACCATGTAGAACTTGGCGGGATGCTCCGAATCGGCGGAAGCAAAGGTCACTTCCTTCGTGCCCTTGGTGATGTACAGGCAGTCTTTATAGCCCAGCTTGTACTCAACACCGTCCGCCACAACGATACCGGTGGAATCCTTGCCAATGTTGAACATGCCGATCTCACGGCGTTCGAGGAAGTAGTGCGTGCCGAAATTTGCCCAGACATCAATGCCCTTATCAATGGACACAGTCTCATGGACAGGCATGCAGCCCAGCGTCACCATGCGGTCAACATGGCTGTAAACGGCAACGACTTCATCCGCCTTGTACAGACCGGTGATGAGCATCTCATCCCGCATTTCCTCGGTGGTGTAACGCTTGAAATCCTTCTGGTTGCAGGAATAACGGATGTCCATTTCAGGATCCTCCTGCGATTACCGCTGGATACGGCCGGAACCGTCGCCGCCAGCCAGCTTCTCGACCTCAGAGACGGTGACCATGTTGTAGTCGCCCTCGATGGAGTGCTTCAGAGCAGAAGCTGCAACTGCGAACTCGACTGCTGCCTGAGTGCTCTTGCCGTTCAGCAGAGCGTAGATCAGGCCGCCGCCGAAGGAGTCGCCGCCGCCAACGCGATCGATGATCTTCAGCTCGTACTTCTTGGAGAAGCAGTACTCGTCAGAAGCGACGTCGTACAGCATTGCGCTCCAGCCGTTCTCAGAAGCATTGTGAGACTCACGCAGAGTGATAGCAACCTTCTCGAAGTGGAACTTGTCAGCCAGCTGCTTAGCAACGCTCTTGTAGCCCTCAGCGTTCAGCTTGCCACCGTAGATGTCAGTGGACTCAGCCTCGATACCGAAGACGTCCTTTGCGTCCTCCTCGTTGGAGATGCAAACGTCAACATACTGGCACAGCTCGGTCATAGCGGCACGAGCCTGCTCACGGGTCCACAGCTTGCCACGGTAGTTCAGGTCGCAGCTGATCTTCACGCCGTGAGCCTTAGCAGCCTTGCATGCCTCGAGGCAGATCTCGACGACGTTCTGACCCAGAGCCGGAGTGATACCGGTGAAGTGGAACCAGTCAACACCCTCGAAGATCTTGTCCCAATCGAAGTCAGAGGGCTGTGCAAGCTGGATCGCGCTGTTAGCACGGTCATAGATGCAGACAGAACCACGCTGAGAAGCACCCTTCTCATTGTAGTAGATGCCAACACGGTCGCCGCCGCGGACGATCATGCTGGTGTCGACACCGTAACGGCGCAGGCTGTTGATC
The DNA here is from genome assembly GCA_963615155.1 of Bacteroides uniformis. GTDB lineage: Bacteria > Bacillota > Clostridia > Oscillospirales > Ruminococcaceae > Faecalibacterium. The sequence goes on along the minus strand of CAVEGP010000002.1, from coordinate 14,479 downwards.
GCGGCCTGACCGATCGCATGTGCGGGCAGCTTGGTGACGAAGGCAGCGTCAACGCCGTAGTTTGCCAGAGAGACAGCGACGTTTGCTTCGCCGCCGCCGAAGGTGAACTCCAGGTTATTGGCCTGGACGAAACGCTCGTAGTTGAACGGCTGCAGACGAACCATCAGTTCACCAAAAGTAACGACTTTCATTGTGGTATTCTCCTTTTGTTCTAAAAATATGTTCGGAATATCGTCCCGCCGCAGGGGGCTCCCGAAGCGGCGGTATTTTCAGGGTTGGCTTAAGCCTGAACGAGATGGAATGCGAAGCCGGCGATCTCATCTGCGAAGTAGCAGGCAATGGTCTTGCCGTTCTTGACATTCTTGCTGTCGAGGTCGAACTTGACGCCGCGCTGGGTCAGGTGATAGATCGCGCGATCGACATTGTTGCAGCCGATTGCAATATGACCGTTGGTGCCACGACCCGGCTTCTTCATGATCTCAAATTCCTTGTTGCCGACGAAGATGCTGGAGTTGCCAGGAGCGACCTTCATGTTCAGCAGACCGCCGATGAAGTTCGCAACCTTCATGGCCTCTTCCTCATTGCCGGTGTTGATGCCGACATGGACCAGCTTCAGACCGAGCATGGTGTCAACCGCTTCCTTGCTCTGAGCGGTGATCTTTGCCCAATCGCCAGCCTTGATGACGTCGCTCTTGCACATCCAGGTGCCGCCGACCGCGAAGATCTGGTCATAGCCCAGATAATCGTTGACGTTCTTTGCGTTGACGCCGCCGGTGCACATCCAGCGTGCGCTCTTCAGAGCTGCGCCGATGTTCTTCAGCATGGAAACGCCGCCGTTGGCTTCAGCCGGGAAGAACTTCAGTGCCTCGCAGCCCAGATTCATCGCCTGCTGCATCTCGCCTGCGGAAGCGGTGCCGGGCATCATGATGCCGCCCTTGTCGATGACATGCTTGCAGACCTCGGGATCGAAGCCGGGAGCAACGATAAAGGAAGCACCGGCTGCCATTGCGCGGTCAGCCTGCTCGCAGGTCAGGACAGTGCCTGCGCCCAGCAGCATCTCGGGCATCTCCTCATGGATCTTACGGATACACTCCTCAGCACATGCGGTGCGGAAGGTGACCTCAGCAGCGGGCAGACCGCCCTCAGCCAGAGCCTTGCACAGGGGCAGAGCCTCGTCAACGCTGTTAAATGCAATAACAGGGATAATGCCGATCTGATAGACCTTTTCTACGATGGGATTCATAACGCATTCTCCTTACTTTCATTAAACTCTCCGAGTGGGCGGGAACCTCTGTTCGGGCATACTGCTCCCGCCATACGCTTGTAATATTAGTATAAACTACGAAGGAGAGTTTGGTAATGCTCAACAAGCACAATGTTTTGAATAAGACCTTGTATACATTGCACAAAAATGACGAAGGTTCAGATTCCGAGCCGCCGGAACAGCTCCGCAACGCCGTTGTGATCGCAGTCGTTTTCGCTCACAAGGTCGGCGATCTCCTTGATGTGGGGCATTCCGTTTGCCATGACAGCGGCGACGCCTGCCTTTTCAAGCATGGCACGGTCGTTCTCGCTGTCGCCGATGGCGGCGGTAGCCTCGTGGGGGATGCCGAGAAAATCAGCCAGCGACAGCAGTGCGGTTCCCTTGTCTACATTTTTTGCAGTCACCTCGATGTTTTCGGGCGAACCCTGTACGACCTCGACCCCTTCCAATGCGAGGAAACGAGGCAATGCGGTCTGCGCTTCTTCGACGGTGTGGAAGAACATGCAGAACTTCTCTACCTCGTGAGCGTTCCGGCTCATCCACTCAGCCATATCCCGAACGACGATGAAGCGGCCATCGTTGGGCTGCTGTGCTTCGGTGGAATGCAGCTTGGCGAATCGGGCGGTCAGGTACTCGATGCTGCGGGTATCCTTGATGGAATGTCCGTCCGAGAAGATGCTCATCTCGCCGGAGTATTCCTGAAACAGCGCGAAGACCTCCCGCGCCTTTTCCACAGGGAAAACGTTGTGGACGATGCAGGTCGGCTCGCTGGTCTCGCGTTCGGCAGCAGTGGCGTAGCGGCTGTACACACAGCCCAACGGGTCGCTTCCGAGATCCCAGACGGCTGCGCCGTTGGAGGTGATGGCATACCGGACGCCGGGAAGCTGCGCCACGATGGGCGGCAGATTTGCCAGCGGGCGACCCGTGGCGGGCAGGACGATCACACCGTGGGAAACAGCATCGGCGATGGCCTGACGGGTGAGGGGAGAGATGCTTGAATGGTGGGTCAGAAGGGTACCGTCGAGGTCGAGCGCGATCAGACGGATGGGGACAGAAGGTTGTGACATGAATAGCTCCTATTCTTTCCAGTAAAAAACGATATCTTAATTCTATACGATAAATCGCGATTGCGCAAGTCGTCGTCTTGTGGTAAAATAAAACGTCTCAGAATCAAAATTATAGGAGAAATAGTATGGACCTGAAAAAACTGCGGGCGAACTGCCGCCCGCATCTCTGGTTTCAGCTCTACTGGGTGATCTACATCATCTGGTTCTTCTGGCTGGATCTTACCGTTACAAATCCCAAGTATATCATTCACAGCCCCATCGACAATCTCATTCCGTTTAATGAATGGTTCGTCTTTCCGTATTGCAGTTGGTTTCTTCTGCTGGCAGCGGTGACGGCGATGCTCTGGTGGAACGATACCGCCAGCTACGACAAGCTTTGTCTGATGATGTTCTCGGGAATGACCTTCTGTCTCATTATATATATGGTGCTCCCGAATGGTCTGGATATCCGTCCGACCGCCGAGTCCGTTGGCAGGGACAATATTGCAATGAGCATCATGAAGATGCTCTGGAGTGCGGACGCCTCGGTAAACGTGTGCCCGTCCATCCACTGCCAGAGCTCGGGCTGTATGGCACTGGCATTTTCTCAGAGCAAGCTGGCAAAAAATCGCCCGGGGCTGAAAATTCTCGCTTGGGTCTGGGCGGGGCTGATCTGCGCATCAACGGTGTTCACCAAACAGCATTCCATCATCGACGTGATCTGCGGTCTGGCACTGGTGGCGGTCTGGGTTCCGGTGCTGTATCGCCCCAGAAAAGCGAAAATGTAATTTTTACTTGTCCATCTTTTCAAAAACTCTTGACGTAGTTGTTTTTTATGACTACAATAAAATTGTGATTGATATATCAAATCCGGTACACCTGATTTGTGAAACACAAGGAGAGTGGAAAGCATGGCAGCAAGGAGCGCGCGGGAGATCGCGTACGATACGATCCGAAGCCGAATCATTACCATGGAGCTGAAACCCGGCGATGAGCTGAACGACCGCCTGCTGGCACAGGAGCTTGGGATCAGCCGCACCCCGATGCGGGAAGCACTCATCATGCTGAATATTGCTCATATGGTGAACATCAAGCCCCAGAGCGGGACACAGGTCGCCCCCATCGACCTCAAGCTGATGGAGATGGAGCAGTTTGCCCGCTTTACATTGGAGAAGGAACTGCTTGACCGCATCCGCGGCAGACTGACCAAGGATCAGGAGCTGGCTTACCGCCTGAATATTGAGCAGTACCGCGCGTTGGAGCGTCAGCCCGACGCGGAGAACCGAGAGACACGAATGCTCGATCTCGACAATGGATTCCACCGGATGGCATTTGAAATCTGCGGGATGGAGGCGCATTTTGACCATATGCTCTCGACCTTCCAGCACATCGAGCGTCTGCGTAAATTCAGCCTTCAGACCGAGGAAAACAAATCGGTCTGCGCGGCGCACACCCGCATTCTGGAAGCAGTCCTGCACGGAACAGAGGAAGATGTCAGCCGTGCGCTGAGCGACCATCTGAATCGGTATAAGCTTTCGGTGGAGCAGGCAAGAAAGCGTCATCCGGAATACTTCATAGAGGGCTAGCCCTCTCAGGCTGCTTCGCATCTGGCTCTTCCAAAGAGAGAGCCATTGGCAGCACGGGATAGCCTGCGCAGACTGAGCAGAGTTTTGCAACACGCAGAATGCGTGGCTCTGCGGTTTGGATTTAGGTGCTGCCTTTGTTAAAAAAATCAATTTTGTCTGAAAGACGGCTGCGAAATTGGAAAAACCGATTAGCAGTCGTCTTTTTGTCTAAAGTATACAAGAAAAAACTCTAAAAAATGTCAAAACGCCAATTGTAAAAACTAAACTGATATATTAGAATAGAAGACGAGAATGCGCCCCAGTGATTGCTGCGGGCCGAAAGCGATGGGAAACAACAAGGAGGACCCCACTATGCCTATGAAAATGGGTTGGCGTTGGTACGGTGAAGGCAATGATCCGATCACCCTCAACGACATCAAGCAGATCCCCGGTGTCACCAGCATTGTCTGGGCACTGCACAACAAGATGCCCGGCGAGATCTGGGAGATCGACGAGATCCAGAAGGTCGCGGATCAGATCCATGCCTATGGCTTTGACATGGATGTAGTCGAGTCGGTCAATGTCCACGACGACATCAAGATCGGTCTGCCTACCCGCGACCAGTACATCGAAAACTACAAGCAGTGCATCCGCAATCTGTCCAAGTTTGGCGTCAAGGTCATCTGCTACAACTTCATGCCGATCTTTGACTGGACCCGCACCGACCTGTTCCATCCGGTCGGCGACGGCTCGACTGCCCTGTTCTATCAGAAGGATATGATCCAGAACGATTACAAGGCAATGGCGGATTACATCATGTCCTTCACGGAGAAGTACAACATGACCTTCCCCGGCTGGGAGCCGGAGCGCATGGCAAAGCTGGATGAGCTGTTCAAGGCTTACGCTCCTGTTACCAAGGAAAAGCTGTGGGAGAACCTGAAGTACTTCCTCGAGGCTCTGATGCCCACCTGCCGTGAGTGCGACATCAAGATGGCGATCCACATGGACGATCCTCCTTGGGACATCTTCGGTCTGCCCCGTCTGCTGGTTGACGCCGAGAGCATCGACCGTTTCCTGAGCATGGTCGATGACGAGTACAACTGCCTGACCCTCTGCTCCGGCAGCCTGAACGCGAACCCCAACAACAATGTTGCCGAGATCGTCCGCAAGCACTGCGATCGCATCGCGTTTGCGCACATCCGCAACATCCACCACTTCCCCAACGGCGACTTCTCCGAGGCTGCCCATCGTGACTGCTGCGGCGAGACCGGCATCATCGAGATCCTGCGCGCTTATCATGACTGCGGCTTCGAGGGCTATATCCGCCCCGACCATGGTCGTCAGCTCTGGGAGGAAGGTCCCGGCAACTGCCGCCCCGGTTACGGCAAGTATGACCGCGCGCTGGGCATCCAGTATATGCTGGGTGTCTGGGATCTGCTGGATCGTCTGGATGAAGAGAAAAAGAAAGGCTGAGTATTATGAAGCTGTCTGATATCAAGAATGGCAACCTGTCCGCTGAGTGGGCAGAAAAGGGCTATGAGCTGCCCAAGTTCGACATTGAGGCTGTCAAGGCAAAGACCCACGCCGAGCCGACTTGGGTCCACTTTGGCGCAGGCAATATCTTCCGCGCTTTCCCGGCGGCGATCCTGAACGAGGCTCTGAACAGCGGCAAGTATGACCGTGGCGTCATCGTGGCGGAGAGCTTTGACTATGAGATTATCGACAAGGCGTATCGTCCCTACGATAACATGAGCCTGCTGGTCTGCCTGAAGTCCACCGGTGACATCGAGAAGAAGGTCATCGCTTCCGTCACCGAGAGCCTGAAGGCTGATCCCTCCTTCACCGAGGACTGGGCACGTCTGGTCGAGATCTTCCAGAACCCCAGCCTACAGATGATCTCCTTCACCATCACCGAGAAGGGCTATGGCGTCGCTCCGGCGGACCTTGAGCGTGGTCTGACCCCCGTTCTGGCAATGGGCAAGGTCACGGCTCTGCTGTACGAGCGTTTCAAGGCTGGCAAGCTGCCCCTGACCGTTCAGAGCATGGACAACTGCTCTCACAACGGTGATAAGGTCAAGAACGCTGTCCATACCTACGCTTCCAAGTGGGTCGAGCAGGGTCTTGTTCCGGCAGAGTTCCTCGCTTACGTTCAGGACGAGACCAAGGTCACCTTCCCGTGGAGCATGATCGACAAGATCACCCCGCGTCCGGACGCAAAGGTCCAGAAGATGCTGGAAGAGGATGGCTTTGAGGACAACTACACCATCGTCACCGAGAAGCACACCTTCACCGCTCCCTTTGTCAACGCTGAGGAGACTGAGTACCTGTGCATCGAGGATCACTACACCAATGGTCGTCCTCCGCTGGAGCTGGGCGGTGTTCTCTACTGCGATCGTGAGACGGTCGATAAGATCGAGAAGATGAAGGTCTGCACCTGCCTGAACCCGCTGCACACCGCAATGTCCATCTACGGCTGCATGCTGGATTACACCCTCATCTCCGCAGAGATGGCAGACGAGGATCTGCGTGCCTTCATCCAGAAGATCGGTTACATCGAGGCAATGCCCGTTGTCGTTGATCCGGGCGTTCTGAACCCCTATGAGTTCATCGGTGCCGTCATCAACCGCCGTCTGCCCAACCCGTTCATGCCGGACGCGCCCCAGCGCATTGCGACCGATACCTCTCAGAAGCTGGCGATCCGCTTCGGCGAGACCATCAAGGCATATGAGGCACGCGGTCTGGATAAGTCCAACCTCATCCTCATTCCGCTGGTTCTGGCTGGCTATGCCCGCTACCTGAAGGGTGTGAACGACAACGGCAAGCCGTTTGAGATCTCTCCCGACCCGCTGCTGGCAGAGCTGCAGGCGATCGTCGCTCCGCTGGAAGTCAAGGAGGGCGAGCAGGACTTCAGCTGCCTGAAAAAACTGTACAGCCGTGTCGATGTGTTCGGCGTTGACCTGTACAAGGTTGGTCTGGGCGAGAAGATCGAGGGCATGGTCAAGGAGCTGTATGCCGGCAACGGCGCAGTCCGCAAGACCCTGCATAAGTACACCGTCGCCCGCTGAGAAGCTGACACTCTGAATTAACTATCTACGTTCCCACGCTGCGTTTTGCTTTGCCGCAGCGTGGGCTTTTTTTGTTTTGAAAAAAATAATTTTTGTCGCATTCTCCAATAAAAAAGAACGACTTTTGACAGAACTGACAAATTTGAAAGAAATGTGATAAAACTATGGAAATGCGGGGGGGGGGTGCGGTATAATAAATTATGGGGTATTTTATTGCAATTTTGTCCCAAAAAATAAAACAGAAAAGAGGAATTTTAAAATGCGGTTGCGTAAAAAACAGGGTCTGCGGATCGTCAGCTCAGTTCTTGCCGCAAGTATGGTGCTGTCGGCTTTCCCGACGGCGGCGTTTGCGGTAGACACAGATGGAACGTCTAATGCGGGGAATTCTGCGGTGGTGGAAACTCAGGCGGAGGAGTCTCAGGATGCTTCGACGGTAGGGCAAGCCGACACATTGTCAACACTGAAATTTGATAGCAACGGTATTCCTGTTGGTGGGGGCAGCGAAAGCGAGGGTTGGACCTATCAAGCCGATAGTCTCAATGAAATGCAGCTTACCATTTACAAGGGATACACATTTGACCGCAACATCGTTGTGAAGTGCAATGTTATGAACTGGGGAACCATCAACGCCGGTACATTTGAAAAATATGTGTATAACGGCGGTGAGCCGAATTCTCGCGGCGTCGGTAAAATCGAAGGAAATGTGACAATTCATAGCATGCAAAACTATGGCATGATCGATGGCGGAACGTATGATTGGGTAAGTAATTCGGGTTCAATCAAAAATGCGGATATTGGAGTACTCCATGTCGCTGAAGATTCTACCGTTGAAAACTGCGTTTTTGGCTTGGCTAATCAGGAAGTGCCGAAAAATGTCCATACGCTGACATTCTCGGTCGATGCGAAAATCAATGATGTGATCACCACCAGATACCAAAATAACAATCTAACTGAAAACTACAGAGTCGTATGTGTTGCTGGCAATCGCGAAGTTACCGTAGTGTACGATGATGACGAGGATAATTTTGTCAGCTGGAAGGGTGATCCGGAAGTCAACTGGACGGAAAGTGATGACAAAAAGACAGTCACCTTTACTCCGGATAAAGACATGACCATGACGATCAACGAAACAGTGATGCCACTGGAGTTTGGTGCAGATGGTAAGCCGACGAAAAAGGGCAATAAAACCAGCAAGTGGGAATATAATGGCTACACTCTGACTCTGACACTCTACGAAGGCTACGAGTTCAACCAAGATGTAGAGGTGAACTGCCTAGTGGATAACTATGGCACGATCACGGCGGGTACGTTTAAAAAACATGTATACAATGCCGGCAAGATCACCAACGGTCTATTTGCTGGTGGCGTATCCAATTATATCGACACATATTCATCGGCTGATGGAGATAAGCGCATTGAGGGCACGATCACGGGCGGTGTGTTTTCTGATATCGGCACGCAGGACGGAAACAAGCCGGAGAATACCTATAAGCTGACTGTGCGAAACAGCACCATCAACGATGAAATCTCTATGGGTGCATACATTGTTGGCGACAATCAGAAGATCAAAGTGACCCGTGATGCAGATGACGAGGACTTTGAGTCTTGGAAAGAAGTCGATGGCATCACCATTTCCGACCCGACCGCCAAGACTATCGAGTTTACGATGCCTGCAAAGAATATTACGCTGGAAATCAACTATAAGGATAATATCTTGGAGTTTGATGCAGACGGCAACCCGACCCATGCAGGCGGTAAGAACTGGGAGCGTATTTGGACCGGTGGTGAATATGGTCTGATTCTGAAAGAAGGTGCTGTGCTGGATACGGATGGTACTGTAAAGTGCCAGATCGTTGCTTATCCGGGCAGTATCATTCGAAATGGCGTTTTCGAGTATGAAGGAAATGGCTACTGGGTTATGAACTTTGGCACGATTGAGAATGGTACCTTCAATGGAAACGTCGCAACTGCTGGTACGATTCTTGATGGCAACTTTAATGCATTGGTCTCGAATGCAAATGTTACGTTTGATTCCGAACAAAATCTTAGCATTTTGGGGGATGGGTTAGATGCAGTGGTCAAAGATTGCCCGGGTCTGATCTCCGGCGGTACATTCAATGGGGCGGTCGTTAACGCTGGTATGATTAAGGGCGGCGAGTTCAAGGAAACTGTCACCAATAAACCGCTGAAGGAATTCGTTGGCGAAGCATTGGACGAAATGGGAATCACCTATACCAATACGACGGAAATCTCGGATGGCACATTCTGGGCAGAAGTTCAGAACTACGCAGAGATCACAGGCGGCGATTTTAAAAAGAAAGTTACCAATGTTGGCGAGATAGACGATGGTGTGTTTGAAAACGAAGTAAAGAACACCACCTCACAGAAGTTGAGTGAGGGCGAGAGCCAGAGCGAAACCGTCGCTATGGCAATGACGGAAGCGGATAACTCCGAAATCGAGATGCAGAACGGCACCGGTAGTGAGCCGAAGTATGTCGGCATCATCAAAGGCGGCATCTTTACTGCTGAGAGCACGGTTTCTAACGAAAGCACCATTGTAGACGGCAGCTTTGCCGGAACGGTGGAAAATGCCAGCGACGGCGAAATTACAGGCGGCAGCTTTACCGGTGCGGTTGCCAGCGAAGGAATCATTGCAAACGGCAGCTTTACCGGCGAAGTAAAGAACACCGGTAACGGTCAGATTACTGGCGGTGATTTTACTGGTAAGGTCGAGAACAACAGCAGTAAGCTGATCACTGGCGGTACGTTTGTTCAGGCACCTGTTAATACTATCGAAGAAATCAACCTTGTGACCCTGACAGTTCCCGCGGACTGCACCGTCAACGGTAAAGCTCTGACAACTCTTACAGTGAAGAAAGGGTCCAGCGTGGAAGTGAAGTACAATGGTACCCTGACCAGCTGGAAGTGGGGCGGAGTTATGCTGGAAAATGCAGCTGCGAACCCTGTGACGATCACGATGGATTCGGATGTGACTCTGACTGTGGAAGAGATTAAGCAGGAACAGCCGGGCGAGACGGAGAAACCGGACAGCGGCAAGACCGATACTCCGAGCACGGAGAAGCCGGACAGTGACAAGACTGACACTCCGAGTACGGACAAGACGGACAGTGACAAGACTGACACTCCGAGTACGGACAAGACGGATAGTGACAAGACCGACACTCCGAGCACGGAGAAGCCGGACAGTGACAAGACTGACACTCCGAGTACGGACAAGACGGACAGTGACAAGACTGACACTCCGAGTACGGACAAGACGGATAGTGACAAGACCGACACTCCGAGCACGGAGAAGCCGGACAGTGACAAGACTGACACTCCGAGTACGGACAAGACGGACAGTGACAAGACTGACACTCCGAGTACGGACAAGACGGATAGTGACAAGACCGACACTCCGAGCACGGAGAAGCCGGACAGTGACAAGACTGACACTCCGAGTACGGACAAGACGGACAGTGACAAGACTGACACTCCGAGTACGGACAAGACGGATAGTGACAAGACCGACACTCCGAGCACGGAGAAGCCGGACAGTGGCAGCACCGATACTCCGAGTACGGACAAGACGGACAGCGGCAAGACCGACACTCCGAGCACGGAGAAGCCGGACAGTGGCAAGACTGACACTCCGAGCACGGACAAGCCGGACAGCGGCAAGACTGACACGCCGAGTGCAGACAAAACAGATACCGACAAGCCCAACACGGAAAATCCCGCCAATAACGATTCCGGCGCAGGTGCGCTGGTCGTAGGCGGAATTCTGGTCGCCGGTGGTGTGGCAACGGGTGTGATCGCTTATAATGTGGCGATGGACTACATCAAGTCGGCTCTGCCCGAGGGCGTGGAAATTCCAGAGACCCGTGAGCAGCTTGCGGTGGCTCTGTGGGAGAACGCAGGTAAGCCGGAAGTCGCAGTTGCGGAAGGCGTTGTCCTGACCGATACCGAAAAGGCAGTGCGCTGGGCGGTCGAGAAGCAGCTTATCTCCGCAGAAGGCGGGGAGACGGTCTCCAAGCTCGATGTGCTCAAGGCGGTCTATCAGGCAAAGAAGCTGTAATAGCCCTCTCAGTCTCGCTGACGCTCGCCAGCTCTCCCGAAGGGGAGCCATTGGCAGGCAGGACAGGATTGAGTGTAAAACATAACAGACCGGACTCTGCGGTCTGGATCCACGGCATCAGATCTGTGGATCTGGAAAACAGAGTCCGGTTTTTTGCATCGGGAGAAATGCAAAACAGCGATACGATCGCTCATTCACAGAGTGAGATCGTATCGCTGCTTTTTTAATGATATTTGCTGACTTCCAGAAGCTCTTCCGCACGTTTGACCTGTTCCGCCGTGGGCGGGACAGCGTCCGGAAGCGGATAAGTGATACCCAGCTTTTGCCACTTGAACAGACCGAGTGTGTGGTAGGGAAGAACCTCCACACGTTCGACCGTCTTGAGCGACGAGATGAACTCTGCGGTCCTGCGCAGACCCTCTTCGTCGTCGGTCAGCCCGGGAACGAGCACATGACGGATCCAGAGCGGAATGCTCCGATCGGAGATGTGCTGCGCCATCGCAAGGATGTTCGCGTTGTCCTGTCCGGTGAGCTGGCGGTGCTTTTCCGGGTCGATCTCCTTGAGGTCAAGGATCACGAGGCTGGTAACATCCAGCAGGCGGTCGAACTCGGACAGATACTCCGGGTCTGTCCGAAACGGCTGACCGGCCGTATCGAGCGCGGTGTGGACGCCTTTTTTGCGCGCCAGCGTGAAGAACTTTGTCAGAAATTCCATCTGACGGAGCGGCTCGCCGCCGCTGACGGTGATGCCGCCCTTTTTGCCCCAGTAATTGCGGTAGCGGTAGACCTTCTGGAACAGCTGCTCCGCTGTCCACTGCTCGCCGCAATCGGTCGCCCATGTCTCGGGGTTGTGGCAGTATTTACACCGCAGTGCGCATCCCTGCAAAAACACCACGAACCGGACGCCCGGCCCATCCACTGAGCCGAAGGACTCAAGCGAATGGACGTATCCGATGGGATCAGAGAGCTGCATGGCAGGTGCGGGAGATAACGTCCATCTGCTGCTCACGGGTCAGGTCGATGAACTTGACCGCGTAGCCGGAGACACGGATGGTGAAGTTTGCGTACTCTTCCTTCTCGGGATGCTCCATTGCGTCGATGAGCTTCTCCTTGCCGAAGACGTTGACGTTCAGGTGATGTGCGCCCTGATCGAAGTAGCCGTCCATGACCTGAACCAGATTCTCGACACGCTCGCCCTCGCTGTGACCCAGAGCGTCGGGGTTGATGGTCTGGGTGTTGGAGATGCCGTCCAGTGCCCAGTGATAGGGCAGCTTTGCGACGGAGTTCAGGGATGCCAGCAGACCGTTCTGCTCTGCGCCGTAGCTCGGGTTTGCGCCGGGAGCGAACGGAGTGAAGGCAGCACGACCATCGGGCAGAGCACCGGTGTACTTGCCGTAGACGACGTTGGAGGTGATTGTGAGGATGGAGGTGGTAGCCTCGGAGTTGCGGTAGGTGTGACGCTTCTTGATCATCTCAAGGAAGGTGCGCAGTAGCCAGACGCCGATCTCGTCGGCACGGTCGTCATCGTTGCCATATTTCGGGAAGTCGCCCTCGATCTCGAAGCCGGTGGCCAGACCGGTCTCGTCACGGACGACCTTGACCTTTGCGTACTTGATCGCGCTCAGGGAGTCGATGACATGAGAGAAGCCTGCGATACCGGTCGCAAAGGTGCGGCGGACATCGGTGTCGATGAGAGCCATCTCGGCTTCTTCGTAGTAATACTTGTCGTGCATATACTGGATCAGGTTCAGCACGTTGACGTACAGACCCGCCAGCCAATCCAGCATCTGGACATACTTGGGCAGAACTTCGTCATAGTTCAGGTACTCGCTGGTGATGGGGGCGTAGTTCGGGCCGCACTGCTCGTGGCTCTTCTCGTCCACGCCGCCGTTGATGGCGTACAGCAGGCACTTTGCGAGGTTTGCGCGTGCGCCGAAGAACTGCATCTCCTTGCCGGTCTGGGTTGCGGAAACGCAGCAGCAGATGGAGTAGTCGTCGCCCCAGACAGGCTTCATCACGTCATCGTTCTCATACTGGACAGAGCTGGTGTTGATGGAGACCTTGGCGGCGTACTTCTTGAAGTTCTCAGGCAGAGCGGAGGAGTACAGAACGGTCAGGTTCGGCTCGGGTGCGGGACCCATGTTCTCTAGAGTGTGCAGGAAGCGATAGCAGTTCTTGGTGACCATGCTGCGACCATCCATGCCGATGCCGCCGACCTCCAGTGTTGCCCAGACAGGGTCGCCGGAGAACAGCTGGTTGTAGCTGGGGATACGGGCAAACTTGACCATACGGAACTTCATGACCATGTGGTCGATCAGCTCCTGAGCCTGAGACTCGGTCAGAGTGCCGTTATCCAGATCACGCTGGATATAGATATCCAGGAAGGTGGAGATACGACCAACGCTCATTGCCGCGCCATTCTGGGTCTTGATGGCAGCCAGATAGCCGAAGTAGAGCCACTGGCAGGCTTCCTTTGCGTTCTTAGCAGGCTGAGAGATGTCATAGCCGTAAGCCTCAGCCATCTTCTTCATGCCCTTCAGAGCATTGATCTGGCGCGCGATCTCCTCACGCAGACGGATGACGTCATCGGTCATGGTGCCATCACCGCAGTTGGCGAAGTCCTCCTGCTTGAACTGGATCAGAGCGTCGATGCCGTACAGAGCCACACGGCGGTAATCGCCGACGATACGACCGCGACCGTAGGTGTCGGGCAGACCAGTGATGATGTGGGTGTGACGAGCCTTCTTCATCTCGGGGGTGTAAGCGTCAAAGACAGCCTGATTGTGGGTGCGGGTGTAATCCGTGAAGATCTTGTGCAGCTCTGCGCTCGGCTCATAGCCATAGGTGGTGCAGGCCTGCTCTGCCATCTTGATGCCGCCATAGGGCATGAACGCACGCTTCAGGGGCTTGTCGGTCTGAAGACCAACGATTTGCTCAAGATCCTTCAGGTTTTCATCAATATAGCCCGGGCCATAAGCGGTCAGACTGCTGACGACCTCGGTCTCCATATCCAGCACGCCGCCCTTGGCACGCTCTGCCTTCTGGAGCTTCTGCAGTGCGCCCCACAGCTTATTGGTAGCCTCGGTCGGACCGGCGAGGAAAGACTCGTCGCTGTCATACGGGGTGTAGTTCTTCTGGATGAAGTCACGAACATTGACTTCCTCTTTCCAGATGCGGCCTTCAAAGCCTTCCCACTGTTCAAAGTTAATCATTGGGAACCTCCTTGTTCCTTCCATCTCTGAGTTAGAATCGCCTAACTACTTTGTCTATAAAAAACCGCCAGATGCGGCTTTCGGGGGGGAGTTCGGACTAACTGTCCGGCGCAGTGATCGCAGCTGTGCCCGGCAGCCTGAACCTATAATAACAACGATCCTGAAAAAAAGCAAGAGCATTTCGCTGGAAATTTTAAGCGATTCCAAATTGGAAGTACTGAAATGTGACTCGAGCAACCGACCGGAAAT
>CAVEGP010000001.1:0-97063 GCA_963615155.1 Bacteroides uniformis | reverse complement strand
GCCGGCATCAGGTGCTCGCTCAGGGAGACGCAGTACTCTTCCAGATAGACAACACGCAGCTTGTCACGGACAGCCGGATCGTTGTTGATAAGGTCGCCCAGCTTGCAGATCATCCGGATCATCTGCTTTGCCATATAGTAACCGGGAGCAGCCTTCGCACCGAAGATATAGGTCTTGGGGATGAAGTCTGCATTGGGATTCTCTTTCAGGTACAGGTACTGCGCAGCGATGTTCAGAGCGTTCAGGTGCTGACGCTTGTACTCGTGCATACGCTTGACCTGGCAGTCGAAGATGGAGTTCGGGTCGATGGACTGACCGGTGCTCTTGGACAGGTAGTTGGCGAAGTTCTTCTTGTTGTCCAGCTTAATCTCGTTCAGCTTCTTCAGAACGGTCTTGTCCTCGGCATACTTGTTCAGCTTGCTCAGGTCAGAAGCGTCGTGCTTATAGCCGTCGCCGATGGTCTCGTCCAGCAGCTTGCACAGCTCGGGGTTGGAAGCCAGCAGCCAGCGGCGGTATGCGATGCCGTTGGTGACGTTCTTGAACGCCTTGGGCTTGAACAGGTAATAGTCATGGAAGACGCTGTCCTTGATGATCTCGCTGTGCAGCTTGGAAACGCCGTTGATGCTGTTTGCGGTGTAAGCGCAGATGTTTGCCATGCGAACCTGATTGTCGCCGATCAGTGCCATATAGTCGATCTTGCCCTGATCGCCGGGGAATGCCTTCTCCAGATCAGCACGGGCACGACGATCCATCTCGACTACGATCTGATAGATGCGGGGCAGGGTCATCTTGAAGATATCGACGTTCCACTTCTCCAGAGCCTCCGCCATGACGGTGTGGTTGGTGTAAGAGAAGACCTTCTGGCAGATGCCGAATGCCTTGTCCCAATCGAAGCCGCACTCGTCCAGCAGGATGCGCATCATCTCGGGGATCGCCAGAGTCGGGTGAGTATCGTTCAACTGGATGGCGATCTTGTCGGGCAGGTTTTCCAGAGTGGCATAGCTGGACAGGTGATTCTGGACGATGTCGCCGATGGAAGCGGCAGACAAGAAGTACTGCTGACGCAGGCGGAGGATCTTGCCCTCAACGTGGTTGTCGTTGGGGTATAGGACCTTGGAGATCAGCTCGGCATTGGCATTCTTGCTCATAGCCGTGTTGTAGTTGCCCAGAGAGAAGCTGGACATATCGAAGTCAGGAGCCTTTGCCTGCCACAGACGCAGCTTTGCAACACCCTGTCCGTCGTAGCCCTGAACATACATATCCGAGGGGATCGCCATGACACTGTTGTAATTGGTGTGCTGGATATAGTGGAAGCCGTTGTCCCAATTCTCGTGGATCTCACCGTCAAAGCGAACCTCGACAGCCTGATCGGGGTGGTTCTTCAGCCAGACCTGACCGCCGGGCAGCCAGTTGTCGGCACGCTCCTGCTGCCAGCCATCGACGATCTTCTGCTTGAAGATGCCGTACTCGTACAGGATGGAGTAGCCGGTGCCGCAGATGCCGGTGGTGGCCATACCGTCCAGATAGCAGGCAGCCAGACGACCCAGACCGCCGTTGCCCAGACCTGCGTCCGGTTCTTCCTCATAGATGCCGTCGATGCTGATGTCGGCGTCAGCCAGAACCTTCTGAGCGACCTCGTTCAGACCCAGATTGAACAGGCTCATCTTGAGGCTGCGACCCATCAGGAACTCCATGCAGAGGTAGTAGACCTGCTTGGTGCCAGTGCCGATTGCTTTGGACTGAAATTTCTTGTGGTTCTCGCTCATAAGCTGGCGGCAGATCAGTGCCAGCGCACGGTAGATCTGCTGCTTGGAAGCGACACTCAGGTCAACGCCGTATTCGCTGGTCAGCTTGTCCTGAAGAATTTTTGCAAATTCCTTCGTAGTCATAATAGAACTCCTATCCGCATTTACGCGTTCGTAAAGTAAGTTTTTTGCAGCGGCAAGGCCCGTCTCCCCTATCTCGTTCGGTGGCCTATCACACAACAACGCAATTATTATAGTCTGTTTGGGGCACGATTGCAAGAAAAAGACCCCATTTTTGCCGTTACTACCATTTTTATGGTTAAGTTTCTGACAAATATGCCTAAAATTCAAAAATAGTACTTTTTCTCGAGCACTATTTATATTATAATAGAAAAGAGCGGAGCTGCCGTTTGCGCCTGAAAAAAGCAAAATGACGGGGTAATTCGGCGGGAAACTCCGCACGACACGTTTCCAATATGCAAAAACCGTTGCCATCGGGCGGGAAACAGGCGGTTTGTGAGAGTAAAATGCCGGAAATCGGTGCGATGTTCCGGAAATGCCGACTGGAATTTCAGACAATGGGCGGGATTGCCATAAGAATGAGGACAAAAGCGAGGACAGAATGGTCAATAAAGTGAGAGTTACCATCGCGGGCGCGCCGTATGCCATTGCGACGACCGACCCCGAATCTTATATTACCTCTCTGGCGAAGAAGTTGGATGAGGATATCACCAAGCTGCTGGATGACAACACGAATCTTTCCGTAACCAAGGCAGCCGTTTTTTGCGCGATGGATTATCTGGACGAGTACCGCAAGAGCGCAGGCAGTGCCGAGAACATGCGCGGGCAGATCCAGAATTACATTGCGGACGCCGCCCGCGCGAAGATCGCTGAGGACAAGACGAAGAATGAAAACGAGACCCTCCGGCGTGAAAATGCGGCTCTGCGGGAGCAACTGGCACGGATGAAGGCGAAGGAAGCTGACAGAGAGCTGAAGGCGGCGCAAAAAGCCGAAGCATCGGAGGAAAGCAAGCCGGAGACAGCAGGAGAGAGCCATGCCGAAAATTGAGATCTTGGCCCCTGTGGGCAGCGAAGAGATGCTGAGAGCCGCGGTGTTCAGTGGCGCAGATGCGGTGTATCTTGGTTTTTCGGGATTCAATGCCCGAACGGGCGCAGGGAATTTTGATGCGGACAGCCTGAAGGAGGCCGTCCGGTTCTGCCATACCCGTGGTGTGGCGGTCCATGTCGCTTTGAATACGACCGTCTACGGTGGGGAGCTGGCTTCTCTGGCGGATGCGATCCGTGCGGTTGCCGCCAGCGGTGCGGATGCCGTCATCTGTCAGGATCTGGCAGTGGCACAGCTCATTGCGAAGATCGCTCCGGATCTGCCCCGCCACGGCTCGACCCAGATGAGCGTCCACACCCTTCAGGGAGCCTTGGAGCTGAAAGAGTTGGGGTTTACTCGGGTCGTGCTGGCACGTGAGCTGAGCCTGCCCGAGGTCGAGCACATCACAAGGAACTGCGGCATCGAGACGGAGTGCTTTATCCACGGTGCGCTCTGCATGAGCGTGAGCGGGCAGTGCTATATGTCGGCGTTCCTCGGCGGACGAAGCGGGAATCGAGGCTCATGCGCCGGTCCCTGCCGCCTTCCGTTCGAGGCGAACCCCCTGCCCGAGGGTAAGCCCGGACGGCTCCATCACTTGTCCTTGAAGGATAATTCCTCCATTGACAAGCTGGACAAGCTGCAGGTACTCGGTGTGGCGTCGGCAAAGATCGAGGGTCGTCTCCGCACGCCGGAATACGTTGCCGCCGCTGTTAGCGCGTGTCTGGCGGGACGGGAAGGTCGTGCCTATGACCGTGATCTGCTGAAAAATGCGTTCAGCCGTTCAGGATTTACGTCGGGCTATCTGGATGGAAAGATCGATGGTACGATGTTCGGCGTCCGGAGTGAAGCCGACGCAGAGCTGACGAAAAAGACCCTGCCTGCCCTGCGTGAACTCTACCGCCGGGAGCGTTCCCGTGTGCCGGTGAAGTTCAAGCTGGAGATCGAAGAGGGCGGCGAGAAGCTGACCGTTACCGACGGCGTGAACAAAGCCTTCGCTTACGGCGATGCGGAGCCTCAGCCTGCCCGCACTGACCCGACCGAGAGCATCCGCCGCAGCTTGGCAAAAACAGGCGGCACTCCCTTTGAAGCGGAAGAGATCACCGTTGAAATGGACGGCAGACCGTGGTTCATTCCGGGCAGTGCGGTCAATGAGCTTCGACGGGAGGCACTGGACGCTCTGCTGAAAAAGCGAGATGTTCTGCATCCGTATCAGATCAACGATGTTTCCCTGCCAGAACTTCCGATTCGGACTCTTCCGAAGTGCCGGACGCTTCGGGCACGGTTTGAAAGATGGGATCAAGTGCCGGAGCGGGCACTTGGCGGGGTGGAATATCTCATTCTGCCCATTGCGCAGGCTGACCGTGTGCCCCGTGAATGGAGAAGCAAGACCCTTCTGGAGCTGCCCCGCGCGATGTTCGGCAGACTGGAGGAGGACACGGCTGGGCGGGTCGCTGCCACACAGGAGCAGGGCTTTGCGGGCTATGAGGTCAGCAACATTGCCCATCTCCGGCTCTGCCGTGGTCTGCCGATGACGGGTGGCTTTGGACTGAACATCACAAACAACCTTGCGGCGCAGTTCTATGCGGAGCAGGGCTTGCGTTCGGTTCTGATCCTGCCGGAGGTGAAGGACAGCGATATTTCAACGATCTCTCCTGAGGTCGGTGGAAAACCTGTGCCGACAGGCGTGATTATCTACGGTCATATGCCCCTGATGATGACCCGTGCCTGCCCTCTGCAGAACATCCACGACTGCGCCCACTGTGACAAGACCGGTGAGCTGACCGATCGCAAGGCAAAAAAATTCCCCGTGCGGTGCGGTCTTGGTGTGCGCACCATCTATAACCCCGTTCCCATCTATATGGGTGACAAGCCGGGGGCACTGACGGTGGATTACGGTGTGGCATATTTCACCTTGGAATCCCGCGAGGAGGCTGCCGCGATTCTGGACAGAATCCGTCAGCATGCGCCTTTTGAGGGCGATTTCACGAGAGGACTGTATTTTAAGGGGACGAATTAAAAATATATACTATAATAAGTAAAAGAGGACATAACATGGAACCCATCGTAGTAAAATATAAAGTTCTGGACGAGCGGGCAAGGGTGCCTGCCTATGCGACTTCCGGCTCGGCTGCCGCAGATCTCTGTGCCGTGCTGGACGAGCCGTTGACGGTTCAGTCGATGCAGCGGGTACTCGTGCCGACGGGGCTTGCTATCGAGCTTCCGGGCGCGCACAGCGTTGCGCTGGTCTATGCACGCAGTGGTCTGTCCATCAAGCATGGTCTCTGCATGGCAAACGGTGTGGGGGTCGTGGACAGCGATTATCGCGGCGAGCTGAAAGTGCCGCTGATCAATCTCGGCACAGAGGCGTATACCATCCAGCCCGGCGAGCGTGTGGCGCAGCTCTGCATCGCTCCGGTCTATACGGCAGCGTTCGTTCCGGCAGAAAAACTGAACGACACCACCCGTGGTGAGGGCGGTTTTGGATCGACGGGAAAGTAAAAATGAAAAAATTGATCTTAGCCTCCGGCAGTCCACGCCGGAAGGAGCTTTTGAGCTTATACACGACCGATTTTACGGTCTGCGTCAGTGCGTTTGATGAGGAAGCCGTGACCGCTGACACTCCGGCGGAGCTGGTCGAAAAGCTGGCGCAGGGTAAATGCCGGACGGTCTCGGCAGAATATCCGGACAGCATCGTGATCGGCTGTGATACCGTCGTCGATGTGGGCGGCGAGGTCTTTGGCAAACCACACAGCGTCGAGGATGCCAGGCGGATGCTCCGCGCGCTCTCGGGAGCGACCCACGAAGTCCACACAGGCGTTTGCATCTCGGACGGAAGCCGGACAGAGAGCTTTGTGGATAGCTGCAAGGTGACGTTTTTCCCGATTCCGGAAGAGGAGATCGAAGCTTACACTGCGACGCAGGAGCCTTACGATAAGGCGGGCGCATATGCCATTCAGGGACGTGCCGCACTCTGGCTCGACCGCATCGAGGGCGATTATTATACGATCATGGGGCTTCCGGTCAGCCGTGTCGTTTGGCTGCTGAAGCAGTTTTGAACGTCGAAAAATGAAAAATACCGGAAAAACTTCCCAAAACGCTTGAGAAAAGCGGGGTCTGCGGCTATAATAATAGCGTGTTATTCTGTCATGAGGTCAAAAATGTGACCCGGCGTTTTGGAATAGACTTTTTGGAACGAGATTAAGGAGAGAGCTTCGATATGAGTTTTTTTTCAAAGGATGTAGGAATTGACCTGGGTACAGCCAATACCCTCGTCTATATGAAAGGAAAAGGCATCATCATGCGGGAACCGTCAGTCGTCGCTGTGGACACCAAGACGGATGAGGTTCGCTGTGTCGGCGGCGAGGCAAAGGCTGTCATCGGTCGTACCCCCGGAAGCATTGTTGCGGTTCGTCCCCTGAAGGACGGCGTGATCGCGGATTTTGATATCACCGCGAACATGCTCGAGAACTTCCTCAAGAAGGCCTGCGGCAACAGCATGTTCTCCCGCCCCCGTGTTGTCATCTGCATTCCGTCGGGCGTTACCGAGGTCGAGCGTCGTGCCGTCCGTGAGGCGACCCTGAAGGCGGGCGCACGTCAGGTGTCGGTGATTGAAGAGCCGATGGCGGCTGCGATCGGCGCAGGTCTTCCCATCAGCGAGCCGACCGGCAGTATGATCGTCGATATCGGCGGCGGCACGGCAGAGATCGCAGTCATCTCGCTGGGCGGAATCGTCGCCTCCCGCAGTGTCCGGATGGCAGGCGATATGTTCGATCAGGCGATCATCGCTTTCATCAAGCGGAAATACAATCTGCTCATCGGTGAGCGCACCGCGGAGCAGATCAAGATCGAGATCGGTTCGGCTTACCCGATGGATCCCGAGATGACGATGGAGATCAAGGGACGCAACCTCGTTGACGGTCTGCCCAAGAATATCGTTGTCCACTCCGAGGATGTCCGAGAGGCGTTGCTGGAGTGTCTGGTGAAGATCACCACCGCCATCAAGGAGACACTGGAGCGCACACCGCCGGAGTTGAGCGCGGATATCATCGACCACGGCATCACCCTGACGGGTGGCGGCGCACTGCTGCGTGGTCTTGACCAGCTAATCGAGAGCGAAACGGGGATCGACGTCCATGTTGCGGAGGATCCGCTGGACTGTGTTGCCAAGGGCGCAGGCGCAGTGCTCGACCATGTGGATGTTCTGCACGATGTGCTGGATACCGACGGCGACCACATGTAATCAGAGGTGCGGATGGCTCAGGGGCTGTCCGCCTTTTTTGTAATCGGAGGAGAACAAGTTGAAAGGCTTTTTCGATACTTGGAAATTCAGGATCCTCATCGTGGTGGCGGTCTTTCTGGTGGGCATCATGGCGTATGCGGGCGCAAACGACCGTCTGACGGCTGCCCCGCAGGAATTGCTCAGCGTGGCAGTCGCGCCGTTCCAGAAGGCGGCAGCTTTTGTCAGCGGCGGGGTCTCATCGCTCTGGGAAAAATATACCCATATTGACGACATCATCGCGGAGAACGAGCAGCTTTCGGAGGAAAATGCGGAGCTTCGGAACCAGATGGTCGATTACGACCGGATCAAGGCGGAAAACGAGGCGTACAAAGCCCTGACAAACATTCAGGAGCAGCGACCGGAAATGACCTATGTATCGTCCTTTGTCATCGGACGCGATCCGCTGGACTCTTTCTGGGGTTTCACGCTTGATAAGGGGACACTGGACGGTGTTGCCATCAACGATACCATCGTCAGCGACGAGGGATATTTGCTGGGCATGGTAACGGAGGTTGACCTGACGAGCTGCAAGGTCATGACGATCCTGCATCCCAGCTTCAATGCGGCAGGCGTTGTTTCCCGCACACGGGACAACGGCATCATCACCGGAAGCTCGGATTATGCCGCGGACGGTCTTTGTCTGTTGACGAACCTTTCCCGCGCGACTCTGACCCAGAAAAACGATCAGATCATAACTACAGGTCTGGGTGGTGTATTTCCGGCGGATATTCTGGTGGGCGTGGTGCAGGAGCTTGTTCCGGAGTCCAGCGGAAAATCGGTGATGGCAGTGATCAAGCCGGGAGCAGACCCCAGAACGGTAAAACATGTCTTTGTTATTACAAACAGTTGAGAGCTTGGAGGAGAAAACCCATGGAATCACGTCGCAAGCGCAGCCAGAGCCAATGGCTTAAGTGGGGCTGCTATGTGCTGCTGATGCTGTTGTGTACTGTCCTCCAGACGACCCCCGGACTGTTCCAGTTCGGGGCGGCAAAACCGCTCTGGCTGCTGCCGCTGGCATTGGCGGTGGCAGTGTCGGAGGGAGAATTCGCAGGGGCATTGTTCGGCGCGGTCTGCGGTCTGATGTGGGATTATACCGCCGGACGTACCGTCGGGATGCTGGCATTGGAGCTAATGGTGCTCTGTTTCCTGCTGTCGGCGGCGATGCAGCTCTATTTCAAAGCGTCTGTCCTGAATTTCCTGCTGTTGGGCGGGGTGTGCGCTCTGCTGGTGCTGACGCTGGACTGGCTGTTTTTCTATTATATGCCGGGCTACAGTGATGTGCTGGGGCGGTATCTCTGGGTCGTGCTTCCCTCGGCGGTGCTGACGCTTCCGCTCTGCTGGCTGACCTTCCGCTGGGTAAAACGCATCAGCGAAGAATTCAAGCTTGACAACGGCATGGTCTGAGCCTCCCTGCCGGAAGGAGAAGGAATGAACTCAAACGAACACAAGACGGTGACACGCCGGATGATGGGACTGATCGCAATTGGCTCGGTCATCATCGGGCTGTATGTGATGCGTCTTATCTTTTTGCAGCTGGTGAACGGCGATAATTTCAAATCGCAGGCGACCAATACCACCGATTATAATTTTACGGTCACGGCGGCGCGCGGCGACATCGTGGACAGCTCCGGTCGGCGTATTGCTACCAGCGTCACAGGATATAATGTCGTCCTCAGCAAGCTGCTGATGGGTGATGAGGATCTGGATGGGATGCTTCAGCGGATCGTGGAGCTTCTAGAGGCAAACGGAGAGAGCTGGAACGACAGCCTGCTCATCAGTGAACCGGACAGTGCGGGCAGTTATACCTTCACAGCTTCTGCTGACAGCACCAGCGAGCAGAAAGCTCTTGCCAGTATGAAAGAGAATCTGGGGCTACAGCAATATGCGACCGCAGACGATGTTATGGAAAAGCTGGTAAAGGACTATCAGCTGGAGGACTACCCGCTCTATTGGCAACGGGTGCTGGGCGGCATCCATTATGAGATGCAGCAGCAGGCGTTTTCGAATGTCAACAACTTCGTCATGGCGGAAAACGTCAGCGAAAAGACGGTGGCGACCATCAAGGAGAACAGTCTTTCACTGCCCGGTGTTGAGATCGTTGAAACTTCTACCCGCAGTTATGAACGGGGCGATATCCTGCCTCATGTTCTGGGACGTGTGGGTAAGATCACTGCCGAACGCTGGAAAGTGACCGATGAAAACGGTCAGGTGACCTATCCTCTGCGGGAAAAAGGCTATAATATGAATGATATCCTCGGTGTTTCGGGTCTGGAATCCGCCTTCGAGGATGAGTTGCGCGGTAAGGACGGCGTGGAGACCATCACCCGCAATTCGGATGGCGTGATCATTTCGACCGAAATGACGACCGTGCCCGAGCCAGGGCATACCGTTCAGTTGACTGTGGACGCCGCCTTCCAGAAAGCTGTCGATGAGGCACTGGCGAAGAATATCGACCTTGTGAACCGGACATACAACGCCACAGTCAATGCGGGTGCGGTGGTCGTCATCAGCACCAAGGATGGAAGTGTTCTGGCATCGTCTAACTATCCGACCTTCGATCAGAATCTCTATGCGACCAATTACAGTGAGTACAGCTCCGACCCGAATCTGCCGCTTTATAATCGTGCGCTTTTGGGATTGTATACGCCGGGCTCGACCTATAAGCCTTCGGTCGCCATTGCGGGTCTGGATACAGGACTGATCAACCGGCATTCCACAGTCTACTGCAATGGTGTGTATAACTACTTTACGGATTATCATCCCAAGTGTACCCGCCACGGTCACAGCGGCAACATTGACGTTGTGACAGCCATCAAGTGGAGCTGCAATATCTTCTTCTATGACGTTGGCCGCCGTCTGACAAGTGATGTTTATGATTCCTATGCCTATAAACTGGGTCTTGGACAGAAAACGGGCGTAGAGGTCAACGAGGCTCTGGGGCGTCTAACGACCAAGAAGGATTCCAACTATACGGAGTCGCTGGAGGTCCAGGCGGCGATCGGTCAGGGCAATACCGCAGTCACGCCGGTTCAGCTTGCGACGTATGCGGCTACCATCGCAAACCGCGGCACGCGCTACCGCACCCACTTCGTGAAGGCGATCCTTGACACCAATACGGGAGAAGTTCTGGAAGAGACACAGCCGGAGATCATGGATGTGATCGAGGACAAGGGAGAGACCTTTGACCTTGTGAAGCAGGGAATGATCGGGGTGTCCCAGACCATTCCGGTACTGGCGAATTATCCGTATACTATCGCCTGCAAGACTGGCTCTCCCCAGCGAAGCGAGAGCTACTATGTGGGCAATACCCGCAAGTATTACACCAATGCGACCATGATCGCCTTTGGTCCGGCGGAGGATCCGGAGATCGCTATCGGCATCGTGATGGAATATGGCGGAGCGGGCGCGCGCACGGGCAGTCTCGTCGCGGATATCTTCAATGCCTATTTTGCTTATAAGGACGGGACGCTGACTCTGGACGAAGAGACGGATACGAATACAGATACAGCGGAAACGGGTACGGAAGACGCTGAAAATGCCGACGATACGGCTGCGCCGGAAGCAGCGGATCCGGAAGGTCTGCCCGCACAGACGTCTGCCGCACAGGACACGCTGAGCGATGTGACAGACGAATGATACAGGGATGGATGGTTGTATCCCAAAGGAAGGAAGTCGGGCGATGATTCGAGCTTTTCCACAAGCAAGACAGAAGATTCGCAAAAAAATCGGTACTTTTCGCTAAAAAGCGGTTGTAAAAAATGAGAAACTGTGATAGTATGATATATGCAAGGATTTGTCTTAAAAAGGCTTAGGCGAAAAAGGAGAGGTTGACCGATGACGATTGCACTGATTGCGCATGACTCCAAAAAAGAGCTGATGGTTCAGTTCTGTACGGCTTACTGCCGGATTTTGAGCCAGCATAAATTGGTGGCCACCGGTACGACCGGTAAGATGATCGCGGAAGCGACAGGGCTGCAGGTGCAGCGGTTCCTGGCAGGTGTACAAGGCGGTGACCAGCAGATCGCTTCCCGGATTGCGTGCAATGAGGTGGATCTGCTGCTGTTCTTCCGTGATCCGATCAACGCAAAGCCCAGCGAGCCGAATGAGATGACGCTGCTCCGGCTGTGCGATGTCCATAATATCCCGATGGCGACCAATATCGCCACCGCCGAAGTTCTCATCCACGGTCTGGAACGCGGCGATCTGGATTGGCGCAATATCGTGCATCCGCAGTGATAAATATAGTAAAAAAACACCTGTAACGAACCTTTTTGGTAAGTTACAGGTGTTTTTTGCCTCTCCTACAAGGAAAGGTGGCATTGCGTTAGCAATGACGGAGAGGTTGGACAAGCTGCATCTGTAAAACCTCTCAGTCTGCTTCGCAGACAGCTTCTCTGCTAGGGGAGCCAGACTATCGGGTAGAAGAAACCTTCACCAGCACATACGCCAGCAGAAGTCCCATCGGAGAGCTGACCCAGGTGGACAGCCAGAAGCCGTTGAAGCCTACCAGTGGCACGAGGATAACGCAGCAGAGCAGGTTCAGACTGATCTGCCCAAGATTGGAAACAAGGTACAGCCCCATTTTCTGCGCACCCCGAAGCTGAGCCTCAAGCAGGTGTTTTTGTGTCACAAGAAGATAGCTCACCGATTCGAAAGCCAGCATGACGGCACCGTATGCCATGGTGCTTTCGTCTGTTGTGAAAAGCCGGAGAAGCGGCTGGCGAAGCAGGATACAGACGGCTACGACAAGTGCCGAATAGACAAACAGGATGCGCCGCCCCTCCCGCAGACCGGTTTGGACACGCTCGGGTTGGTCTGCGGTGATGTTCTGCGCGATGAAGAAAACCACCGATTGTACAAAGCCGTAAACGGGCATCATCAATAGATTTGAGATCTTGGAGGCGCAGGAGAAGCCTGCGATGGCAGCAACGCCCAGACCGCCCAGCAGACTTTGCTTGACGAGGGTGATGATGGTACCGCTGGCCTGCTGGAGCGAATTGGGCGCAGCCAGCATGAAAATCTTTTGAGCGTAGTCCGCCCGAAGCATCCGGATATGGAACGGCTCATCGAGGTCGTGCTTCCGCAGATAGAACAACATGTACAAAATACCCACGACCTGCGAGAATGCCGTTGCTGCTGCCGCACCCGCGACCCCGAAGGAATCGACCAGCGCAAGGTCGAGCAGGACATTCAGGACCGATGTAAAGATCACGATCCGGAGCGGTGTGCGGGAATTGCCGCAGCCCATGACCATCTCCTTGGAGAGGTCGTAGGGCATCAGAAAGGGCAGACCCACCAGATAGACCCGCCCGTACAAAACAGCCTCATTCAGGATCTCGGCGGGCGTCCGGATCATCCGGAGCAACCCGGGCAGGAAGAGGAAGCCCAGTCCGGTCAGCAGCAGCGCAATGACCTCATCGACGAAAAGCAGATTGTAGAGAAGCTGGTTCATCTCCGTTCTTGTCGCCGTGGGCTTGTGGGCGGCGACAAGCAGTCCGCCGCCCAGCTCCATGCCGCCCGAAATGAACAGGAAGATCATCAGAACGGTGGTGGCGTTTGAGACGGCAGCCAGTGCGTCCGCGTCCAGCCGAAGACCGATGATCATGGTGTCAGCTACGGAGTAGAGCTGTGTTGCGACCATGCTTAGGACGCTGGGCAATGCGTATTTCAATAATGCGGGACGCACTGCCCCTGAAAGCAGCGAATTGTTTTGTTCTTGCAAGAAAATCACCCCTCGATCAGAATCAAGTCTATGTTATCCGAGAATGCTCGAATCGTCAAGTGGCAGATAAAAGCCTCTCCTACAAGGAGAGGTGGCAATGCGTCAGCATTGACGGAGAGGTTGGATAAGCTGCATCTGTAAAACCTCTCAGTCACCTGCGGTGACAGCTCTCCTAACAGGAGAGCCTACGGGGATAATAAAGAGTCAGACTATACTTTTCTGCAACTGAAAAATCTGAAAAGTGAAAAAAACGCTCTTGACTTTACGGCAATAAAGCGTATAATGCAATCAAACCGATGAGGCGGAAGAGAACCTGCACAGCGCGTCTACTAGAGAGTCCGGAGGATGGAAACGGACGACAGCGGGGCGGGATTCGTGGGTCGCCGAGGGCTGGGCAAACGGGAGAATTCCTCAGTAGCTTGGGACGGAAGCCTCCGTTACAGGGCAGGGGAGTGTTGGCTCTCCGTGAGTGGCTCTGCCGAAACAAGACGCAGGGCAAGCAAGGTGGCACCGCAGAATCGTATTTTATCGATCCTGTCCTTGTGGATAAAAACACAGGGACGGGTCGTTTTATTATTTAGAGAACCCGTTCCGCAAGTGGAGCGGGTTTTTATTTTTGAATTTGCCGCCCGCTCCAAGGAAAGGAGTACCGCTATGAAAACCATGAACATGATCTCTCGCCGCAGCTTCCTGAAGGCTACTGTCGCAGCCGCAACCATCTCCGCACTGGGCCTGACCGGATGCGGCGGTTCCACTTCCAGCAGCACGGCATCTTCGGCCGCATCCAGCACCGCCGCTTCCAGCGCAGCTGCTTCGGAGGCAGGCCAGACCTTTAAGGTCGGCATCGTCAACTACGTCGACCACGCTTCCCTGAACCAGATCGTCGAGTCCGTCGAGAGCCGTCTGGATGAGGTCGGCAAGGAGAAGGGCGTCACCTTCGATTACGCCGACTACTACGCAAACGCACAGGCCGATCAGACCAACCTGAACCAGATCGGTGCAGACCTCGTCGCCGACGGCGTGGACGTCATCGTGGCTGTCGCAACCCCGACCGCCGCTACCATGCTGGCCGCTGTGGAAGACACCGACATCCCGGTCGTCTACTCCGCCGTCACCGACCCGAAGGCGGCTGGTTTTGATACTGAGCCGAATATCACAGGCACCTCTGATGCGCTGAACACCGATGCGATCATGAACCTGATCCTGGCCGTCAACCCCGACATCGACACCATCGGCCTGCTGTATGACCTGAGTCAGGATTCTTCGACACAAGCCATTGCCGACGCAAAGGCGTTCTGCGACGCAAAGGGCGTCAAGTATATCGAGAAAAACGGCACGACCACCGCGGAAATTCAGATGGCCGCCGAAGCCCTCATTGCTGCCGGTGTCAAGGCCGTCTTCACCCCGACCGACAACACCGTTATGACCGCCGAGCTGTCCATCTATGAGAACTTCATCGACGCAGGTGTTCAGCACTACACCGGTGCCGACAGCTTCGCTCTGAACGGTGCGTTCGTGGGCTACGGCGTCGATTACGTCCAGCTGGGCGAAGCCACTGCCGACATGGTGGTCGAGCTGCTCTGCGACGGCAAGACCCCGGCAGACCTGCCGTTCCAGACCTTCGACAACGGCATCGCGACCATCAACACCGAGACCTGCGAGGCTCTGGGCCTCGACCTCGATACGGTCAAGAAGGCCTTCGCTGACTACTGCACTGATATTGTTGAAGTCACTACGCAGGAGAACTTCTAAGCCCTCTCAGTCAATACTCCGTATTGCCAGCTCCCCCAAAGGGGGAGCCTTTGGCATATCGGGAAACTGCTGACAGAACGCAAAGGAACTTGCTTGCATAAAATGGCGGGCCTTGCGGTGAAAGGCAGAAAATATCAATCGTAAGGAGTATCATAATTATTATGCTGGCGAGTATCTTTTCGCTCAATGTCATCCAGACGGCACTCGAGCTGGGCTGTATTTACGCCCTGGTCGCTCTGGCTCTGTTTTTGAGCTATTCCATCCTGAACATCGCAGATCTGTCCACGGACGGTTGCTTTACCCTTGGCTGTGCCGTGGCTTGTCAGGTCGCACTGACGGGGCATCCGTTTCTGGCGTTGCTGGCGGCGATGGCTGCTGGTGTGTGCTCCGGATTTGTCACCGCATTTTTACAGACCCGTCTGGGCGTCGAAAGCATCATGGCCGGCATCATCGTGAACACCGGTCTGTATACCATCAATCTGGCAGTTATGGGCTTTTCGTCCACCCTCTCTCTTGTCAAAACGGATACCGTTTTCTCCATTGCGAAGTCTGCCCTGAGCTTTACAGGCGGCTGGTATAAGCTGGTGCTGGCGGCAGTCGTGATTCTGGTCGCAGGGACGGCGATGGTCGGTTTCCTCGGCACACGGCTGGGCCTGTCCATCCGTGCCACCGGCGACAATGCCGCCATGGTCCGGGCATCCAGCATCAACCCGGCGTTCACCATCACGGTGGGTCTGTGCATCTCCGGCGCATTGACTGCCCTCTCCGGCGGCCTGCTGGCACAGTACCAGAAGAGCTGTGATATCAACGTCGGTACTGGTATGGTCACCATCGCGCTGGCCTCCCTCATCATCGGTGAGACCCTCATCGGTAAGCGCACCATGCCGCGCCGCATCCTCGGCGTCGTCTTCGGCAGCTGCCTGTACCGCTTCATCGTTGCCGTCGCCCTCCGGTTCAATGTTCCGGCTGCGGCCATGAAGCTGGTCTCCGCCATCATCGTGGCTGTCGCAATCTCGATGCCTGCGATTCAGGCAAAGGTCGCGTTCGAGAAGCGGAAGCGCACCGCCCAGAGAAAGGAGGCTGCCTGAGATGGAAATGCTGACACTGAATAACCTCCACAAGACCTTCAACCCCGGCACCGTCAACGAAAAGGTCGCCCTGAACGGTGTGAGTCTCCATATGGAAGCGGGCGATTTTGCAACCATCGTCGGCTCGAACGGCGCAGGAAAGTCCACAATGTTCAATGCCATCACGGGCGGCTTTATCGCCGATAAGGGTAGCATCATTTTGGGCGGAGAGGATATCACCTTTTCGCCGGAGTTCCGGCGCAGCAAGGTCATCGGACATCTGTTTCAGGACCCGCTCAAGGGCACAGCCCCGAATATGTCGATTGAAGAAAATCTTGCGCTGGCGTATCTCCGTGCAGGCACTGCGCCGCACGCCATCTTTTCCCGCATCTCCAAAAAGGATAAAGAGTTGTTCCGGGAAAGGCTTGCGCTACTGAATATGGGCTTGGAGGATCGGATGAAGCAGCCGGTCGGATTGCTTTCGGGCGGTCAGCGGCAGGCATTGACTCTGCTGATGGCGACTCTTGTTACGCCGAAGCTTCTTCTTCTGGATGAACACACCGCCGCCCTCGATCCGGCGACGGCAGAAAAGGTTCTTGAACTGACAAAGAGCATCGTTGCCGAGAAGAAGATCACCTGTCTGATGGTGACGCATAACATGCATCAGGCCCTTGAGCTTGGTAACCGCACCCTCATGATGGACGCCGGACGCATTGTTTTTGACGTCAAGGGTGAGGAGCGCAGTAAGATGACAGTCGATGATCTGCTGGAAAAGTTCCGTGAAAATGCCGGAAAGCAGCTTGATAATGACCGTATCCTGCTGAGTAAAGTGGAACAGTAAAAAGCATAAAAACAAGGAGCTGTGCCAAGGCACAGCTCCTTGTTTTTATGCTTACATCTTCTCGGGGACGTTGATCTTGAACATAGTCAGGACGTTGAAGATGACGTTCTTCACACCGATGCAGAGAGCCAGACGTGCCTGCTGAACAGCGGGGTCTGCGCCCTGAATGCGGCAGTTGCCGTAGAAGCGGTGGAATGCACTTGCAAGGTCGATGACGAAGCGATTGATACGGCTGGGGTCGTATTTCTCTGCCGCCATGACGATCTCCTGCGGGAAGGCTGCCAGCATCCGGATGAGATCCATCTCGGACGGCTCGGTCAGTAGGGAAGCATCGACCTTCTCCGCACCGGCAAAACGAACGCCCTCGCTCTCCATCTTTTTGAGGATGGAGCAGATACGAGCGTGCGCATACTGGACGTAGTAGACAGGGTTGTCGTTGTCGGTCTTGACTGCCTGATCAAGGTCAAAGTCAATGCCGCTGCCTGCGTCGTGCATGTTGAAGAGGAAACGTGCGCTGTCGATGGGCACTTCCTCCAACAGGTCCGTCAGGGTGATGGCGTTGCCGGTACGCTTGGACATGCGGACGGGCTGGCCGTCACGCATCAGGTTGACCATCTGCATCAGCACGACGTCCAGCTGATTGCCGTCCAGACCGATGGCGTCCATCGCGCCCTTCATACGGGCAACGTGGCCGTGGTGGTCTGCGCCCCAGACGTCGATGGCCTTCACGAAGCCACGGGTCGCCAGCTTATCATAATGGTAAGCGATGTCGGCGGCAAAGTAGGTCGGGATGCCGTTTGCGCGAACGAGGACTTCGTCCTTGGCTTCCTCTTCGGAGCCGTCGTCGGTCTTCTTTTTGTTGACCGTGCCGTACTTAGCGGCATACTGTGCGCTGCGGTACATGACAGCACCATCTTCTGTCTTGTAGCATGCGCCCAGCTCGAGCAGCTTGTCCACGACCGCCAGAACCGCACCGGACTCGTGCAGGGTGCTCTCGTGGAACCAGACGTCGTAATCAATGCGGTACTTGCCAAGGTCACGCTTCAAGGCGGCGATGTTTTTGGGGAGAGCGTAGGAGACCAGAGCGTCCTTCAGAGTGGCAAAAGCGTCGCTCTCGAACAGCGTCTCTTCGTCCATTCCCTGACAGGACGCAACATATTCATCGCCGTGGATCTCGGCAAACTCGCCCGCAAGAACCTTGATGTCACCGCCCTGATAGCACTCCCTGGGCAGGGGATAAGCCTCTTCGCCGCAGAACTGCTGGAGATAACGGACGGCGAGGCTCTTACCGAACTTCTGGATCTGGTTGCCTGCGTCGTTGATGTAGAACTCACGGGTCACATCATGACCGGCCCAGTCAAGGACAGCGGCAAGGCAGTCGCCCAGTGCGCCGCCGCGCGCGTTGCCCATATGCATCGGACCGGTTGGGTTGGCGGAAACGAACTCGACGTTGTACTTCGCACCCTTGCCGTAATCGGTGCGTCCATACTCGGTGTTGGCACATGCGCCCAGCACCACGCCGGCCCAGAAGGACGGAGCGAGGAACAGGTTGATGAAGCCCGGTCCGGCAACTTCTACCTTGGAGAATACGCTGTTCTCGAGGGAGGGCAGATGTGCCAGCAGCGCGTCGGCGATCATCTTGGGGGCTTTGTGCCAGGTGCGCGCGCCAGCCATCGCAAGGTTGGAAGCGATGTCACCGTTTTTGACGTCAGCCGGAATTTCCACGATGAAGGCGGGCAGTTCTGCCTCGGGCAGTGTGCCGTCGGACATTGCTGCCTTTGCGGCCTCGCTCAGCAGAGCGCGCGCTTCGTTCAGAGCAGCCTGCCGAGGGTTGTAATTCTGGTAGGTCTTTTCAAAATCAGTCATTGATATTATCCTTTCACAAAACTGCTCTCTCCGGCAGCCTCGCCTGGCTCTTGGGAGAGCTGGCGGGGCAGATGCAACGCCTGAGAGGGCGAGACGTTTTAATTTACATGCTGTACGCTCATTTCCAGCGTATTCCGGCTGATCATGCTGGCGTTGTCGGTATCCAGCAGATAGCTGAACTTTGCGTGCCCGCCCTTTTCGGTCAGACCGCACTCAATGCCGTCTCCCGTGACGCCCAGCGTCAGAGAGCCGACATCTGTTTCGTAATGGCAAAGATTCCGCCGTCCCCGCTCGATCATCAACTGCGCGTTCGCACGACCGAAGCGGAGCAGGGCGACCCTGCTTCCATCCTCGGCGATCTTGATGGTCGTGGTGCAGCCCTCGAAACCGATGGTCTGCGTTTCCTTATAAGAAATATAGAAGCTGCTGCCTTTTTTGACGAGGCTTCCGCGGGTCATCAGCTCGATGCGGTCGGCTTCCTCTTCGGAGATCGTGCCGGAGTGCTCGAACTGCTCGACGGAGCTTTTGATCCGGATGATATAATCTTCGTTCAGTGATTTGCTCACGATTTTTGAATCCTTATCAATATTTTTCGATGGCGATCTGGTCGATCGGTCCACCCTTATATTCGCCGAGGAAAAGGTCGGCGGTCTGAGAAAAGCTGTCCGGCACATCGCTGACATAGAAATGCGCCTGTCCCGCAGGGTGGTCGGCACGCAGACCGCGCTCACTGAGCAGACGCTCGAGATGATGCGCCGCCGTCTTTGCGGGGTCAACGAGAGTGACCTCCCGTCCCATGAACTCGCCGATCATGGTCTTGAGCAGCGGATAATGGGTGCAGCCGAGAATGAGGGTGTCAACACCTGCATCCCGCACTTCGGTCAGATACTGGGCGATGACGAGCTTTGTGACCTGCTGCTTATCCGCAGCACTGTGATCAACATAGCCGGACTCCACCAGCGGAACAAAAAGCGGGCAGGCACGGGCGATGATCTCAACGCCCGGCACAAGCTTGCGGAGAAGTGCCTCATAGCTGTGGGAGCGGATGGTCGCGGCGGTGCCGATGATGCCGATCTTCCGGTTTCGGGTCACGAAGGCAGCTTCTCGAGCGGCAGCGTCTACCACGCCCATGTAAGGGACGGGAAGCTTTGCGGCTTCAGAAGCCGGATAGGTGCTGGACACCGTGCCGCAGGCAGCCATGATGCACTTGACGTCCTTGGACAGCAGAAACGCAATGTCCTGTCGGGCGTATTGGAGGATACTTTCCGGGCTTCGGCTGCCATACGGCACACGCGCCGTATCGCCGAAATAGACGATGTTTTCATTGGGAAGACGCTTGCGAAGCTCCCGAACGCCTGTCAAGCCGCCCAGTCCACTATCAAATACACCGATGGGGCGATTATCCATGGCGTCGATCCGTCCTTTCGAGAGCAAGCGCGATCAGTTGGTCAATGAGAGCGGGCACGGGAACGCCCTCGTTCTCCATCAGCTTGGGATACATGCTGATGGAGGTAAAGCCGGGCAGGGTGTTGATTTCGTTGATCATGACCTTGCCGGTGCCCCTTTCCACAAAGAAGTCGCACCGTGCCAGACCCTCGCAGTTGAGAGCGGTATACGCCATCGCTGCATAGGTTTTCACTTCGTCCAGCTTCTCCTCGGGCAGATGCGCAGGGATGACCGTCTGGCTGACGCCATTCTTATACTTATCATCGTAGGTATAGAACTCTGCGCCGGCAAGGATCTCGCCCGGGCGGGTGGAGACCGCCGGCTCAGAACCGATGACAGCGCACTCGACCTCCTGACCATCCACAAATGCCTCAAAGACGACCTTACGGTCATTCTCGAGAGCCAGCGCAATGGCTTCCTTCAACTGATCACGACCGGTCGCCTTGGTGATGCCGACGCTTGAACCGGCATTGGCGGGCTTGACAAAGATGGGCCAGCCCAGCTTTGCGATCGCACCGTCACAAACACCCTCGATGTCCGTCTCGATCTCCCAGCGGGTGGCGGCAAGCCATTTGGTATGAGGGATGCCGTTTGCGTCGAACAGGGCGTTCGCAACTGCCTTGTCCATGCAGACGGCACTTGCCAGAACGCCGCAGCCGACATAGGGGATGCCTGCCAGCTCCATAAGCCCCTGCAGCGTGCCGTCCTCGCCCCATAGACCGTGGAGAACGGGGATAACGACGTCCACATGGATCTTTTCGACCTGTCCGGTCGGCGTGAACAGGATCATGCCGTGCTCGGCACGGTCGGGGCTGAGCACACAGGGCATGTTGCCTGCCAGCTCTTCCCAGCTGCCGTCTGCCATCTGCGCTGCGGTGGCTTCGGTGTAGAGCCAGCGACCCTCTTTGGTGATGCCGATGGTCATGACTTCATATTTGGAACGGTCGATATTCGTGACGAATGTACCCACGGATACGCGGCTGACCTCATGCTCGCTGGACATACCGCCGAACAGAAGGACAACGGTCATTTTATCTTCAGACTGCATCGTAGATCTCTCCTGACTGGATGGCAGCGCATGGCTGCGCCGCCGGATTTTTGATTTTGCTCAGAATCATGATAAACACGCATTATTATACAATATCTATGCCCGTGATGCAAGCAAAATGCCGACGATGAGCACGAAAGCAAAGAAAAAACAAAAAAGTTGAAAAATCGCAAAAAACACGCTTGACGAATGGAAAAAGGCGTGATACAATGATAACACCTCTTTTGCGGGATTATTAAGTGCGCCTGTTTTTTTACGGGCGCTCCCGCAAGCCGAGGGAGGTTCAAAACGACCGTTATAATGGAGGTGTCAACAAATGACCGTTAAAATCACTCTGGCCTGCACCGAGTGCAAGCAGCGCAACTACAACACCACGAAGAACAAGAAGAACAACCCCGATCGTCTCGAGATGAAGAAGTACTGCCGTTTCTGCAAGAAGCACACCGTTCATCGCGAAACCAAGTAAGAAAGGCGGACGCATTATGGCGGACAAAACCGAGAAAAAGCCGGGCTTTGTGGCCAGAATGAAGGCCGCTGTGAAGAACTTCGGAAGCAGTGTTTCTAAGTTCTTCCGCGACTCGAAGAGCGAGCTGAAGAAGGTCGTCTGGCCCTCGAAGGAGGACGTCAAGACCAATACCATCGTCGTGCTCGTCACTGTGGCGATCGCCGCGGTCGTGATGATCGCGCTGGACGCCATCTTCGGCGGCATTCTCGGCCTGATCATCGGCGCGTAATCATCTTGAAACGGAGGGTCAACCAAAATGGAAGAACAGTCCAATGAGGCTCTTTGGTATGTTGTGCATACCTATTCCGGCTACGAGAACAAGGTAGCGACGGACTTGCAGACCATGGTGGAGAACCGCCGCCTGCAAGACCTGATCTGCGATATCAAGGTTCCGACCGAGATGGTTCCGGAGATCAAGGACGGTAAGGAACGTATGGTGGAGCACAAGCTGTTCCCCGGCTACGTTCTGGTCAAGATGGTCATGAACGACGATACCTGGTATGTGGTGCGCAACACGCGCGGCTGCACCGGTTTCGTCGGTCCTGCATCCAAGCCGGTTCCTCTTACTGCTGAAGAAGTGGAAAAGATGGGTGTTGAAAAGGCGGCTCCGCTGACCGTGGATTTCAAGGTCGGCGACACCGTGCAGATCACCGCAGGTCCTCTGGAAGGCTTTATGGGTCTTGTCGAGGGCATCGACACCGAGAGCTTCAAAGTCAAGCTCAAGGTCAACATGTTCGGCCGCGAAACGCCCGCAGAGGTGGACATCGGTCAGGTCGAGCTGCCGTAACCAACCGGCAAATCGTTTACCAAGGTAAGACCGCAGCGCGGTTCTTATAGAGCGTGCGCATCGGGCGCATGCTCGTGGGAGGCGTGGAGACACCACGCCGCAACTCACCACAGATTTTTGGAGGTGCATTTATCATGGCACAGAAAGTTACTGGCTACATTAAGCTGCAGATCGAGGCTGGCAAGGCAACTCCGGCCCCCCCTGTTGGCCCTGCTCTGGGTCAGAAGGGCGTCAACATCATGGCGTTCACCAAGGAGTTCAACGAGCGTACCAAGAACCAGATGGGTTATGTCATCCCCGTCGTCATCACTGTTTACGCTGACCGCTCCTTCAGCTTCATCACCAAGACTCCTCCGGCAGCCGTTCTGATCAAGAAGGCCGCTGGCATCAACACCGCTTCCGGCAAGCCCAACAAGGAAAAGGTCGCTACTCTGACCGCTGCTCAGGTCGAGGAGATCGCTAAGACCAAGATGCCCGACCTGAACGCTGCTTCTCTGGAAGCTGCATGCAGCATGGTTCGTGGCACCTGCCGCAGCATGGGCGTCGTCGTCGAGGGCTGAGACATAAATCGTGGGAGGGCATAACACTGCCCGCATGACCACTTAGGAGGATATACAATGAAACATGGCAAGCACTATGTCGATGCTGCGAAGCAGGTCGATTTTTCTAAGCTGTATGATATGAACGAGGCTCTGGAGCTGGCTTGCAAGACCGCTTCCGCTAAGTTCGACGAGACCGTTGAGCTGCACGTCCGTCTGGGCGTTGATGGTCGTCACGCTGACCAGCAGGTTCGTGGCGCAGTTGTCCTGCCCAACGGCACTGGTAAGACTGTCCGCGTCTGCGCGATCGCTAAGGGCGCAGCAGCCGCTGCTGCTGAGGCTGCTGGCGCAGACATCGTTGGTGATGACGAGCTGATCGCACGCATCGCTGGCGGTTTCATGGACTTCGACGTCGTTGTTACCACCCCCGACATGATGGGTCGCGTTGGTCGTCTTGGTAAGGTTCTCGGTCCCCGTGGACTGATGCCGAACCCCAAGGCAGGCACCGTTGCTCCGGATCTGGGCAAGGCTGTCTCCGAGGCTAAGGCTGGTAAGATCGAGTATCGTCTGGACAAGCAGAACATCATCCATGTTCCTGTCGGCAAGGCATCCTTCGGTGCTGAGAAGCTGTACACCAACCTGGACACTGTCATGAGCGCGATCGCTAAGGCAAAGCCCGCTGCTGCGAAGGGCACTTACTTCAAGAGCGCAACCATCGCCACCACAATGGGTCCTGGCATCCGTCTCAACACCCTGAAGTACGGTGTCTGATTTCTGATTTGAGAAAAACCTCTTAGTCTGTGCTTTGGCACAGTCGGCTCCCCTATTAAGGAAGCCTGACAGAGGAATTTTGAAAAAATTCAGAAAACCTATTGACAACTCCGCACGTTTGCGGTAAAATAACCATGCTGTTTTTGAGACAGCAGGTGCTGGAGTCCAGCGTAAGGCTATGCCGCCTGCCGAGAAACGTGCGTAAAAGTTGTTTTATGCCTCTTTCTCGTCCAAGTGCGGGAAAGAGGCTTTTTTCATGCCGACTCCGGTTTTCGATACAAGTTTTTTGAAACGAGGTGAAACCGAATGCCCAGTGCAAAGATTCTTTCTGAAAAGCAGGCTTATGTCGCTGATCTGAAGGCAAAGTTTGAGAGTGCGGTTTCCGGCTGCGTCGTCGCTTACGGCGGCATCAACGTCGAGAACGACACCAAGCTCCGTAAGGAGCTGCGTGAGGCAGGCGTTGATTATATGGTCGTGAAGAACACCATGCTGCGTCTGGCTGTCAAGGGCACTTCTCTGGAGGGTCTGGCTGAGAACTTCAAGGGCGATACCGCTATCGCTTTTGCTCACGAGGCAGATCCCATGTCCGCTGCCCGCATCCTGTGCAAGTATCAGGAGGGCGATAAGTCCAAGAAGTTCGTCGTTAAGGCTGGCTTCATGGAAGGCAAGGTCATGAACGCTGCTGAGACCAACGCTATCGCAAAGCTGCCCAACCGCGAAGGCATGCTGTCCATGTTCGCAGGTGCTCTTACCAGCACTCTGTCTGGTCTGGCTGTCGCAATGCAGGCTTATGCCGACAAGCAGGAGGAGCCCGCTGCCTGATGGCTGCGTGACCGCTGCTTAAAACACTGAAACAAACACAAAACCATTGATATTGGAGGGTTATTACCATGGCTTCTGAGAAGATTACTGCCATCATCGAGTCCGTTAAGGGCCTGACCGTTCTGGAGCTGAAAGAGCTGATCGACACCTACTGCGAAGAGTTCGGCGTTTCCGCTGTTGCTGCTGCTGCTCCCGCTGCTGCTGGTGCTGCTGCTCCCGCTGAGGAAGAGAAGACCGAGTTCGACGTCATCCTCGCTGAGGCTGGCGCAACCAAGATGCAGGTCATCAAGCTGGTCAAGGAGATCACCGGCCTGGGCCTGAAGGAAGCTAAGGCTATCGTTGACGGCGCACCCAAGGCTGTCAAGGAGAAGGCTTCCAAGGCTGAGGCTGAGGACATCAAGAAGAAGCTGGAAGAGGCTGGCGCAAAGGTCGAGATCAAGTAATTTGATCCCCCTGAACGTTCTTTCTTGAATTCTGATTCTTGAAACAGAGACACTCCCGTCGAAAGGCGGGGGTGTCTTTTGTGTTTCATGGAAATATCCGTGACGGATTTTCTGCAACAGACGTTGGCAGATTGCTGAAAAAGTTCTCATAATTTTAGGCAACTTTCAACGAAAACAAGGCGTTTGCAAATAGAGCTTTAATATTTTAAAGTGATAAAGAATAGACGTTTTTTAATCTTCTTTTCCGGTTGCGTTTTTTGGGCTCAAGTTTTAGTCATACTCATTTGACATTCCCGAAAATCTTCGATAACATGTGTACAACGCAAAGACGGCGGGCTGAAAAATACCTGCCGTTTTTTATTTCTATACGATTTGAGGGAGGAAGTTTTATGGCGACGATGAAAGATATCATCCAGAGTCCGTTGCTGCTGGCACTGGTGATCGGCGGTCTGGTTTATATCGCGGGCTTCTCACTGGTCTATCTGAAAAAGGCTTATGACCATTGTCTGGAGCTGGGCATTACAAAGCAGGAGCTGCGCAATGTGATAAAGTCCAGCCTTGTATTTTCGGTCGTTCCCAGTCTGTCGATTGTGGTCGGATTATTTGTACTGATCGCAGTGCTGGGCAGCGTGTGGGCCTGGTGGCGTCTGTCGGTCATCGGCTCTCTCTCGTATGAGACGATGATCTCAAGCTCCATTGCACAGGTGTTGGGATACGCTTCCTCCGCAGAAATGCTGGAAAGCGCAACCGGACGTCAGTTTGGCGTGGTGATGATCCTGATGAGCGTGGGTATGCTCAGCGGTTTTTTGATCCTTCTTCCGTTTGGCAAGAAGATTTGCCGCAGTGTCGATCGTTCGGCGGCGGATAACGGCGGAAGCACTTGGAAAAATGTTCTGTCGGGCGTTTTTATGCTGGTGATGTTCTCAGTATATATCCCCATCCTGCTGTTTACCGATAATGTACAGGCAGCGGTCATGCTGACCGGTCTTGTCATTGCGTTGGCGGTAAGTATGCTTGCGAGAAAGCAGGGGCTTGGATGGCTGAACAATTTCGTTATGGCGTTCTCGATGCTGGGCGGACTTCTTTCCTCTCTTGCATGGGTGAAGATTTTCGGATAACAGGAGGACATTGACATGAAAGCCGATAAAAATGAAATCAAGACAGACTCCTTTCAGAGCTGGGCGCATCGCTGGGGACGTGTGGGAACGTTGATCGCATTGATCTATATGATCGTTCTCCCGTTCATCGTGCTGGCAGCCTACGACAGCGTTCCTTCCTTTGGTGAGGTATTCAATGTTACAACATTCAGCGTTCTGCTGGTTTATATTCCGGTCGGATTTTCGGAGGCGTTGAGCTATACCCCTATTCTGGGATGCTCGGCATATCTGGCTTTTATCACCGGAAATATTATGAACCTGAAGCTTCCGGTGGCGGCCAATGCCATGAACCTGACCAAAAAGCAGCCCAACACGCCGGAAGGCGAGGCGGTTGCATCGGTGGCGGTAGCGGTTTCTTCTTTAATGACCGTGGCGATCTTGACCCTGGCGGCGGTGTGTGCTTCCTTTATCAGTCCGGTGTTTGAGCTTCCTGCTGTCAAAACGGCGTCCGGTTATCTGCTCCCTGCCTTGTTTGGTTCGATGGCACTGGGACTGTTTGCAAGCTCTTCCAGTGGCAGCAAGGTCGTCAAGGGCGGAATCAAGGGGGTTCTTCCGGTGCTGATCATTATGACGGTGCTGTCCATCGTGGCTCGTGTGGCAGGCTATGGTTCGATATTGGGCGGTCTTGTGGGTATCTTTATCATCGTGATGCTCCCGATCGGGATCCTTACTTCTTACGTTTTGTGGAAGAAGGGCAAGATTCAGGTCGTAGACAAAGAAACGAGTGTATAAGAGCATATAAATACAAAGCCCTCGGTGCGAAAAAGGCATCGGGGGCTTCTGTTGTGGGATCAAAAGGAGTTTGCGGGAATGCTTGACAAATCAAAGACAAAGTGATATGATTCTGATATCACAAAGGAACACTTCCGACCCGTTAAGGAGGGATTATCATGGAAGAGAAGATTCTGCAAACCAAAAAGAACGGCATGGTGATGCTGTTGCTGATCCTGCTGGGTTATGCTGCCGCAATTGCTGCGTTTGTTTACGGCATTGTGCAGGACAGTACTGTGCTGGGACATGCTTTGATCGTTGTAGCGATCGTTTACACGATCGTTGGTGTGATCCTGCTCTGCGGACTGAAAGTCCTGAAGCCGCAGGAAGCACTGGTACTTACCCTGTTCGGTGACTACATCGGCACCCTGAAAGGTCAGGGTTTCTACTGGGTCAACCCGTTCTGCACTGCCGTCAACCCAGCCGCAGGCACCAAGCTGAGCCAGAGCGGCGACGTCAACAGCGGCGAAAACGCAATGACGGCGATGTTCAAGGGCAGCAACACTCAGAACACACAGGCTGCGCTGGAAACCACCAGCAAGAAAATTTCCCTCAAGATGATGACCCTGAACAACTCTCGTCAGAAGATCAACGACTGCCTCGGCAACCCGGTTGAAATTGGCATCGCGGTCATCTGGCGTGTAACTGATACTGCAAAGGCCGTCTTCAATGTGGATAACTACAAAGAATATCTCTCCTTGCAGTGCGACAGCGCACTCCGCAATGTCGTCCGCATCTATCCCTATGATGTGGCTCCCAATGTGGATACCACCGGCGACGGCGTGGCAGATGAGGGAAGCCTGCGCGGCTCTTCGGAAATCGTGGCAAAGCGTATCCAAGATGAAATTCAGAAAAAGGTCGCCGATGCTGGCATTGAGATCGTCGAAGCACGCATTACCTATTTGGCATACGCTCCCGAAATTGCAGCGGTCATGCTCCAGCGTCAACAGGCAAGTGCCATCATCGACGCACGCAAGATGATCGTCGATGGTGCAGTCGGCATGGTGGAAATGGCTCTGGATCGTCTCAGCGAAAATAAGGTGGTCGAGTTGGATGACGAACGCAAGGCAGCAATGGTCTCGAATCTTCTGGTGGTGCTGTGCGGCAACCGTGACGCACAGCCCATCGTGAACAGCGGCAGTCTCTACTGATGGCAGAGCAAAAAAAACAGGTTCCGCTCCGTCTGAACGCGAAGCTCTACGATGCCATTGCTGCCTGGGCAGAGGATGACTTCCGTTCGGTGAACGGTCAGATCGAGTATCTCCTCACCGAGTGTGTCCGTCAGCGGAAGAAGAACGGCAAATATGTCTCCGACCAGATCGACGTGCCGCCGGAACTGGATATCAAATAATAGCCCTCTCAGTCACCTGCGGTGACAGCTCTCCCAAAGGGAGAGCCCTTGGCAAATTGGTGCAGTCTACAAAAGACGCACGAAGTTTCTACAAAAGATAAAAGAAGATAGCCCTGTTGTCTCGGTTCAGATACTTCTGAATCCAGTCCGCAGGGCTGTTTTGGTTATATAGTTGCTGGTGGGAACAGCAAGGCCATCGCTTTTGCGTGAAATGGTTTCTTTTCGATTTGCTCAGACTTGCCCGGCACGCCAGTGGCTCTCCCTTTGGGAGAGCTGTCGAGCAACGCGAGACTGAGAGGGCGAGGATGCAAAATTTAAGCCATATTCTGCAAACCTGTCAAAATAGACACTTTTCCGTGCAAGTACAGGAAATGTTTGTTAATAAATTATCTATCCCTTGTCCTTGCAATACACATGGTTTTTGTTTATAATAAGAATATAGGAGCGCAAAGCCCCGAGAGTGAGCGAAATTCGATTCCGAGAAAAGAATTGAGAGGAGATAATTACCATGGGTTTAGGTAAGAAGACGATCGACGATCAGAATTACTGCGGCAAGAAGGTGCTTGTCCG
Organism: Bacteroides uniformis; assembly: GCA_963615155.1. Classification (GTDB taxonomy): domain Bacteria; phylum Bacillota; class Clostridia; order Oscillospirales; family Ruminococcaceae; genus Faecalibacterium. Next base: position 68,476 of record CAVEGP010000001.1, on the reverse strand, counting down.
CTGCGATTTCAACGTCCCGATGAAGGACGGCGTCATCACCAATGAGAACCGCATCAATGCGGCTCTGCCCACCATCCAGAAGCTTGTCAACGACGGCGCAAAGGTCATCCTGTGCAGCCATCTGGGCAAACCCAAGAATGGTCCTGAGGCAAAGTTCAGCCTCGCACCTGTTGCGGTTGCCCTGAGCGCGAAGCTCGGCAAGACCGTTGTCTTTGCAGACGATGATAATGTTGTCGGCGAGAACGCAAAGGCTGCTGTTGCCGCTATGAACAACGGCGATGTTGTCCTGCTGCAGAACACCCGTTTCCGCAAGGAAGAGACCAAGAATATGCCTGAGTTCTCTCAGGATCTTGCTTCTCTGGCGGATGCGTATGTTGATGACGCATTCGGAAGCTGCCACCGTGCGCACTGCTCCACCGCAGGCGTCACCGACTACGTCAAGGATACCGCTGTCGGCTACCTGATGGAGAAGGAGATCAAGTATCTGGGCAACGCAGTCAACGATCCTGTCCGTCCCTTCACCGCAATTCTAGGCGGCGCAAAGGTTGCGGACAAGCTGAACGTTATCTCCAACCTGCTGGAGAAGGTCGATACCCTCATCATCGGCGGCGGCATGGCTTATACCTTCATCAAGGCACAGGGCTATGAGGTCGGCAAGAGTCTGTGCGACGACTCCAAGCTGGACTACTGCAAGGAGATGATGGCGAAGGCTCAGGAGAAGGGCGTCAAGCTGCTCCTGCCCGTTGATACCGCTTGTGTGGCAAACTTCCCCGATCCCATCGACGCTCCCGTCGAGACTACCATTGTTCCGGTCACCGCGATTCCGGCTGATATGGAAGGCTGCGACATCGGTCCTGAGACCATGAAGCTCTTCGCAGACGCTGTCAAGGCTTCCAAGACCGTTGTCTGGAACGGACCGATGGGCGTGTTCGAGAACCCGACTCTGGCAGCCGGCACGCTGGCTGTTGCGAAGGCTATGGCTGAGAGCGACGCTACCACCGTGATCGGCGGCGGCGACAGCGCGGCAGCTGTTCAGCAGATGGGTCTGGGCGACAAGATGACCCATATTTCCACCGGCGGCGGCGCATCTCTGGAGTATCTGGAGGGCAAGGAGCTGCCCGGCATCGCAGTGATCCAGAACGCATAAGGTTTCAAGTAGCATCCTGACAGGTGCGGCGGCAGTTTCGCCGCCGCACTTTTTATTGTTGCCGTTAGCTTCTTCGCCCTCTCAGTCAACTTCGGTTACAGCTCTCCCAGAGGGAGAGCCAAGCCTCCCACTTTGGGGGAGGTGGCATCGCGCAGCGATGACGGAGAGGGCGAGCTTGCTGACGGTGAAGCGTAGATATTAAAAAAGTAAAAGGAGAACACTACAATGGATAAGGCAAAGCGCAAGGCCATTATTGCTGGCAACTGGAAAATGAACAAGACCGCGACCGAGGCTGCAAAGCTGGTCGATGAGCTGATCCCTGCCGTCAAGGACGCAGGCTGTGAGGTCGTTATCTGCACCCCGTACACCGACTTGGTGACCGCTGTCGGGAAGACCAAGGGTACCAACATCCACGTCGGTGCTGAGAACGTCCATTTCGAGAAGTCCGGCGCGTTCACCGGCGAGATCAGCGCAGATATGCTGGTCGATCTGGGCGTTGAGTATGTTATCGTCGGTCACTCCGAGCGTCGTCAGTACTTTGCGGAGACTGACCAGACCGTCAACAAGCGTGCTCTGGCTGCGCTGAATGCTGGTCTGAAGGTCATCATCTGCGTGGGTGAGAGCCTGCAGCAGCGTGAAGAGGGCGTCACCGAGGAGCTGGTGCGGATGCAGACCAAGATCGCTCTGCGTGACGTTACGGCGGAGCAGATGGCAAATGTTGTCATCGCTTACGAGCCCATCTGGGCGATCGGTACGGGCAAAACCGCGACCGCAGAGCAGGCTGAGGAAGTCTGCGCTCAGATCCGCAAGGTCATCGGCGAGGTCTACGGCGAGGCAGTCGCAGAGGCTACCACGGTTCAGTACGGCGGCAGCATGAACGCCAAGAACTGCGAGGAGCTGCTGAGCAAGAAGGACGTTGACGGCGGTCTGATCGGCGGCGCATCCCTGAAGGCTCCGGATTTCGCGGTCATCGTCAACGCTGCAACCAAGGGCTAAGCTTAAAATTTAAGGAGTAAATACCAATATGTCCAAGAAACCTGTTCTTCTGTGCATCATGGATGGCTTCGGCTGGACGCCGAATGAAACCTACGGCAATGCGGTGGCTGCCGCAAAAAAGCCTTTCATTGATTCGCTGATGGAAAAATATCCCATGACGACCATCGACGCTTCCGGTATGGCAGTCGGTCTGCCGGATGGCCAGATGGGTAATTCTGAGGTTGGTCACACCAACATGGGCGCAGGCCGCATCGTTTACCAGCAGCTTACCCTCATCACCAAGTCCATCCGTGACGGTGAGATACTCAAGAACCCTGTCCTCGTCAAGAACATGGAGGCTGCCATCGACGCAGGCAAGGCGATCCACCTGATGGGTCTGGTCGGCACAGGCGGCGTTCACAGCCATGCGGATCACTGGTTCGGCGTGCTGGAAATGGCAAAGCAGATGGGCGCATCCGAAGTCTATCTGCACTGCATCACCGACGGTCGTGATACCGATCCGCACGCCGGCAAGGGCTTCCTCGCCGATCTGCAGTCCAAGCTGGATGAGCTGGGTGTCGGCAAGATCGCCAGCGTCAGCGGTCGTTACTACGCAATGGATCGCGATAACAACTGGGATCGCGAGGAGAAGGCGTATGCAGCTTTCGTCTACGGCGAGGGCAACCACGCCGCAAACGCACAGGAGGCGATCGAGGCTTCTTATGCGGACGACAAGACTGACGAGTTCGTTCTGCCCTGCGTCACCTGCGAGGGCGGTCGTGTGCAGGATGGCGACACTGTTATCTTCATGAACTTCCGCCCTGACCGTGCCCGTCAGATGACCCGCATTTTCTGCGATGACGCCTTCACCGGCTTCGAGCGTCGCGGTGGACGCAAGCAGGTCAATTATGTCTGTATGGCGGAATACGATGCTACCATGCCGAACTGTGAGGTCGCGTATCCTCCGGTCGAACTGAAGAATGTTCTGGGTCAGTATCTGTCTGAGAATGGCAAGACGCAGCTCCGCATCGCTGAGACCGAGAAGTATGCGCACGTCACCTTCTTTTTCAATGGCGGCGTGGAAGCTCCCTATGAGGGCGAGGATCGCTGCGTTATCCCCAGCCCGAAGGTCGCCACCTATGACCTCAAGCCCGAGATGAGCGCGCCCGAGGTCGCCGCTGAGTGCAAGGCTCGCATCGAGAGCGGCAAGTACGATGTTATCATCCTGAATTTCGCAAACTGCGACATGGTCGGTCACACCGGCGTGTTCGAGGCTGCTGTCAAGGCAGTTGAGGCCGTTGATAAGGCTGTTGAAGAAGTCGTCACCGCTGTCCTGAATGCAGGCGGTTGCGCCTTCCTGACTGCTGACCACGGCAACGCAGAGAAGATGAAGAATCCGGACGGCACCCCGTTCACGGCACACACCACCAATGTCGTTCCCTTTGTGGCGATCGGCTGCGGCGACGTCAAGCTCCGTGAGGGTGGCTGTCTGGCAGATATTGCTCCCACCATGCTGCCCTATATCGGTCTGCCTGTTCCGGCAGAAATGACCGGCAAGAGCATCATCGTGGAGTAATTTTACGGAATTTTGCAGAATATCTGATTTTTTTAAAGCCATCGCAGGAGAACGCCTGCGGTGGCTTTTGATATTTGTTCGTTGCGGGATCAAAGAATGGAATGCGCCGAAATGCGTCGGCGCAATGGTTGACAGAAACGGAGAAGATAGTATAATAATAGACAGCAGAGATAAAAATCGCTGGTTTGAGGAGATACTGATGAATGAAAGATTTGCAGTGCGAGCGATATATTGAAAATTTGCGGAAAGTTCGCGCACTCTCAAAACCGGAATTTGAACAGGGAACAGACGCACAGACGATCCTGGATACCATCCAGAAGAATGCCACGGAATCGTTTTTGGTGATGAAGGAGAACAACCGGATCCTGAACGAACGGGTCTTTTCCCGAAAGGCTGCGGAGTTGACAGACGAAGACATCGAAGCCTTGTACGAATTTGCCGGAAAGCTGTTTGCTTATATGAACAGCGAGGACGACGGCATTGCGTATAAGGTCCACTGTCTGCTGCTGGAAGCAGCCAGACTGCGTGGAGACGCACCGTTTATCATACGGGAGCTGTACAACTGCGGCGTGACGCTCTACTACCTGAATCTCAAGAGTGACCGGATGGGCGTCAACACGTTCGGGGCGCGTGTCCGTGCCTATTTTCAAGAGGGCGCAGACTATATCAGCCGCTATGAGGAATTTGACACAAAGACGCGGGATTGCATCATCCGCTGTCTTGGAAACAGCAAGATGGCTCTTTCAAGACGCTCCCATGATGCCTGCCGTGTTTATATGAGACTTTCTGAACGCGCTCTGGCAGTCATGACCGACCCGTATTATCAGAACCTGAATCCGGAAATTCCGTGGGGCAACCTTATTTATGGGATACACATCGATCGGTTTGTAATCTTAGCATATCTGCGTGAAAATGATGATCCGGAGATCGCCGAAAAGGTTTATCGATCGGCAAAGTATGTCTATGAGAAGTGCGGGGAAAATCAGGGCGAGGAAGCCCGTCTCCAGAACTGGCGGGTGAACTTTTTCTATGCGGCGGCAAAGTATCACGCCGGACGCGGGACAGCTCGCAGCCTTGTTGAAAGCGCACTGGATGCGGTCGAGCGGGTCGATCACGAGGACTTTACATCGACAGGGATCAACAACAATCTGGGACTGACGACTTATATGTACCGCTATGTCGGCTTCCTCGACTCCAAGGACAGGGAAAAGCTGGAAAATCGCATCCAGCGCAGCAAGCGGTGCTGTCTGGAATATCTGAACAAGCTGCCGCCGACCCGTTATCCGCGGGTGTTGAACAGGGTGCTGCAGGACCTGGTAGAGACGCTCCCGATGGTGGAAAGCTCCGGCATCCGTGGAATGCTGGACTACATTCTGGCAGCACATCGACCGACTTATGTCCACTCTCTGATGGTCGCTCTGCTGGCAAAGCATTTCATCGGTCAACTGATCAAAAAGAATCCGGAGAGCCTGATCGGGCTGATGGGATATCAGACGACCGAAGAATTGCGGGCACATGCGGACGAGATTACAGAGATGGCATACAAGTGCGGTCTGTACCACGATCTTGGGAAAAGCGCGGTCATCATGTATATCGGCATGAACGCCCGCCGACTGTTGGATGAGGAGTTTGAATGTATCCAGTGCCATCCGGCGGTGGGCTATGAAACGCTGTCTCAGATCGGTCGTGGAGACGATCTGGGGCAGGCGGCACTGTTCCACCACCGCTTCTACGATGAGACGGGCGGTTACCCGAAGGGATACGGAAACTGCAACGCCGAGATGAAGGCAATCGTGGATGTTCTGAACGTTGCGGACTCGCTGGATGCCGCAACGGACAATATTGGACGCTGCTACACAATGGCAAAATCGGTTGACGATCTGGTAAGCGAGTTCCGTGCTCAGAAGGGAACACGATACGCGCCTTATGTTGTTGCGTTGTTCGATGATCCAGGATTTACCAGCAATCTGAAAGCACATCTCGATGAGAGACGCAAACGGATCTATCTAAAGGTCTATGATGTTCCCCCCCCCCCGATAGTTGGGAAGAATCATAAAAAAGCTGCTGCAAAACACACTGCCATTGAGAGATGACAGAAAAGGTTTTGCAGCAGCTTTTTTGATGTTTGGGAGCAGAAGATCAGGCTTCCGGCGCGGCTTTGACCTGCTCAAGGAACGCCTTGATCTTGTCGATCTGGATCTCTGCCACGGCACGTCCGGTGTCGTAGACACGGCGAAGCTGGGCGGGGTCACGCTCCATTGCGCCAATCTCCAGCGGGATAGGTGGGCGGATGACGTAATCCTTACCGGATTGCTCTAGCATTGAAACATAGGAAAGCGTCTCGTTGTACCGCTCGTGACGGTCGGCGACCGCTTCCACAAAAGCCGGATACCGCAGATAGCGGGCACGGATGGCGGGCAGCATGGAATTCTTTTTCTTGACGAATCCCTTGGGCTGTGTCAGGACGATGAGGTTTCGCTTGTAGCCGATGGACTCGAAGAAACGGATAGGGATGGAGTCGGCAACGCCTCCGTCCAGCAGGGAATAGTGACCGATCCTGACGATCTTTGCTGCCAGCGGCATGGAAGCAGAGGCTTCCATCCATTGGATGTCCTCAGCGTCACCGGTGCGGCACTTGTGATAGACAGGGTCGCCTGTTTTGACGTCGGTGCAGACGACAAAAAAGTCCATCGGCGAGTTCCGGAACGTCTCGGTGTCGAACGGATCGAGTTTTTCCGGCACATCGTGATAACAGAACTGCTCACTGTACAGGTTTCCGGTGCGCACCAGATTTTTGAAGCTGGCATACCGCTTGTCTTTGCAGTATTCCGTGTTATAACGGATGGTGCGTCCGATCTGATGGGATTTGTAGTTGCAGCCGAACACCGCACCTGCCGAAACGCCGATCGCGCCGTCAACCACGATGCCGTGCTCCATCAATACATCCAGAACACCGGCGGTGAACATCCCTCGCATTGCGCCGCCTTCCAGGATCAATCCGGTCTTCATAATGGTAACTCCTTCTTCTGACGCACAGCCGCCCACAGCAGTGGCTGCGCATTACCCTTACAGAGCGTTCCGCCCCGCTTTCTTACAGTATACTCGAATTTTTTTAGAAAACAAGAGAGAAACAGCCAAATCATTTTCGTCCGGACAAGGGACTTTTTGAAATTACCGCAAGAGTCGGACTTTTAAAAGAAATGCGTAAAATCGTGGAGAATTTTTTGTCGGATTTCGGCGGCAAAAACCTTGCCAAAGCAGGCGGGATTCGGTATACTAATTGAAACAAAAGAGGAAATGAGACTGGGAGGAGACATAACATTATGAAACTGCTGGAAGAACGGATCCGAAAAGATGGTATCGTCCGCGAGGGCAATGTGTTGAAGGTGGACAGCTTCATCAATCACCAGATGGACATCGCCCTGTTCCGTGAGATGGCAAAGGAGTGGAAACGCCTGTTTGCGGGCAAGCCCATCAACAAGGTGCTGACCATCGAAGCCAGCGGCATCGGCATTGCCGCGGTGGTAGCCAGCGAGTTCAATGTTCCGGTGGTTTTCGCAAAAAAGTCCATGAGCATCAACCTCGACTACAATAATTACGAGACGAAGATCGAGTCCTTCACCCACAAGAAGATCTATAATGTCATTGTTTCCAAAAAATTCCTGACCCCAGAGGATCACGTCCTCATCATCGACGATTTCCTTGCCAACGGCTGTGCCCTGATGGGTCTGCTGGAATTGGCGGATGAAGCCGGCGCAACGGTCGAGGGCATCGGCATCGCCGTCGAAAAAGGCTTCCAGCAGGGCGGCGAGCTGATCCGCAGCAAGGGCTATCAGTTGGAAAGTCTCGCCATCGTCGAGTCGATGGACAGCACCACCGGCGAGATCAAATTCCGTGAGCAGCCGCAGCAGAACTAAAGATTCTTTAAAAGGAGCAAGACCGTTGGGTTTTGCTCTTTTTTCTATGCCCCGTCAAAGCTGTCGCCATCCTCAGGGAGATCGGCGGAAATCTCGGAAGAAGCGGACTGTTCGGCGGCGGTGCGGGGAACGCCGCGGTAAACAAGGGTTTGTTCGAGGACTTCGGCACAGACCGGAGCAGACAGACTGCCGCCTGCGGTCGTCCAGCTATGCGGCTCATCGAGACAGACGAGACAAAGAAATTGCGGGTCGTCGATGGGTGCGACCGCTACAAAACTGGCGATGCGGGCTTTTTCATCCTCGCTGTCCAGCTTCTGGCTCGTTCCGCTCTTGCCGCCCACCCGATAGCCTGCGATTTGAGCGTTCCGACCGCCACCGTTCAGGACAACGGACTCCATCATTTCCAACATGGTCCGGCTCGTTTCCTCATTCAACACCCGTCGGGTGCAGGTCGGCTCGATGTGATCAATGACCTCACCGTCCGGCGCGAGGATGTCCGACACGACATAGGGCTTCATGAGGTTTCCGCCGTTGACGACCGCACAGACTGCCGCAGCCATCTCGAGGTAAGAAATTTTGCTGCTCTGCCCGAATGCGCAGGAGGCCAGTTCCACCGGACCCATCCGGTCGGCGGTGTAATAAAGGCTCTTTTTCGGTTCGGCGGGCAGATCAATTCCCGTAGGCTCGCACAGACCAAATGCGGCGAAATAGTCGCAGAAGACTTCCTTCCCGAGACGCGCGCCGATTTGGATAAAGCTCTGGTTGCAGGAATTTTCGAGAGCCTGTGTGAGCGTCTGCGCCCCGTGCTTCTTGTGGTTGGCGCAGTGAAAGCGTGTGCCCGCCACCGAAAGGGATTCGCCGCAGTAGAAGCCGGAGCTTTTCCGGATCACTCCGGCATCCAGCGCGGCGGCGCAGGTGATGAGTTTAAACACGCTGCCCGGCTCGTACAGGTCACTGACGGCTTTGTTCCGCCACTGGGTCTGCTGAGCAAGCTGCAGTGCGGCGGTTCGCTCTTCTCCGGAAAGCGCATCAACCTGTTCCCGAGTGGTTTTATCGTAGATCACACGGGATTGGTTGGGGTCATAGGCGGGGGTGGTGGACATCGCCAGAACTGCGCCGGTATTGACATCCATCACGATGCCGACCGCCCGCGCTGCGACATGATGCTCTTTGACGGCGTAATTCAACGCATTTTCCAGATAATGTTGAATGTTTGCGTCGATCGTCAGCCGGAGACCGTCCCCCTCGGTGGGAAAGCGTTCGGTCTCATAGCTTTGATCAAGCGTATAGCCCCATGCGTTCACCGCAGTCAGGACGATTCCGTTTTCTCCGGTCAGAAGGTCGTCATAGCGCAGCTCTAATCCGGATACGCCTACGTTGTCCACATTGGTGAACCCGAGGACGGACGCAAGAAATTCCCCTTGAGGATACCAGCGTTTGGAATCCTGATTGATGCGGATGCCCGTGATGCCATTTTCCTCGCAGAAGTCCCGCACCCGGTCAGCCATCTCTCGCTCGACCCGGTAGCGGAGAAGGCAGTCGTTGGAACGGCGGTCGCTGAATTTTTTGAAAATGGAATCCTCGTCCAGTTCTAAAATCTCAGCAAGTCCATGGGCGGCGAGGGCAAGCTTCTCCTCGAGCATCTCGCGCGGAGAGGCACGAATCGTCCAACAACTGCTGTTTGCGGCAAGAAGAACCCCATCCGCACTGTAAATTTTACCTCGGTCGGCAGGAACGACCGTATCACGAAGCTGCTGACCAAGGGCGCGGTCGGTGTACCAGCCCTCACTGCGCAATTGCAGGAAGAAAAGCCTTACCGCCAACCCGAAGGCGATCACGCAGAACACTGCGGCAATGATTCGCGCCCGACGGCGAAAGCCCTGCTCCGGCAGCGTGCGAGGCTCTGACATGATACCACCTCCCCGAACATTTTTATGTGCGGCGGGATGCAAAAATGACTAGAAGAATGTCCGGCGGCGTACAATAAGGAGCGGGAGGAATAGCCATGGAACATGCGATTCTTCGGGAACGGTATACGAAACGCCGTCCACTTGTCCGTCGCCTGCCTGCGATGGATCTGCCGTTTCTGGTGTTGGTGCTGACTCTCGTCGGCTTCGGGCTGGTGATGCTGTACAGTGCGTCCAATGCGGCGGCTCTGTACCGACGGGGAGACGCCTTCGCCTATCTCCGACCGCAGCTTCTCTATGCTGCACTGGGGCTGACCGGAATGTGGCTGGCGAGCCGGATCGATTATCATATCTTCCACAAACTGGCATGGCCGCTGCTGGCACTTTCGCTGATCCTGCTGACAGCGGTGCTCTTTATGCCCGAGTACAACGGCTGCAAACGCTGGCTCGTCCTGCCCGGGCTGGGGACGCTCCAGCCCAGCGAGATCGCAAAATTTGCGGTCGTGCTGGTGTTTTCGCATATCATCTCCCTGAATCATGATCAGATGGGCGGATTTGCGGTAGGCGTGCTGCCATTCGCGCTGGTTCTGGGGATCGTGGCATCCCTGATGCTGCTCGAGCCGCATCTGTCCGGCACACTTCTGATCCTGGGGATCGGCGCGGTGCTGATGTTCGTGGGAGGAACGGGTTTGCGCTGGTTCGTGCTGGCGGGTGTTGGCGGCATTACGGCGATCGGCGCGGCTGTCGTCATCATGCCTGACCTTGTGCCTTACGCTGCCGATCGTCTGAATTCGTGGATCGACCCATTTGCCGACCCACTGGGCGACGGACATCAGACCATCCAGAGCCTGTATGCCATCGGTTCGGGCGGCGCGACCGGGTTGGGGCTTGGCAACAGCCGCCAGAAGCATTTGTTTGTGCCTGAGCCGCAGAACGACTTCATTTTCTCGATTGTCTGCGAAGAGCTGGGCTTTGTGGGGGCGTGTACGGTCGTCCTGCTGTTTGTCCTGCTGCTCTGGCGTGGGATCACTCTGGCGGCGCAAGCACCGGACCGCTTCGGTGCGCTGCTGGTGGTGGGGTTCACGGTACAGGTGGCGTTGCAGGCGGTCCTGAACGTCGCCGTCGTTACCAATACCATCCCGAACACTGGGATCAGCCTGCCGTTTTTCTCCTCGGGCGGCACGAGTCTTATGATGCTGCTGGGGGAAATGGGGGTCGTGCTGGCGATTTCACGCAAGGAGAGCTGAGAAATAAACGGACTAATTCAGTTTTGCTTGTCCAGAGGGACATTTCGCACCGGCTTTGCATAGGTTGAGGTATCTTTTGCGAAACGGGGGCGGCGGATATGGCAGAAAACACGAGTGTGATCCGAGTGACAGGAGGAAGCCCACTGAATGGGACGGTTCGGATCCCATCGGCAAAAAACAGCGTACTTCCGATTTTTGCATCGTCGATGCTCTGCCGGACTTCCGTCTGCCTGCGGGCGATACCACACTTATCGGATGTGGAATGCTGTCTGTCCCTTCTGCGGGGTGTTGGGATGACTCCCCGCTGGCAGAACAGCGACGTACTGGTGACGGGAACCCCGAAAAACAGTACGCTTCCAGCCCAAACAGCGGCACAAATGCGGGCATCCATTCTGTTCTGCGCACCGCTTCTGGCACGGCTGGGACGGGCAGAGACGGTTCTGCCCGGCGGATGCAGAATTGGTGCAAGACCCATTGACCTTCATCTCTCGGGTCTGGCGAAAATGGGTGTTCGGGAGTTGGATGCCGGAGCGGATAAGCTGGTGCTGACTGCGCCGTTCGGACTGCACGGGGCAGAAATCACACTGCGATTTCCGAGCGTCGGCGCGACCGAAACGATTCTGCTGGCCGCAGTCTGTGCCCGAGGTACGACGATCCTGCGCGGCGCGGCACGTGAGCCGGAGATCGTTGATCTTGCGGAATTTCTCAATCAGTGTGGCGGGCAGGTGAAGGGTGCGGGAAGCCCGATCATCCGGATCGAGGGTAAACGAGGACTGTCGGGCTGTGTCTTTTCACCGCTTCCGGATCGCATTTTCGCCTCGACGCTGGCTTGTGCTGCCGCTGCCGCCGGAGGACGGGTGGAGTTGACCGGATGCAGCCCCTCTCTCTATGCTCCTGTGCTGGAAATTCTGGGACAAATGGGATGCAGGGTCGAAAACGCCTCAGAAGCGGTTCAGATCGCCTGCTTTGGTCGTCTGCATGGGGTGGGGCGGGTCTTCACGGGGGTGTATCCGGGGCTGGCAACGGACGCCGCCCCGCTGCTGGCGGCGGCGATGCTCTGCGCAGAGGGAGAAAGCAGCATCGAGGACATCATCTTCGAGCGTCGATTCGGCTGTGCCGACGGTTTTTTACGAATGGACGGAAATGTCAAAGTGGAGGGAAGGACACTCATCGTCCGCCCGCCGGCTCAGGGCAGGGGGCGGCTTCACGGCGCGCGTCTGGACGCACCCGATCTGCGGGGCGGGGCGGCACTGGTGCTTGCGGCTCTTGCGGCACAGGGCGAGAGCGAGATTGGGCAGACAGAGTACATCGACAGGGGCTATGCGGATTTTACAGAGATTTTAGCGGGTCTTGGGGCACGAATTTGCAAAGAAACCCGCCTGAAAGTTCCGCATGAGAAAAAACACGTTTAAAATAGCAAAATTGTCTTGCAATCCAAGCCAAAAGATGATACGATATAGTTGTATATTTGTACTATGACAATCCTCTGTGCTGAAAACCGTAAAGGCGCAGGTTCACCATATCATCCGATGGAGGAAAAAATTATGGCATTGATGCTCGACGAAGAAATGGACGAAAACGTTACGACGATCAAGGTGATCGGCGTGGGCGGCGGCGGCGGAAACGCTGTCAACCGAATGGTGAGTGACGGCTTGCAGGGCGTGGAGTTCATTGCAATGAACACCGACCAGCAGGCTTTGGCAAAGAACCATGCGGCTACCAAGGTTCAGCTTGGTTCAAAGCTGACAAAGGGACGCGGCGCAGGCGCAGACCCCGAGATCGGTCAGCGCGCTGCGGAGGAGAGCAAGGACGAGATCGCAAACGCGCTCAAGGGCTCTCAGATGGTCTTTATCACCGCTGGTATGGGCGGCGGCACTGGTACGGGAGCCGCTCCGGTGGTTGCGGAGGTCGCGCATGACCTTGGCATCCTGACCGTCGGCATCGTCACCAAGCCCTTCTCCTTTGAGGGCAAGCGCAAGATGGGTCTGGCAGAGCAGGGTATCGCAAACCTGCTGATGCACGTTGACAGCCTGATCGTCATTCCCAACGAGCGTCTGAAGATGATCAGTCAGGAAAAAATTACCCTGATGAACGCCTTCCAGGCGGCAGATAATGTTCTGCGTCAGGGCGTTGAGTCGATCTCCGCGCTGATCAATGTTCCCGCATTCATCAACCTTGACTTCGCGGACGTCCGTTCCATCATGAAGGATGCGGGCTATGCACATATGGGTGTCGGCAGCGCAAAGGGTGCGGGCAAAGCGGAAAATGCGGCCAAGGCGGCAATTTCCTCTCCGCTGCTCGAGACCAGCATTGCGGGCGCGCACGGCGTTATCATCAACATCACATCCAGCCCTGATATCGGTCTGGAGGATGTCGAGACGGCAGCCGGACTGATCACCCAGAGTGCGCATCCGGATGCGAACATCATCTGGGGTACTGCGTTCGATGAGAATCTGTCGGATGAGATGCGTGTCACCGTTGTTGCGACCGGTTTTGATAACAAGACTGCCGAAGGTTTGCGCAGCAGCCTGAATAATGCAACAGGTAGTGTTTCGTCCACTCCGTCGGCTGTATTCAGCGCAGATGTTGCAGCAACGGCAGCCGCCGCAAAGGCAGCGACCGCAGCTCCGGCAGCGGCGAAGCCTGTGGAAGAAGAGAGCAGCGATAACCGTTACTATGACGAGCTGCTGGCAATTCTGAACAAGCGTAAGTAAAAAGCAAACGCCCGAGAGGGGCATGTCTCTGGGAGGAGGCAGACCATGGGACGACAGGATGCGAAAGACAATGGTCTGGGAAACAGCGTCTTGCGCTGCATCGAGCGTCTTTGCGCCCAAAATGCCATGGAACGCAGTCAGGCTCAGCATGCGCTGAAAGGGGCAGAGGAAACGATGAAGCGGGAAACCGCAGCGGATGTCCGTCCGCTGGATCGGGTTCCATCTGATGAAGCGGAAACGAATCGGCTTTCAGAACAGATCATTGCGCAGTTGGATGCGCTGAATCAAAAACTGGCGGCTGCCAATCGGGAGCTTCGCCGCTATGAGACGCGGGTCTTTGCCTGTGAACGGACAATTTATGCGCTTCGGCAGGAAAATGCGGAGCTGACTGCCCTGTGTAAGCAGGCTCGGCGGGGAGAAACGCTTCCGCCAGAGCCACAGCCGCAGGAGTCGGTGCTGGATAAGCCCGGGCTGCTCGTCGTCCGGTTCACGCCCGATGGCGGAGAACAGGCAGAGCAGTTGAGCGTGGAGGCAATCCCCTTCTTTGATGAAGGGCGTCCGCCCCGCCCGAAGCCTTTTCAAGAGCCGAAAACACCGCTGGAGCATCTCACGGTTCAACTATTGACCCAGTTCGACCGGATGATGAGCCAGGGTACATAACGAAACAAAAAGCTGACGCATAAGGTTTGTGCGTCAGCTTTTTGCGTATTCAGGAAATGCTTTATCGGACAGAACTTGTCCGGTGCTCCATCAGATAGGTGGCTTCCAGATCGGCGATGTGGAGCTTGATCGCCAGAGGGTATTTGTCGTATGCCTCTGAGATGGCGAAACAGCCGCCCTTGGCGGCATCGTCGAAGCCGCCCATATGCCAGCGGATGGCGACGGCTTCTTCGACTTTCAGCTTCATGAACCGCTCGATAAGGAAAACACTTTTTTCGCCGTGACCGTAGGGGAACAAGTCATCAACACTGTAAGAAGGCACTTTTTCCCACTGTCCGGTAACTTCGTTCTTGACATTGCGCGTACCAAGCTTGTAATAGTTGGCTTTGCACAGATCGTGCAGCAATGCGCAGATGGCGAAGCTCTCTTCGCTTTCCCCTTCGGTGAAGAAGCTGTCGTGAAGTGCGTGATAAACGTTCAGGCTGTGCATACACAGTCCGCCCTCACATGCGCCATGGAAACGGGTGGAAGCCGGAGCCGAGAAGAAATCCGTCTTTTTATCCATCCAGTCCAAAAGCTTTTCACTGCCCGGGCGGGTGATGTGCTGCTGAAAGATCTGGATAAACTCTTCACGGTCGCCCATCTTACAGCTCCATATCGTCGAGAATGCCCTTTAGAATGGCAAGCTCGTCGTGCGTCAGGGAAAGCCCTTTGCCCATGCGGGTGCCGTCCGGAGACCAGTCACGGATGTCATACTTGGGCTCGCCATCGTTCCAGCTGATGAGGTTCAACTGACGTTCCCAGCCGCGCGGACGCTGAGAGAGGACGGCAATCTTCTGTACCACTTCGTATTTGATTTCTGCCATAGTGTATTACCTGCCTTTGCTTTGTTTGCTACCATAATAAAAGAAGCGGACAAAGATTTCAACAGGTAAATTAAAAATATTTTGAAAATTATCTGCTTTCTTAGCCGTATGGGGCGTCTTCCCGCCAGTTGACCAGCTCCAATACGCCGCTTTTGGCAGGATCAGGCTCTTCGGGGGCAGGATGCGCCGAGTCGGTGTTCTGCTCTGTGCCGAATAGCTGCTCGCCGTACTGCGCCATCACACCGGAGACAGTTCCGTCCAGAAACTCTTCGGCATTTTTCTGGCGGCAGGCGACAGGTGTGCCGTCGGTCATGGGGATCGGCTCGTCTGGATCAGGTTCGACCCGCAAGGAGAAGTCCGGCGGCGGGATCTGAACATTCGGGTCATCCGGCTGGGACGGCGGCTGAAAGGAAGCGTCCGGCAGCTCCAGTTCGTGCCGGACAAAGGGCGTCAAAGAATCCATTGGTAACACCTCCGGAGTTAGGATGCCCGAGAATGTGCGGCATATACCTGAAAAGGAGCGGGAGACGTTCAGCAGCGGCTGCTGTTGCAGACCAGATACACCACCTGCCTGCTTTGGGCGATCTCCTTCAGCATCGTTAACGCACGCTGTGTGTGCGCGTCATCCAGATTGACAAAGGGATCATCCAGAAGGATAAACGGCTTTTCCTGTTTGAAAAGGGCATCGATCAGCGCAAGCCTCATGCAGAGCATAACGCTGTCAACCGTTCCTGCACTGAAATAGTCGATCTCTCGTGCTTCTCCCTTTTCATCCATATGGATCGTCAAGTCGTGATCCACAAGTGCCTTGCTGAAGCTGCTGCCCAGCAATTCGTGTACATACGACGCAAAGCTCTGCTCGACGCCGCCGACATACTGATTGGAAAGATTGGTCTTGGCGGTCTCCAACAGCTTTAAGGTCGTATCCAGGATAGTACAGCTCTGTTCCGCTTCTTTGCGATGCTCCGTCAGACGCTCCCACTGATCCTCCATTTCAGGGATCTGTTCAACCGTCTGCAAAAGTTTTTTACGCTCGCCCCGTGCGGCCTGAAGCGTATCGTCTAATTCCGTCAGCTTTCTTTTTGCGATATCCTCTGCCTGGATCAGCGTGTCAACAGCGGGAAGCTCTTCCGGCTCCTGCTTTTCCTCCGGCAGACCATCTTTGAATTCTGGATGCTGTTTTTTGAAGTCTGCAATATCTTGTGAAATTTTTGCTTTCTGACTTACTTTTAGATTGTGAGTCGCTATGTCATCTAAAATTTGAGAAAGCGCTTTTTCGTTCAGAGGTAATGGAAAACCATATTTGCGGGCAAACTGCTCAATCTCTTTTTCCGCCGTTGCTTTCTGCGTTTCAAATTTGACTTTGCTGGCGTGATGATCCGCTGCGTTTTTGGCTGCCGTTCTGTATGCGCTGAAATTGATCCGAAGAGCGTCAAGAGAATCTTCATACAGCTGTTTCTCTGTGTACACATGGTATTTTTTCAAAATCGCTTCAATTGCGTCTGTCAGCTTTTCTTTCTGACATTCGGCGGCTTCCCGTGCTGCCTTTGTCTCTTCCCATTTGAGATCCAGTCTCGACAGTTCTTTTGCGTCGTTGTCCAGCTTTTGAAGCTGTGCTGAGAGATCGCCTGTCTCGTCAGGGAGCTGGTAGTTTGCAAGGGCTGCTCGCAGGTTTTCTTCAAGCTCCCCGATCTCAGAGTTCAACCTTTCTCGCTTTTGCCAGATGTCCGTTTGCCGGCTTTGCAGATTTCCATATTCGTTCCAGCGGGTTCTCAGATCGGCTGTGAATTGCTCCTGATAGGGCTGGTCCGGATAATAGCGATGGAAGAGTTCCTGTATATATTCCTGTTGGGCGTCGATCTCAGCATGAAGGGAAGCCTTCTCACATTCCAGCTCATTCTTGCGCTCCTGTAGCTGTGAGTAGGCTTTTTTGTTGAGCAGCAGATCGATCAGCTTGGCATCTGGCTCGGACGCATCCTCGTAGAATTTCAGAAGGAACTCGGTCAGATTTTTCTGCAAAGCATACAGCTCCTGCAGCTCGGCTTCGCTGATGGCACTGCTTTCGACCGCAATTTGTTCGGTGCCCTGATGAACCAGCTGCTTGGTATGGGTCCAGAAAGCTCCCAGAAGTGCCGCAAAACCGATCACGGAAAGAATTGCACCGACCGCAATTTTGGATAGGACAAAGCAGACAACGCCTGCTGCGATCAGCACAGCACCGATCGCAATCCATGCCGTTGGGTGGTTGGACTTCGTTGCCTCCGGCTTCTGAACCGATTGCAGCACGGTCGTTTTGGTTTCTTTCTTGCTGTTCAGCTCATCGATCCGGCGGCAGTCCTTCTGTTTTTGATGAATGGAAGTATCCTCGGGAATTTCAATGGAAAAAATATGATTCAGTCGATGCCACTCATTCTCTTCTGCGTCTGACAGGATGCTTCTACTGAGTTTGAATTGATCCTCTTTTATCTGTCGCTGGCTCTCTTCACAGTGGGAAAGCTCTTCTTCCGCAACCTTCTTTTCGGCAAAAAATGCGGACAGCTCCGTCAATCGGCTCGATTCCGCTTCTGTCAGCTGCTGGGCATTGAGCGCGCCCTGTTTTGATGTCAGGGCGTTGGCGGTCTCTTTGTATCTCTGGAGCTCCTCTGCGCTCGGCGCGCCTTCCGGAAAATGTGCTTTGAGCGCTTTTCGCTGGTTCAGCTCTTCCTGGCTCATTTGTACCGATGCCTGAGCGGTTACTTTGGACAGTTCATTGCAGTCTCTCTGACACTGCTGGATCTCCGCATCGGTCTTTGCCGCATCGAAAAAGAGGAGCCGTCCCTGCGCTTCACACCGGAGATCTTCTTCGCTCAGAACAAGACCGTTCAACGCATTTTGTGCCTGCTGAACAGCCGCAAGCCGACTGCTCCGCAGATGGACTTCGTCTTTGGAGGGATATCCGTTCGGGTAAGCTTCATCCAGCAGTTGAAGATCACGCTCTGTCGTATGAAGATTTTTTTCCAGACCTGTGAATTGCTCCCGCAGTGTCCGGCTTGCCTGCTGTGCGGATGCCTTTGTGATTTTTTCACGGAGCGCGGAGAGGGCCTCTTCCTGCTGGATTTTTTCCGTGTTCCATTTCTCAACGTTGCTCGTGGCTTCCGCTAAGGGGGCTTTTTTTGCTTCCGAATCCGCAAGGCGATGTTCCAGTTCCTCGATCTGTGCTTGGATGTCGTCGATACGACCGCCTCCTCCTCGGAATTTCCGATATTCCGACCGTGCCGTCCGCAGGTGTTCCATCGCGGAATCGTAATTGTTCAGATCGTCTGTGTTATCCACCAGATCACTCAGCTTTGCCTGAATGGAGGTAGTCACGGCGGTGTCCTGACTTTGTGTCTGGGACAGATAGACGCTGCGCATAAACGACTCGGCGTCCAACTGGAATAATTCTTCTCCCAGCTTTTCGGTAAAACGTGTGCTGTCGCTGCGATTCGTTACGTCACGGAGGGAAAAATGATCCTTCGCGGCTGTTTTTCCAAAGGTCCGCCATACACGGTAGCGAATGCCTTCAAACTCAAAATCCAGACTTCCGCCATAGGTTCCGCCCTGCCACGGAAGATATTTTTTTCGCTCGTTGCTGGCAATGCTTCGACCGCTCGTTCTCGGAAAACCGTACAGCATTGCCTTGATGAATGCGGCGAAGGTACTTTTGCCAAAGCCATTCGGCTCCTGAATGACGGTCAGACCATCCGAGAACTGATAATCAAAGTCTGACAGCTTGCCAAAATTGTCCACATGACATTCCAGAAGTTTCATATTGTGATCTCCTCTCCGGTCAACGCTTCCAGTCCTGTGCGGATGATCTTGATCTTGTTCTCCTCACTTTCCCCGCTTGCCATCACCAGACGGATAAATTCGCCCTTTAAAGAGACGTCATTCTCATAATCCTTCGGGTCGAGCGTGAGCCTGGTTTCATCTTTTATCTTCACAAAGAAGAAATCGTTTGCCGAAAGATGATACAGATATTTTTTGGCGATGCGGGCGGAGGGATCTGCCGCTCCGGTCAGGAGAAACTCTACCATGTCGTTTTTGGAGATGCCCTGTGAGGCTGCTTTCATGGATTGATAGACTGCGCTGTTGGTTACTGCTCCGGTAATATCGACCGTTACCCGATGAAGCTTTCTTGAGGAAAAGGGCACGAACACGGGAGCAAGCTTCCGTGCGTCGGTGTCCAGAACAACGAAGCCTTTTTCTCCGCATTCGTCAAAACCGCGTCCCTCCAGACAGCCGGGGTAACAGTATATGCCGTCTCGGTCGAATGGCTCACAGGAATAGGTATGGATATGACCCAATGCAAGGTAATGGATATTTTTTTCTTTCAGCAGATTCAAATTCACCTGATCGGTTTCGCAAGCCGTCGAGATCTGTCCGTGAAGCATCACGATGTTCACGCGGCTTTTCTGAGCCGGAAGCTGTCCATAGAGCGTGCCGGCATTGGATTTGGTGATCTCGATTCCGGAGATCGCGACATCTCCGTATTCAAACGTACCCCATTGATCGGTGAAACGCTTGAAGTTTTCCGGAACATCCTGATCGGCAAATGCGTTCGTCTGGTCATCGTGATTGCCGCTGACATATAAATAGTCGATCTGCGGCGTGCGGCGCACGGCATCCAGCACACCCTCTATGGTGCGTCTTGTCACGCGCTCTCCATCAAAAAGGTCGCCCGCAATCAAAACCAACCGAATCTTCTCCTGCTCCGCATATTCCGTCATTCGCTGAAAAGACTTTAAAATTTCAGCGTTCCGGATCGCAGCCTGTTCGCGGGTCATGTGTGTTTCCATGGGGGAATCCATGTGCAGATCCGCGCAGTGTAGAATTTTCATACGGAATCAACTCACTTTCGTATCGAAACGGATTTTATAAAATAATGCTGAAATGCTGATTGTAATTGTATTATATCAAAAGCGGGTCGAATTTCAAAGAGCGGCAGCAAAGCAAAAAAAGCTCCCGCCAGAAATTCTGGCAGGAGCCAATTTACATCCTCAGAACAGCTTATCCCAGGTTGACGCGCCCACAACGCCGTCCGCGGTCAAATTGTTCCGTGCCTGAAAACGTCGGACAGCCGCTGCGGTCGCCGAGCCGAATTTTCCGTCCGCGTTCAGCGTCTCACCGAGGGTATTCAGCTTTTGCTGGAGCAGACGTACCGTTCCGCCTGCCGTGCCGGTGCGCAGGGCAATGCCCGGGTAGGGCGTGCCGAGACCGTGTTTTGCGGTATATTTGTTGTACAGGAGATTCCATGTGATCTGACCGACCTTGCCGTCAGCGTTCAGCTTATTCCGGAGCTGAAACTCCATCACAGCCTTTTCTGAGCCGGAGCCGAAGCTTCCGTCCACCGTCAGGATATCATGCCAGGTGCATTGGTCGCGGATGCCGTTCAGCCAGGTCTGCGCCAGTGCCACGTCCGGTCCGTTCGAGCCGTTTTGAATGAGAGAATAATATGCAGGGATTGCCATTGCTGCAACACACTCCTTCCGAGTTCAGTGTATGACAGAAGGGAAGAAGGTGTGAACTCAGCCCGCTACCAGCACCGTGTCTTTTCTATCCGCCGTCACGCGCTGCCACAATTCCACAAGCTTGAACCGGACGATGTATTCTCCGCAGACGAGGTCGTTTTCTTCGGGTAGAGCGTAGCCGCCGCAAACAGAACGGCAAAGCCCGGGATAGAGGACGCACCACCAGTTTTTTCCATAGTGGTTCTCATCGCCCAGCTCGATACGGACGGCATCGTACTGTCCGGCGGGAAGGAGGGAGGTTCGATATCGGGTCGTATCGAAATACATATTGACGAGCCGCACCCGTACCGGAGTGTGAAGCCCCAGTTCGGCGAGCGTCTGCTGCGCAATCAATTGAAGCTGGGGGAGATTTTGTGCCGCCCAATGGAGCGCGGTGGGCTTGTCCGTTGCAGTACAGAAGCGGTCAGTGTAGGCAAGAATGGCGTCCCGAATGTAAAGCTTTACGCTCTGGTCGAGCAGGGAATTGCTGTCCGCCCGAATGTGAAAGCGCAGGGTATCGGAACAAAGCAGCTCCCCGGTATGGAGTTGCATTTGTCCCCAGCTCAAAATTTGCATGAAACCGCAAGTCAGAAAGAAGATCGAAAGCCCCAGACACAGTACAGCCATTTCACGCCGTGACATCCGCCGAACCAAACCATTCCACATAAAAACAGATCCTCCTCTGGAAATGATAACCAGAGGATAGGTCTGTTTCAAAACAACTATTCAAAAGCTTTCAGGCAAAACGAAAAAACTTTCCCATTTTGCCAAAGACTCGCCTACTAGGAGAGCTGTCACGAAGTGACTGAGGGGTTAGTTCTTGAGCGACTGCATGGGAGCGGGCAGACGACCGCCACGGTTGATGAACACCGAGGGATCGTGCTGGTTGACGGGCATAATAGGACCGTAGCCCAGCAGACCGCCGAAGTCCAAGATCTCGCCCGCCTTGCGACCGATGGCGGGGATGACACGGACGGCGGTGGTCTTGCTATTCACCATGCCGATGGCGGCCTCATCTGCGATCAGCGCGCTGATGACGGAGGAGGTCGTGTCGCCCGGGATGATGACCATATCAATGCCGACCGAGCAGACAGCGGTCATGGCTTCCAGCTTTTCGATCGTCAGGCAGCCGGACTCGGCGGCGTGGATCATGCCGTCGTCCTCACTGACCGGAATGAATGCGCCAGACAGACCGCCGACATGGTTGGAGGCCATGACGCCGCCTTTCTTGACAGCGTCATTCAGAAGGGCAAGGCAGGCAGTTGTTCCGCAGCAGCCGCAGGTCTCCAGACCCATCTCCTCAAGGATGTTGGCAACGCTGTCGCCGATGGCTGGAGTCGGGGCAAGGGAGAGGTCAATGATGCCTGCCGGAACGCCCAGAGCGTCCGAGGCGAGATTTGCGACCAACTGTCCCACACGGGTGATCTTGAAGGCGGTGCGCTTGACAAGCTCGGCAACTGCGTCGATGGGGGCATCCTTCGGCAGACGTGCCAGAGCCGCACGGACAGCACCCGGACCGGAAACGCCGACATGGATCTCACAGTCCGGCTCGCCGGGACCGTGGAATGCGCCTGCCATGAAGGGATTGTCCTCGGGGGCGTTGCAGAACACGACCAGCTTTGCCGCACCGATGCACTGACGGTCGGCGGTCAGCTCGGAAGCCTTTTTGACCGCCTCGCCCATCAGCTTGATAGCATCCATATTCAGGCCGGCTTTGGTCGCGCCGATGTTCACCGAGCTGCACACGATGTCCGTCTCAGCCAGCGCGCGGGGGATGGACTCGATGAGACGAAGATCGCCAGCAGAGAAACCCTTATGGACAAGGGCAGTATAGCCGCCGATGAAGTTGACGCCGACTTTTTTGCCTGCGGCGTCCAGTGTTTTGGCAAACTCCACAGGGTCAGCGTCCGGACATGCGCCCAGCAGCATGGCAATGGGAGTGACACTGATGCGTTTGTTGATGATGGGGATGCCGTATTCCGCACTGATATGCTCAACGGCGGGAACAAGGTTTGCGGCTTTGGTAGTGATCTTGTTGTAGATCTTCTCGCAGGCTTTTTTGGGATCCGGATCGATGCAGTCCAGCAGGCTGATGCCCATGGTGACCGTGCGCACGTCCAGATTATCCTGCGTAAACATCTCGATGGTCTCGAGGATGTCTCCGGTGTTAAACATGCTCATAGTAAAAACCTCGTTAAATCGTGTGCATTGCGTCAAAAACTTCCTGACGGGTCACATTGATCTGCATCCCCATCTCCTTTGCGAGGGCATCGGTACGCTTGTGCAGCTCCTCGTGACTGACATTGCAGTTGGAGATATCCACCAGCATGATCATTGCGAACATCCCCTGCAGAATGCTCTGGGTGACGTCCTCGATATTGATGTTCAGCTCGCTGCAAAGGGTCGAGACCTTTGCAACGACACCGACGGTGTCTTTTCCGATAACAGTGATAAAAGCTTTCATAATTTCCTGACCCCTCGTTTTCTTTTCCGGCTGTCCGCATTCATTTGAGGACAGCAACCTGTGCGAACGACGCGGCAAAACCGCAGTGCTACAAATTCAGTATAGCAGATTTGCTGAAATTTGAATATACTTTTTGGAAAAAAGAGCAGTTTCAAGCGGAAAAAGACATTCTATCTCAAAAAGCGGGTGCAATCCTGCGCAGACTGTGCTATACTTATCTATAATTTCTGAGCCATTAAAACGTAAGGAGTAACAAACGTATGGAACAGCTTTTGAAGATTCTGGAAAACAACGCGCGGCTTCCCATTGAGGATATTGCCACGATGCTGAATAAATCACCCACGGAAGTTGCCGCAATGATCGATCTTGCCCGCGCGCAGGGCATTATCAAGGGATACAAGACCCTCGTTGACTGGGAGAAGGCGGGCATCAACCATGTTGAGGCTGTCATTGAGCTGAATGTCAGCCCCAAGAAGAGCCGCGGCTTTGATGAGATCGCGGCGACTATCGCTTCGTTTGAAGAGGTGGAGAGCGTTCTGCTGATGAGCGGCGGCTATGACCTGCAGCTCATCATCAAGGGCAAGACCTTTCAGGAGATCGCGCTGTTCGTGGCAAAGCGGCTCAGCCCGCTGGACGATGTTCTGTCCACAGCTACTCATTTTGTGCTGCGTACCTACAAGAAAGAGGGACGTTTGTATCAGGATGAAGAAATCGACGAAAGAGAGTGTACGGTACTGTAATGGACTACGATAAACTGATCGCACCTGCTGCAAAAGAAATGCGGCCATCCGGCATCCGCAAATTCTTTGATCTTGCCGCTGAAATGCCCGAGTGCATCAGCCTCGGCGTCGGCGAGCCAGACTTTAAAACGCCGTGGGCTGTTCGGGAAGCGGGAATCGAAAGCCTTGAGCATGGTCGTACCCGCTACACCTCGAATGCGGGTCTGAAAGAGCTGCGTGCGGAAATCGCAAAGTATCTCAACCGCCGTCTGGGTCTGAAATACGACCCGAACGGTCAGATTCTGGTGACGGTCGGCGGCAGTGAAGCCATTGATATGTGCATCCGCACACTGGTCGAGCCGGGCGATGAAGTCATCATCCCCGAACCCTGCTTTGTCTGCTATGAGCCGATCACCACCCTGTCCGGCGGTGTACCGGTGCATGTGCCCTGCCGTCAGGAGGATGAGTTCCGTCTTCGTGCGGAGGCGTTGAAGGCGGCGATCACGCCCAAAACGAAGCTGCTCATCATGCCCTTCCCGAATAACCCGACGGGTGCGGTCATGGAGCAGGAGGATCTTGAGGCGATTGCCGATGTTCTGCGCGGCACGAACATTATGGTGCTGTCGGATGAGATCTACGCGGAGCTGAACTATGGTCTGCGCCCGCATGTGTCGATCGCGTCTCTGCCCGGCATGGCAGAGCGCACCATCGTCGTCAACGGCTTCTCTAAGACCTATGCCATGACAGGCTGGCGGCTGGGCTATGCCTGCGGTCCGGCACCAATCATCAAGATCATGACAAAGATCCACCAGAGTGCCATTATGAGCGCGCCTACCACCAGCCAGTACGCGGCGATCACAGCCCTCAAGGACTGCGATGGCGAGATCGAACGGATGCGGGACGAGTACAATATGCGCCGTCGTCTGGTGGTGCGGAGCTTCAACGAGATGGGACTGACCTGCTTTGAGCCGAGAGGTGCGTTCTATGCCTTCCCGTGCATCAAATCAACCGGAATGACGAGTCAGGAATTCTGTACGAAGCTGTTGGAAGCAAAGCATGTCGCCATCATCCCGGGCGATGCCTTTGGCGCGTCTGGAGAGGGCTATTGCCGGGTGTCCTACGCCTATTCAGTAGAGCACCTGACCGAGGCGTTGAAGCGCATTCGTGAGTTCCTGAAGCAGATCGGCGTCAACAGCGGCGAACAATGAGGGCGAAAAGAGGAGGAGACTTCCCGATGGCAAAACTGAATCGCGTGACGGTCCTTGCTCCGGCCAAGCTGAACCTTGCGCTGGATGTGGTCGGACTGCTTCCGAACGGTTATCACAACCTTGATATGACGATGCAGGCAATCTCACTGTATGAGCGAGTTATCCTGAGCCGAAGCAGCGGTCTGAGTCTGACCCTGCCCGGAAGTCCGGTCGCCGCCAACGACAGCAACACCGCCATCAAAGCGGCGATCGCGTTTTTTCAGTATACCGGACTGCTGGCAGGCGTGGATATCACGATTTATAAGAATGTTCCGGTGCGTGCGGGGATGGCAGGCGGCAGTGCGGATGCCGCCGCAGTCCTCGTCGGTCTGAACGCGCTCTACGGCGCGAAGCTGTCCATGAGTGAGCTTTGCGCGCTGGGGGCGAAGATCGGGGCGGATGTTCCCTTTGCCCTGATGGGAGGTACCTGTCGGGTGCAGGGTGTGGGAGATGTCATGAAGGCTCTGCCTCCCATGCCCGACTGCTGGTTCACGATCGTCATGCCGGATTATGGTGTTTCGACTCCGGAGGCGTTTGCGGCCTATGATAAGGTCGGCAGCTCCGTCCATCCGGACTGTGAGGCGCAGGAAAAAGCGATCCGTGCCGAGTCGTTGACGGACATCTGCGCTGCTGCCGGAAATGCGCTGGAAGAGTGCAGCGGCGCGCGGGACAATGAAGCCATCAAGACTGCACTGAAAGAGTACGGAGCCATCACCGCTCTGATGACCGGCAGCGGTGCGGCGGTGTTCGGCATCTTCACCGATGAAGCGTCCGCGCGTTCTGCCGCCGATGCCGTGAAAGCGAAGTGGTCGCAAGTCTATCTGGCACAGCCCGACAAGGGCGGCGCGCGGGTCGTTTCCTCCAGAATGCTCTGATGTGAATAACCCTCCTTCCGATGGGACAGACTATCCCCAAAGGAAGGAGGGTCTTTTGTGCAGACCTTTTATAAAATTTGCTTGGTTTTGATGATCGTGGGAGGCATCAACTGGGGGCTGGTCGGTCTGTTTCAGTTCGATTTTGTCGGCTGGCTTCTGGGCGGCAGCAGCTCCATCTGGTCACGCGTCGTCTTTACGCTGGTGGGTGTGGCGGCGGTCTGCGGCATCCCGGGACTGTTTGCCGACGAGGAGTAGCCCTCTCAGGCGCATATGCGCCAGCTCTCCCAGAGGGAGAGCCTTTGGCAGATCGGAGATGCTTGTGCAATTGAGCAAAGCACTCGGTAATACAAAATGCCGAGCCCTGTTGTCCGGATTCACTGGTTCGATGCCGTAAATCCAGACCGCAAGGCCCGGCAACTTTTTTATTTGGTATATAGACTTGACCGGCTTGCCAATGGCTCCCCCTTTTTTGGGGAGCTGGCTGCGAAGCAGACTGAGAGGGTTACCAATCCACCAGATCGGGCAGAGTGAGCGTCTCGTCGGAGCAATGCGGGTCGGAGGAATTACCGGAGGAAGCCTTTTCCACTTCACGGACAACCTCGCAGATGGAGCTGCAATCCTCGGGCAGATCGGTCTGACTGCGACCGGAGTGGGTGAACAGGATCTTTCCCTCCGAGCCGACGATCAGGGTCAAAGGCAGGATCTGCGGCGCGGTGCGGTCATACTGATAGCCTGCGTCCTTGGCGGCCTTATAAATCTTCTGGGCGGCAAAACTCCAGTTCAGAAGTCCCTTGCTCTGCTCGACACCGAGATAGCTGTACAGGACGCCCTGCTCGTCGCAGATGAGCGGGAAGGGAAATTCCGACCCATGGGTAGCGGCGGCGACGCTCTGCGCCGATGAATGAACGACACAGGCGAGCCGGACACCCCGCAGAGAGGGCAATGTTTTCAGGTACCGGGTGATATATTCCCGACTCACAGGGTGGTCGAACCCGGGCAGGAATATCATGCAGAGCGGACGCTCCCCTTCACATAAGGCATAGAAATCATTTCCCGGTGTGGTGGGGGTGTCATAGGTGAAGCGCGGGATCGAAGTCCCGACCAGATGTTCGGATTTCATGCCGCAATACACATCCTTCCAAAAGATATAAAAAAATCCACACACTGCCTCTTTGCAGAGGACGGCGGTGGATGCAATTTCATAAAAATCCCGCCCGGTCGTCTGCGGTCAATCAAACCTACCCTTACGGACAGGTGGGTGTCCTGTCTCCGGATTCACGCTTCCTCATCGAACCTCCGGGGTCGAGCCCACGGCGGGGAGGTCTGCAATCGACCGGCGAACGCCGGACTCCCGTTGAATGATTAGTAGGATCATATAAACCGCAACAAATCGAGCCGGGCAGGAAGTTTTGCCGGGTAATTTGTTTGGAAGACCGAGCGTTACTCGATCTCGAACTGATCGCTCAGACGATTCTCAAACAGCTTGCTGACTTCCAGCAGAGTCTCATCGTCCTCCACGACATCCAGATACTCGCCCTCATCGTCCTCACCGACACTCAGGATGACCAACTGGGCGTCCTCGTCCAGATCCTCCTCATTTTCAGCGTATTCAACGACAGCCAGATAATGCACACCCTTATGGTCGAGAGCGTCGATCACCTCAAAAGTGACCTCGTTGCCATCTTCATCCTCGAGGGTCATCAAATCGGGCTGATACTCCTCTTCGGTGTTCGGATTCTTGATATCTTCAGCCATAAAGCTCGTTCTCCTGATTTATTTGAATAAGAATAGCGATTCAATGCACCAGACGGTTTTGTCTGCCGCTTGATGTGCTTATAGTGTAGCGTTTTTTTGCCCGCTCGTCAAGATGCTTTTTCGCCAGAAAAGAGACAATAATTTTTCACGTATTTTCCTCTCGCACAGAAGCGTGGGATATGCTATAATAAACTTTGTATACCGACCTGAGAAACTGTCTGACAGTATCAGGATATGAACAAGGGGGAAGGATCATGCCAAACAAAATTTTTCGCGGGACAGTCGCCATGCTGCTGGCGGCAGGCTGCTTTGCGATGCTGACGGGATGCAGTCTCTTCACGAGCAAGGTCAGTAAGCCGACAAAGTCCGTTTCCCGTCCGGCGGTGGAATCTGCTGAACTGCAATTCACTCACCCGACAGCAGGGGACACCATTGCGGTGTTCGACACCTCGGCAGGTGTGTTCAAGGCGGTGCTTTTCCCAAGTGAAGCCCCACAGGCGTGCGATAATTTTATCGGATTGGCGCAGGCGGGGTATTACAATGGTCTGACGGTGACACGGGTCGAAAAGGGTTTTCTGATCGAAGCGGGGCAGGGTACGGACGGCAAGGCGACGACCATCTGGAACGGAAACCGCTACCCTGTGGAAGCCACCGACAAGCTCCACCACTATTCCGGCGCGCTCTGCGCCGCACCGGATGCTTCCGGACAGATGGCGAGCGTCTTTTATGTGATGGAAACTCTGCCGGGCGGCGATTCTGTCACACAGGAACTGGTCGATCAGATGAATGCGGCGTCCTACCGCGCGGAGGTCGTCAGTGCGTATCAGACCGCCGGCGGCGCACCCTACCTCGATTATACGGATACTGTGTTTGGTCAGGTCTATGAGGGAATGGAGATCGTGGACGCCATCGGACAGGCGGGGGTGGATGAAAACCAGAAACCGGTCGAATCCATCACCATCAACAGCGTGACGATATCGACCTACCAGTAAACAGCAAAAAACGAGCGGCTTTGATGAAACCGCTCGTTTTTTGCTGTGTGGAGGCGGCTTAAAGCTCGCCGGGATGCTCCCGCCGCCATGCGAGATAATCCTCGAGAAGGACGGTCGCGCTCATTGAGTCGAGGATCTCCTTCCGCCGCCAGCCGTAGGTGCCGCTCTCGTCCAGAAGGTCAGAGGCAGAGCATGTGGTCTGCCTCTCATCCCACATCCGGACGGGGAGCTTGCTCCAATGCTCGAGAATACCGCCCAGCTTCCGGCTTTTCTGGGCACGGACTCCTTCGGTATCGTCCATGTTCAGCGGGAGACCGACGACGATAAGCTCCGCTTTGTGCTCGACGGCAGCTTCGCAGACTTTCGCGGCGACCTTCCGCATGACCTTTTCGGTGATCTGGGGCTTGATGGGGCTTGCAAGCGTCTCGTTGTCGTCGCAGATGGCAAGTCCTGTGCGGCTGTCGCCGTAATCGACTGCTAAAATTCTCATGAAATGTCCTTTCTGTGCGGGTGTTTTTTCCCAGTCTACCACAGAATAGAACTTCTTGCAATTTTGTGATACAATAAAGCTATCTTTTTGTGGGAGGAAGGCTATGCTCAAACTGGTTTTAGGAGGCTCCGGCAGCGGCAAGACGACTCTGCTGTATGCTCAGCTCAAAGCGCGCGCGGAAGCGGGACAGCGCAGCATTCTGCTTGTGCCGGAGCAGTTCACTTCGGCGACAGAGGCACGGATCTACCGTGAACTGGGCGACGCTTTGTCGGGAATGGTCGAGAGCTTTTCGTTCACGAGTCTGGCAGAAAAGATCCTCTCGACGGAGGGGGGCGAGGCTGTCCAGACCCTGACCGATGCGGGTCGTGCGGTTCTGGTGCGGCGGGCATTGGAAGAATTGCAGGACAATGTGCATTACTACTACCGCCACCGCCGGAGCACGGCTTTCTGCCAGATGGCGTCCGAGACCATCGACGAACTGAAAAGCGCAGGCTTGTCCGGAGATCAGCTTGCCGTGCTTGCCCGGAACTGCGGCACGGAGAGCGGCAAGCTTTCGGAGCTGGCGTTGATCTTCAAAGGCTACGAGACCTTATTGGCGCAGACCGGAATGGATCCGGCGGATCGTCTTGAGCTGGCGGCGGTTCGTCTTGAGGACGCGTTCGCACGGGGGGAGCTGCCTGCGTTCCTGAAGGATCGGGCTGTTTTTATCGACGAGTTCGATACCTTCAACGCCCCGAAAAAGCGGCTGATGGGCGTGATGCTGGCGGCACTGCCGACGGTCACAGTCGCGCTCTGCGACGACGGCACGCCGATGATCCCAGGCGATCTGAGCCTCTTTTCCGGCGCAAAGCAGGTGGCGGCACAGCTTCGTCAGTTGGCGCGGAAAAACGGCGCGGAGGTCGCTGCGCCTGTCCTTCTCCGCAGGGATATCCGGCACAAGGACGCCCCCGGACTTGCGGCGTTGACGGAAATTCTGGAAACAGGACGCTGCGAGCTGTTGGATACACCCGCTTCTGAAATCCATCTCTTTGCCGCGCCCAGCAGGGAAGAGGAAGCCCGTGCCGCCGCTGGTACGATCCGCCGCCTGATGCGGCAGGGCGTCCGGTGCGGAAAAATCGCGGTGGTCTGCCGTGACATCGCAAAGTATCGCGCGGCGGTGCGGTATGAATTCCGGATGGCGGAGATCCCTCTTTACTGCGATGAGCCGACTACGCCGGAATTCAGCGCGCCTGCCGCCGCTGTCCGCGCGCTGCTTGCGCTGGCGCGCGGTGCGGAGATGACGGAGCAATTGACAGCTCTGGCAAAAACGGGACTCTGTCAACTGGAAGAGTTGGAGGTCTGCGCACTTGAAAACTATGCGTTCACATGGTCGCCGACAGCCTCCGGATGGCGGGAGGAATTCAAGAAAAGCCCGAAGGGATTCGGCGGACAGGAGCTGACGGAAGAGGATCTGAAAAATCAGGAAGCGGCGGAAAAAGCCCGAAAGCTTCTGATCGACGCTGTGGACGAAATGCGGGGAAAACTCCGGAATGCGAATGCGGAGCAGATCAGCCGCGCGATCTATTTCTGTCTGAAGAAGCTGGGTGCGGAGGAGCAGCAGAATGTGCAGGTGGAGAAGATCCGTTCCGGGCGGGGGATCCCGGCGGCGGAGGAAGCTGCCCGTGAGTGGAATGTTGTGATGGAACTGCTCAACGAGATGGCGCGGCTTCTGGGAAATCAGACTGTGACGGTGAGCGAATATGAGGATCTGTTCGGTCTGCTTCTGCGCTCGTCCGACCTCGGACACATCCCGCAGACCCTGGATGCGGTCGTTCTTGCCGGTGCGGGCAACATGCGTCTGGATGAGCCGGACTATGTGTTCGTGCTGGGTCTGGCGGAGGGCGAGTTCCCGACCGCACCGGGCGAGAGCGGTTTGCTGACCCATGCCGACCGTGACGCGCTGATGGCGAACGAGGTCGATCTGCCCGACTGCTTTGAGAACCGTGTTGTTCGGGAGCAGGTCAGCTTCTATAAGGCACTGACTGTGCCCGCAAAAGAATTGTGGATGAGCTGGCCGAAGGGAGAGGGACTGACCCTCTGTGCGGCTCTGGAACCGATCGTGGACGCATTGGACCCTCAGCCGCCGGAGCTGGAATTGACCGATCTTGCGGCGACTCCCGCAGACGGTCTGGATTGTCTGGGTGGCGGCTGGGATCTGACCGGAACCGAGCGTGCCAGCCTGACAGAGGCGCTGCGCACGCCCGACGGAGGAGAGCCGGAGGGCTTGAAGCTCTTACGCCGGATGGCAGAGAACCCGCCGAAGAGGATCAGCGATCTGGACGCTCTGGAAAGCCTGCTGGGGCGGCGGCTTCGCATTTCGCCCAGCCAGATGGAAAAATATTATACTTGCCGGTATGGGTATTTCTTACAGTATGTGCTGGGGCTGAAGCCCCGCCGCCGCGCCGAGCTGAGTGCTGACCAGAGCGGCACGCTGATGCACTGGGTGCTTCAGATGGCACTCGACCCAAACCCCAGCGGGGAAAATCCCTGCGCTCAGATGATGCGGCCTTTCACGGAGCTGGACGACGATGCTATTGCGACGCTGGCGTCGATGCTGGTGGATGCCTACGCCCGGCAATACCTGCCCGAGGATACCGCCCGATTCGCGTATCTGCTCTCCCGCCTGAAAAAGAGCATGACGAGCCTGCTACGTTACTTGCGGGACGAACAACGGCAGAGCAGCTTCCGCCCGGTCGCCTGTGAGCTGAAGATCGGCGGCGGAGAGGACGCAGTGCCGTCGCAGATCTATCGTCTGTCGGATGGACGAACCGTCCAGCTCATCGGAACGGTTGACCGTGCGGACGAATGGGTAGAAGAGAACGGCACAAGGTGGGTGCGTGTCGTGGACTATAAGACCGGCTCCAAGAAGCTCGATTTGAAAGAGGTCTACTGCGGTCTGGACTGTCAGATGCTCCTGTATCTGTTCAGCCTGACCCGGGACAAGAGCGGACGCTTCACAGGGGCGGAGCCGGCGGGTGTGCTCTATCTTCTGGCAGATCCCGCTCCCGAAACGACGAGCCGTGACAAGGCTGCGCGAAGCGTAGAATATAAGATAGACGGTCTGGTGGTGGACGAGCCGAGGGTGTTCGACGCAATGGACGCGAATGAGACGGGGAAATATCTGCCCTTCTCGTTCCGGAACGGTGTGCCCAGCCCCTACCAGAAGGACAAGCGTGCCGACATCGCCAAGCTGAACCGTATTGAACTGCATCTGGATGATCTCGTGACCCGGATGGGGGAGCAGCTTTATGACGGGCAGATCGCCGCCGAGCCGCTGGTGACAGGGCGAAGCCCGTGTCAGTGGTGCGATTACGGATTCATCTGCTGCCACGAAACAGGCATCGGAGAGAGAGTCTTGGAAGCCCCCGCAAAGCCCTTCGAAGCTGAAGAGGAAAAGGAGGAAGAGCTGTGAGCGAACCCAAATGGACAAAAGCCCAGTGTGCCGCCATCGACGACCGTGGCGGCGCACTGCTGGTGAGCGCGGCGGCCGGAAGCGGCAAGACCGCCGTTCTGACCGAGAGGGCAGTCCGGCTCATCACCGATCCGGAGCATCCGGTGGACGCTGACCATCTGCTGATCGTGACCTTCACGAATGCGGCGGCGGCGGAGCTTCGTGCCCGTATTGGACAGGCACTTCTGCGGCGAAGCCAGCAGGAACCATTCAACACTGCGCTCCGTCGCCAGAGGATGCTGCTGCAGCGTGCGCCCATCTGTACGATTGACGCGTTCTGTCTGGACCTGCTCCGGAAGCATTTTCAGGCGTTGGACATCCCGCCGGATTTTTCACCAGCCGACCCCGGAAGCGTGGAGATCCTGCGGAGTGCGGCATTGACCGAGACACTGGAAAATGCGTATCGTGACTCGGACTTCTGCGCTTTTGCGGATCTGTACGGCAAAGGGCGTACCGACCGTGCCGCCGGAGAGACGATTTTGCAGGTCTACGATTTCCTCCGTGCCCTCCCGGATTATGACAAAAAGCTGGACGAGTGGCTGGCACCGTGGGAAGCGGAAAACGGTTTTGTGAATACCTGCTGGCATGACCTGCTTTTGACCGAGGCTGCTCGTTCCGCCAAAGCTGCCCGAGAGCTGCTGACGGCAGCACTGGCGGACTGCAAGGAGGATCTCATCCTGGCGAGGGCGGATGCCGAGGACAGCAAAAAGACGGCGGCGGCTAAGGCGAAGGCAGTGGCTTCCGTCAACGAAAAATTTGCCGAACCGCTGGAACGTTTGGAAGATTCCGCCGCCCTGCTGGGCGAGGTGGAACGCTTGGCAAGGGCGGGCGAGTGGACACCGCTTTACGACTGCCTGACGCCTTATGTTCTCGGGATGGAGCAGATGCCCGGTCTGAAAAATCTGAAAAAGCGGTTGACGGGTGAACACAAGGCAGCCGTCAAGATCCGTGCCGATGAAGCCGCATCTCTCTTTGAGGAAATTTTGGAGCTGATCTCGTGCAGTGAGGAAGAGGCGGAAGCCGACCGCAAGACCGCTCTGTCGAGACTCAGTGCTCTGTTTGCGGCGGTGAGGGATTTCGATGCCCGCTTCTCGGCGAAAAAGAAGGAACGGAAGCTGCTGGAATTCAGCGACTTCGAGCATTTCGCGCTGAAGCTTCTGCGGGATGCCGACGGCACGCCCACCCCTCTCTGTGAGACGATCCGTCAGAATTATGCTGCCGTTATGGTGGACGAGTATCAGGACACTAACGCCTTGCAGGACGCACTGTATCGCTGCCTGGCAACGCCGTCGGGGGATGATCTGTTTCTCGTCGGCGATCTGAAACAGAGTATTTATCGTTTCCGGCAGGCAGACCCCAGCATTTTTCGGGAGAAGCTGGATCGCTGGTCGCTTTTGCCTGATGAAACAGCACGTCCTTTTCCGGAAGAAGGAACGTCCGGCAAAGATGCGTTGCTGGCACTGGACGCAAACTTCCGCTCTGCGCCGCAGGTGGTCGAGGGCATCAACTTCCTGTTTGAGCAGCTCATGACGCCACGGCTTGGCGATACCGCCTATGGGGACGGACAGCGGTTGGTCTGTGGTGCGCCCGGTGAATATATGGGCGGTGTCGAGGCGCATTTTCTTCCGGACGATGAGGCTGAGACGGACGCAGAGTGGATCGCCCGGAAGATCCTGAACATGGTGCGCTCCGAGACGCCGGTGCGTGAGGGCAGTGCGACTCGTCCGGTGCGGTACGAGGACTGCTGTATTCTGCTGGCGGCGCGCGGCGATTTCCCAGCCTATACCGAAGCACTGACCCAGGCGGGCATTCCGGTCTATGCGGATGCGCGGGAAAATCTGCTGGATGCGCCCCACATCCGACCGCTCATTGCGCTGCTGCGGGTGATCGACAATCCGGCTCAGGATATTTATCTTGCGGCGGCGATGCTTGGACCGATGTTCGGCTTTACCGATGATGATCTGGTGCGTCTCCGTGCCCAGAGCGCGAGAATGGCGGAAGAAATGCGGAAGCAGGAGGAAGCGCAGCAGGAAGAACAGGCGAAGAAGTCCAAACGGAAGATGAGCCTGTACGGAGCGCTTTTACTGACCGTCAACAGCGATGAAAAGGATGCATTTACCGAGAAGGTGAAGGACTTCTATGTCCGCCTGACGGAGCTGAGGCGGATGGCACAAAGCGTGCCGGTGGAACAACTGATCGAGGAGATCTTTGCGTCGAGTGGATATCTTGCCGCGCTGGGCGTGATGGAAAATGGTACGCGCCGCAGGGAGGATGCCCGCCGTTTTGCCGCCTTCTGTGCCAGTGCCGGAAGCGGCGGCATCTCAGCCTTGGTGCGAGCCATTGACGCAGCGGCACTGGCTGGAACGACCGGACAGGATACAGCGTCCGGCGGTGTGCATCCGGGCTGTGTCAGCATTATGACGATCCACCGCTCCAAGGGCTTGCAGTTTCCGGTGGTGTTCGTGGCGGACACAGCCCGACGATTTAACGCAATGGACACCCGCCAGCCGGTCCTGCTCCATCGGAACTACGGCGCAGGTCTGCGCCTTCGTCCGGAGACGGGCGAGGGAGCATATAAGACGGCGGCTTATACGGCGTTATCCAATGTTCATGCGCAGGAAATGCGGAGTGAACAAATGCGGCTGCTCTATGTTGCCCTTACCCGTGCGCAGGATCAATTGATCCTGACGATCCCGCTTGGCGTCACCAAGACGAGTAACCCCTTCGCCCGTGCCGCGGCATTTCTTGCGGCAGGAGCGGGAGAAACGTTGAACCAGCGTGCCAACAGCTTTGCGGATTGGCTGAGGACGGCGTTGCTCGTCCATCCGGACGGAAAGCTTCTCCGACGGCTGGCGGAAAATCTTGAGCTTCCCTTTGTGAACAGTA
Source organism: Bacteroides uniformis (assembly GCA_963615155.1). Classification (GTDB taxonomy): domain Bacteria; phylum Bacillota; class Clostridia; order Oscillospirales; family Ruminococcaceae; genus Faecalibacterium. The sequence goes on along the minus strand of CAVEGP010000001.1, from coordinate 33,021 downwards.
AAAGCGTCATCGAGATCACCCTGCCAGACGAAACAGACGGCGTGGACGGAGAAGCTGCGGAACAGGAAGAGCTTTCTCTGGAAAAAGCCGCTGCCGACCCAGATCTGGTGGAAAAGCTGCGGGAAAATTTCCGCTGGCAATATCCGGCGGCAAGGCTGGCAGATGTCCCGGCCAAGGTCAGCGTGACGAGCATCGTGCATCGGGCGGAGCAGACGACGCTGGAACGTCCGGCGTTCCTTTCCAAAGACGGTCTGACCGCCGCCGAGATGGGAACGGCACTTCACGCTTTCCTCGAGCACGCCGACTTTGCGGCACTGGAAACGGCGAAGCAGAGCGGAGAGAACGCCCTCTGCGCGGCGATCCTGACGGAACGTCAGCGTCAGGTGGACGCACAGCTTACCCCGCCCGAGATCGCCGAAAAGCTGGACGTCGGAAAGATACGGCTTTTTGTCGAGAGTGAGGCGTTTTCCCGCATCTGCCGCGCCGAACGGGTCTTGCGGGAGCTGGACTTCATCACGGCACTTCCGGCGGCGGATGTGCTGGCGGCGCAGGGGGAAGAACCTGAGACCGAGGGAACGGACAGCGTTGTGGAGAACGCGCAGGTGCTGGTGCAGGGCATTGCGGATCTGGTGCTGGTCTATCCCGACCATCTGGAGCTTCTGGATTACAAGACTGATCGCCATAAGACGGAAGAGGACTTCATCCATGCCTACCGCGCCCAGCTTGAGCTGTACGCTCTCGCCATCAACAAACGCTTCGCCCCCAAACAGATCACCTATAAGGGGATCTACTCTTTTGCATTAAACAAGCTTATTGAAGCATAAGATAGAGAACAGGGCTTGCGTTTTGCCGTCAGACGCTCAGGCCTGTCCGCAATGACGGAGAGTGCGAGCCTGCTGAAAAATCAGACTTTTCGTGAAAAAAGTGCTTGACACATCCTTCGGGACGTGGTAAAATAACCGAGTAAAGAAAGCAGCTACGGCCTGTGCCGCGCTCGCCTTGAGAGGGTAAAGCTCCTCCGGGCTATACTCAGAACGCAGTTATCTCTTTGAGCTAAGTGCGGATATGTGTGAATTTTGCGCGGCTGTCCTGAAAATGGGCGGCCGCGTTTTCTATGCCAAAACAGCAACATTATGGATCATTGTTTGGAGGTGCATTCATTATCGCTACCGCAGGAAAGTCGAAGGAACTGGAGATCAACGGTCAGATTCGGGATCGTGAGGTTCGACTGATCGGAGCAAACGGCGAGCAGATGGGCGTGGTCAGCATTCAGGTGGCCATGCGCGCTGCTGATGAGGCCGGACTCGATCTGGTCAAGATCGCACCGCAGGCTGTACCGCCTGTATGCAAGGTGCTGAACTACAATAAGTACCGTTTCGAGCAGCAGAAGAAGGCAAAGGAAGCCAAGAAGAACCAGAAGGTGGTCGAAGTTAAGGAGACCCGCCTTTCGCTCAACATTGACACCAATGACTTCAATACCAAGGTGAACCAGACTGCCAAATTCCTGGCTGCCGGTCACAAGGTCAAAGCTTCGATCCGTTTCCGTGGCCGCGAAATGGCGCACAGTGCTCTGGGTGCTGACGTGCTGAAACGCTTTGCTGAGGCTCTGCCGCAGGCAACGATGGATAAAGCACCGGTGCTTGAGGGTCGCACGATGTCCATTCTGCTGATCCCGAAACCCAATAAGGACTAATTTTAGGAGGAAACTCAAATGGCTAAGATGAAATTGAAGACGCATTCCGGCGCAAAGAAACGCTTTAAGCTGACCAAGAACGGCAAGATCAAGCGCGGTCACGCATTCCGCAGCCACATCCTGACCAAGAAGACCACCAAGCTGACCCGTGGCTACCGTCAGCCCAGCTACGTTGATAAGACCAACGCAGCTACCATCAAGAGCATGCTGCCCTACGCCTGATAAGCGAGCCGCACTCTGACATCCAAGACATTTACCGAGACTTAAAGGAGATAGAAAACAATGGCACGTATCAAAGGCGCAACGATGACTCACAAACGTCGCAAGAAGATGCTGAAGCTTGCGAAGGGCTTCTACGGCTGCAAGAGCAAGCACTTTAAGATGGCGAAGCAGCAGGTCATGAAGAGCGGCAACTACGCTCTGGCCGGTCGCCGCATGAAGAAGCGTCAGTTCCGCAACCTGTGGATCTGCCGCATCAACAATGCGGTTCGTCCTCTGGGCATGAACTACTCCACCTTTATGGCTGGTCTGAAGAAGGCTGGCATTGAGCTGAACCGCAAGATGCTCAGCGAGATGGCTATCAACGATCCGAAGAGCTTTGCAGCTCTGGTCGAGACCGTGAAGAACGCCTGATTGGATTGAAAAGTGAGACGCTCGCGCATAATACGCGGGCGTCCATTTTGTATCCGGAGCTTTTCGCGGCGGGCAAAATTAAATTCAGGGCCGCGCCCTGCCGCGAAGAAATCTTGTGTGGCAGACGCGGCCTTTTTTGGGGTTTTTATGGAGAAGATAACCAGCCGCGAAAACGCGAAGATCAAATATGCCTGCCGTTTGTTGTCCAGTGCGGCGTTTCGCCGCAGCGAGGGTCGCTTTCTGGCGGAGGGACGGAAGCTCTGCCCCGAGCTGGCGCGGGGCGCGAAGTTGGAGACACTGTTTTGCACCGAGGAGGCATTGGAAAAATGTCCGGAGCTGGCGGAGCTTTCCGGCGAGCACTGCCTCGTCGAGGAGCATGTGGCGGACAAGCTGGCTGACGTCGGCACGCATCAGGGGGTGTTCGGGGTGTTCAGAACTCCGGTGCACACCCTTGAGGAGGTGACGGCAGGTGGACGCTACCTTGCCCTTGAACGGGTACAGGATCCCGGCAATGTCGGCACGCTCCTGCGTTCAGCTGCGGCGTTCGGCTTTGACGCTGTTATCCTCAGCGATGGCTGTGCATCGCCCTTTGCGCCCAAGACCCTCCGTGCTTCGATGGGGGCGGTTGTCCGGATTCCGGTCATTGAGACGGGCGCGATGCCGGAGACGATAAAAGCGATGCAGGCGAAAAAAATCACCTGCCTTGCGGCGGCATTGTATCATTCCAGGCCGCTGAGTTCGGTCTCATCGGCTTATCCGGACGGCGTCTGCATTGTCATCGGCAGCGAGGGACAGGGCTTGACCGACCGGACGATCGAAGCCTGCGACGCCGCGGTCCGCATCCCGATGACCGACCGTGTGGAGAGCCTGAACGCAGGCATTGCGGGCAGCATCCTGCTCTGGCATTTTCGGGAGGAAAGCCTGTGAGCAGCCCCGGGCTGGGTCAGACCAGCCTGTTCCCGTCCGGCTCTGCGCCCGACCCGCTGCTGTGCTGGCTCTGGCTGGCGGATACATTGGGTGCGGCAAATTCTCATGCAGGGCGTGTGCTGGATACCTTCGGCGGTGCGCAGGAAGCGTGGGAAGCCCGGGACACCGACGTGTTTCGGCAGACGGCAGGTGCTTCGGCTGCGCAGCGGGCAAATCTGCTCAACAATACGCCGGAGCGTTACCGCGCGCGGGTGCGGAGTTGTGAAGCCAAGGGCATCTCCATTCTGACCTACGATGACCCTAACTATCCGCTGGCACTTTCCCGCATTCCGGATATGCCGCTGGTGCTTTACTGCACAGGCGATCCTCGTTGGCTGAATGAGCCGGGCACGGTCGGGATGGTCGGAAGCCGCAAGCCGACCGAGTACGGGCTGCAGGCGGCGGCAACACTGGGCGGAGAGCTGGCGGAAAACGGCGCGATCATTGTCAGCGGACTGGCGGATGGGCTGGACAGTGCGGGACATCGTGCCGCAGTGAAAGCGAACCGCCCGACCATCGGTGTGATGGGGGTTCCCATCGATCGGACTTACCCTGCGTCAAACAGAGAGCTTCGCTGGAGGATGGAGCAAAACGGATGCGTCATCAGCGAATATCCGCCGGATGCGGCAAGCGTTGGACGAATGAATTTTTTGCAGCGGAACCGTTTGATCGCAGCACTTTCGACGGTATTGATCGTGGTGGAAGCGCAGGAAAAGAGCGGCACAATGTCAACCGTCGCCCACGCCGAACGCTATGGAAAGCCGGTGTTCGCTGTGCCGGGCAGTATCTTTTCGCCGAATTCCAACGGAACGAACAGACTGCTTCGGGAGAGTCGGGCGCGTGCGGTCTGTTCCGCGGAGGAGCTGTTTGAAACGCTGGGTCTGCACCGGAATCCGGCGGCAACGCCTGCTCCGCACAAAGAGCCTGCGCCGATGGATGACAGGGAGCGCAAAGCTCTCGCCTGCATCAGCGCGCAGCCGCGCGGCATTGAGGAGCTGAGCGCGCTGAGCGGTCTGCCGACGTCGGTATTGCTGGGCGTATTGATGAAACTCGAGCTTTCAGGCAGGGTGATCTGTCAGCCCGGCAAACGGTATATTCTGCGCTGAGCTGCGCAAGATGAAGAGAGATTTCAAGGTGAACCTCTCCGTCAATGCTTCGCATTGCCACCTCTCCTGATAGGAGAGGCATTGGTAGTCGATTCAAGCTGTCTCTATTTGCCAAAGGCTCCCCTCGGTAGGGGAGCTGTCGAGCGGATGCGAGACTGAGAGGTTGAACTTTTCTATATAAAAGGGAGATAACTATGTCGAAACTGGTGATCGTGGAGTCGCCCGCAAAGGCGAAAACCATTGGAAAATATCTGGGCAAGGACTACGAGGTGACAGCCAGCATGGGGCACATCCGTGACCTGCCTGCATCTCAGCTGGGAATTGATGTCGAGCATGATTACGCGCCGCAGTATATCAGCATCAAGGGCAAGGAAAAGCTTATCAAAGAGCTGAAAAGCAAGGCAAAGCACTCGGACGGCATTCTCCTTGCGACCGACCCGGACCGTGAGGGAGAAGCCATCAGCTGGCATCTGGCGAATATCCTTGGGCTTGACCCGCACGAGCCAAACCGTGTGACCTTTGACGAGATCACCAAGAAGGGCGTGCAGGAGGGAATGGCTCACCCCCGTGCCATCGACGAGGATCTGTTCAACGCACAGCAGGCACGGCGGATCCTGGATCGTCTGGTGGGATATAAGCTCAGCCCGTTCCTCTGGCGAAAGGTTCGCCGTGGTCTGTCGGCTGGTCGTGTCCAGAGTGTGGCGGTCCGACTTATCGACGACCGGGAAAAGGAGATCGAGAACTTCAAGCCGGAAGAGTACTGGAACATTGACGCAACCCTCGGCGCAGGACATAAGAGCTTTACAGCACGTCTGGCTGCCGATGCGGATGGCAAGAAGCTTCTGCCCAAGAACGAGGAAGAAGCCCGTGCCATCGAAAAGGGTCTGGAGGGTGTTGACTATACCGTTGGCGAGCTGAAAAAGGGCAAGCGCGCCAAGCAGCCTACGCCGGCATTCATCACCAGTACCCTGCAGCAGGAGGCTTCCCGCCGTCTCGGCTTCACAGCCACCCGTACCATGCGTGCGGCGCAGACCCTGTATGAAGGTGTAGATATCGCTGGACACGGCATGATGGGTCTGATCACCTACATGCGTACTGATAGCCTCCGGATTTCCGATGAGGCGGTCGCTGCCGCAAAGGAGTATATCGCGGGTGCTTATGGCAAGCAGTATATCTGTCCTTATAAGCGCGTCTGGAAGACCAGAAGCGCGACCGCCGCGCAGGACGCGCATGAAGCGATCCGTCCTTCTGTCCCGTCCCTGACGCCAGATGAGGTTGATAAGAGCATCAGCGGCGATACCGCCAAGCTCTACCGAATGATCTGGAGCCGTTTCATGGCGAGCCAGATGGCGGACTGCCAGCAGGATACGGTGTCCGTTACAATCTATGCGGGTGATTACCGCTTCAAGTCCAGCGGCTATACCGTGACCTTCGACGGCTTTACCGCTCTGTACGAGGAAGCCACGGACGAAAAGGAAAAGAAAGAGACCAGTCTGCCGCCGCTGGAGCAGGGTCAGGTGCTCAAGCTGAAGGAGCTGAAGAGCGAGCAGAAGTTCACGCAGCCTCCTGCACGCTACACCGAAGCGACGCTGATCAAGGCACTGGAGGAGAACGGCATTGGTCGTCCGTCCACCTATGCGCCTATCATTACGACTATCATTGACCGTGGCTACGTCGAGCGGGAACAGAAGAAGTTGAAGCCCACTCTGCTGGGTCGTGCTGTGGATGGTCTGATGCTGGAACAGTTCCCACACATCGTTGATGTGGATTTCTCCGCTGAGATGGAAAAGAACCTCGATAAGGTCGAAAGTGGAAAAGCGGACTGGCATAAGACAGTCGATGACTTCTACAAGGGCTTTGCCGCCAGTCTGGAGCAGGCAGAGAAGAACATGGAGGGCAAGAAGGTCAAGGTACCGGATGAGCCGTCCAGCGAGATCTGCGACCTCTGCGGTCGTCCGATGGTCATCAAAGTCGGAAAATATGGCAAGTTCCTCGCCTGCTCGGGCTTTCCGGAGTGCCATGGCACGAAGCGTCTGGTCAAGGACACCGGCGGCATCTGCCCCAAGTGCGGCAAGGGGCGTATGCTTGAGCGCAAAAGCGCGAAGGGGCGCATTTACTATGGCTGTGAGCGGTATCCAGATTGTGATTTCATGATCTGGGACACTCCGGTGGCGACCAAGTGCGAGAAGTGCGGCTCGACCCTCTTCCGCAAGGGCTCAAAGCTGTATTGCGCGAAAGAGGGCTGTGGTTTTGAGATGCCCGTGCCGAAGAAGGACTGAGAGGGCAAGGATTCTAAAGGATAAGACATATGAGCTATCATGTTACGATTTTAGGCGCAGGTCTGGCGGGCTGTGAGGCTGCGCTCTGGCTGGCGGGAAAGGGCGTCAGGGTCGATCTGTATGAGCAGAAGCCGACCCACTTTTCCCCAGCCCACAAGAGCGAGGGCTTTGCAGAGCTGATCTGCTCCAACAGCCTGAAGGCGGAGCGTCTGGACTCGGCGTCCGGTCTTCTGAAAGAGGAAATGCGCCGGATGGGAAGTCGGCTTCTCAACGCCGCCGAAACCGCTCGGGTTGCCGCAGGCGGTGCGCTGGCGGTCGATCGGGACGCTTTCAGTGCTGAAGTGACCCGAATGGTGGAGGAATGTGAAAATATCACGATCCATCGGGAGAGGGTGGAACAGATCGACGAGAGCGTACCCGTTTTGGTCGCAACCGGCCCTTTGACTGACGGCAAACTGGCGGATGAGATCGGCCAGCTGACCGGTGATGAGCGTCTGCATTTCTATGATGCTGTCGCTCCCATCGTCACGGCGGAAAGTCTCGACTATGACCGTGTATTTGCGGCTTCCCGTTACGATCGGGGCGAGGCGGATTATCTGAACTGTCCCTTCAATAAGGCGGAGTATGAGACGTTCCATGCGGCTCTTGCTTCGGCAGAGCGTGCGCCGCTCCATGAGTTCGACAAAGGCGCAGAACAATCTGCTCAGCCCGACCCGGACGCACACGGCAAAAAAGCCGATACCGTGACCGTCTATGAGGGCTGTATGCCTATTGAGATCATGGCGGCGCGCGGTGCGGATACCATGCGGTTCGGTCCGCTTCGTCCGGTGGGTCTGGTCGATCCGCATACCGGACACCGCCCGTGGGCAAACGTCCAGCTCCGTGCCGAGAACAAGGAACGGACACTGTACAACATCGTCGGCTTTCAGACGAACCTCAAATGGGGAGAGCAGAAGCGGGTCTTTTCCATGATTCCGGGTCTGGAAAACGCCGAGTTTGTCCGGTACGGCGTGATGCATCGGAACACCTTCCTCGACGCGCCCCGTGTGCTGAACGCCGGGCTGTACCTGAACGAGCACCCGAACGTGTTCTTCGCCGGACAGATCACAGGGTTTGAGGGCTATATGGAAAGCGCGGCCTGCGGTCTGCTGGCGGCACGAAACATTTATGCCCGCCTGACCGGAAAGCAGCTTTCGCCGCCGCCGAACGATACGATGTGCGGTGCGCTGATCCAGTATCTGACAACAGAGAACAAGCATTTCCAGCCGATGGGTGCGAATATGGGCATCCTGCCTCCGCTGCCTGCCGAGAGCCGCCCGCGTGACAAGCGGCTCCGCTACATGGCTGTGGCGGAACGTGCCGTGTCCAGCTTTCAGCAATGGCTGGACGAAAATGAACTGTAAAAAGGAGACTGCGCTATGAAGATTATCGTGGATATGATGGGCGGCGACAATGCACCTCTGGCGGTGCTGGAAGGTGCGGCGGCAGCAGTCAAAGAATACGGTGTGCAGTTGATCGGCGTGGGCGATGAAGCACTGGTGCGCAGGACGGCGGAAGAGCATAACATCCCGCTGGACGGCATCGAGCTGGTGAACTGCACCGAGGTTATTGAGATGTGTGACGAGCCTGCCCGTGCCATTCGTGCCAAGAAGGATTCCTCCATCGTGGTGGGTCTGAACCTGCTCCGGGAGGGCAAGGGCGATGCTTTTGTTTCGGCAGGCTCGACGGGTGCGCTTCATGTGGGCGCAAGTCTCATTGTCCGTACACTGCGGGGCATCAAGCGTCCGGCTCTGGCGACCATGATCCCAGCCAAAAAGAAAGCCTACCTGCTGTTGGACTGCGGCGCGAATGTCGAGTGCCGTCCTGAGATGCTGGCTGCCTTTGCCGTTATGGGAAGCTGTTATATCAACAAGGTCGAGGGGCGCACCTCGCCGTCGGTCGCACTGGCGAACAACGGCGCAGAGGAATCCAAGGGCACGCCGATGCTCAAGGAAGCGCACCAGCTTCTCAAGAGCACGCCTGGCATCCGGTTCGTGGGCAATATCGAGCCGCGCGACGTGCCGAACGGCGAGGTCGATGTAGTGGTCTGCGACGGCTTTACGGGCAATGTGATCCTGAAGCTGACCGAGGGCGTGGCAAAGATGCTGCTGGGCATGCTGAAAGAGATGTTCCTGAAAAATCTTGGCGGAAAGCTGGCGTATCTTCTGCTCAAGAGCGGAGTGTCCGACCTCAAGCACCAGATGGACAGCGAGGAATACGGCGGCGCGCCCTTCCTCGGCGCAAGGCAGCCGGTCATTAAGGCGCATGGCTCGTCCAAGGCGAAGGGGATCAAGAATGCCATCCGTCAGGCAAAAGTTTGTGTTGAAAACGACCTGTGCGGTACGATGCAGACAGCCCTGGACGAGCTGAATGCAGTGTCCGCGGAGTAAACCTTTCAAAAGGGGAGCAAGACAATGAGTCATCAACTGGAAACCATTATTGGGTATAAGTTCAAGAATCCGGAGCTGCTCCAGACAGCTCTGACCCATACCAGCTATGCCAATGAGAGCAAAGTTCCGGTCAAGCACAACGAGCGTCTGGAATTCCTCGGCGACAGTGTGCTTCAGATCGTCTCGGCGGATTATCTCTTCCATGCTTATGCGGATCGTCCGGAGGGCGATCTGACCCGCACCCGCGCAAGCCTTGTCAGCGAGGGCGCGCTCTTTCAGTTCGCGCAGGAGATCAATCTGGGCGAGTATCTGCGTCTCGGTCGTGGAGAAGAACGCTGCGGCGGGCGCAGCCGTCCCAGCGTCGTCTCGGATGCGTTCGAGGCGGTCATTGCCGCCCTCTATCTGGACGGAGGCATGGAGGTCGCGCGGAATTTTATCCTGCCCTTCATCACCGAGGGCAAGCACGCCGAGGCGGATTACAAGACCCGCCTGCAGGAGATCGTACAGCAGAACCCTGAGGAAAAACTGAGCTACGTGGTCGAGAAAGAATCCGGTCCGGATCACGACAAGCATTTTGTCGTAGCGGTCCGGTTCAACTCGGACAAGGTCGCACGGGGCGAGGGCAGGAGCAAGAAGCTGGCGGAGCAGCATGCGGCGCGTGAGGCTTTGAAGCTGCTGGGTGTGATCAAGGAAAAGTAAGCCGATGGTTTTGAAGGAACTGGAGATCCATGGGTTCAAGAGCTTTCCGGATAAAGTCAGGATCCGTTTCGATGAGGGCGTGACTGCCGTTGTCGGACCGAACGGCTCGGGCAAATCGAACCTGTCGGATGCGGTGCGCTGGGTGCTGGGAGAAACGAGCACCCGACAGCTCCGCGCGGCAGGCAAGATGGAGGACGTGATCTTCGGCGGCACACGCCGACGGGGAGCGATGGGCTTTGCGATGGTGCGCCTGACGCTGGACAACAGCGGGCATACGCTCGATCTGGACGCGGACGAGGCGGTCATTGGCCGGAAGTATTACCGCTCCGGTGAGAGTGAATACAGCATCAACGGTCAGGTCTGCCGACTGAAGGATATCTATGAGCTGCTGCTGGATACGGGCATCGGCAGAGACGGCTATTCGGTCATTGGACAGGGTCGCATCTCAGAGATCGTTGCAGCCAAAAGCAGCGAACGGCGTGAGATCTTTGAGGAAGCCTGCGGCATCGCAAAGTACCGCTACCGTAAGAATGAAGCGGAACGGCGGCTGCTGGCGGCATCGGAGAATCTCGAGCGTCTGCGGGACATCCTCGGGGAGTTGGAAAGCCGGGTCGGACCACTGCGTCAGGAAAGCGAAAAGGCACAGAAGTTTCTGATCCTGAGCGGTCAGCGCAGGACGCTGGAGATCACCCTCTGGACAGACGGCGTACACCGCGCGCGGGAATCCGTTCGGCAGCAGGTACGGGATTATGAGACGGCACAGGCGGCTTATGAACGCTTTGACCGACAGACCAGAAACGCGGAAGAGGAGGCTGAGGAAATCCGGATGCAGGCGCAGAGACTGACGGTTGCCGTCGAACGCCTGAATGGGGATATCCGCAGCATCACCGAACAGATCAGCGGCAGTGAGAGCCGGATCGCCGTCCTCGAAAACGACATCCGGCGCAATGAGGAAAGCACGGCAAGCCTGCGGGACGAAATTGCCGCAGGCGAACAGGACAGCACCGAAGCTGCCGCCGCGCTGGAACGGCATCGGTCTGTGGCAAAGTCGATGGAGCAGGCGGGTCGTCAGTTGGCTGAGGAAATCGCGTCGTTGAGCGAGGAGCTTGTCCGGATGACGAGCGAGAACAACGCCAGTGGTGCGCGTCAGGATGTCCTGCGCAAAGAGGTAGCTGCGTTGAATGCGCAACATACCGAGACGCAGGTGGCGAGGGCTTCTGCCGAAGCCGCCGGACAGTCGGCACAGGAGCGTCTGCCCGAACTGGAGCAGATCATGACCGACCTGAACGCCCAGTATGACGAGACAAAGAGCGACCTTGCGGATACGGTCAGATATCAGAAGACGCTGACTGATAACGAAAAGCAGCTGGAAAACATCCGTTCGGGTCTGGAACTCAAGCTCAGCCGCCGCCGTGCTGCCCTTGATGAAGCGGACGAGACGGAGCAGAAGCTTGGGCGGGAGCTGGACGCCGCACGGCAGAGACTGTCGGTTCTGAAAGAGCTGGAAAAGAATATGGACGGCTACCAGAATTCGGTCAAGACGGTCATGCGGGCGGCGTCGGCACACCGCCTGAGGGGCGTGATCGGTCCGGTGTCCACGCTCCTGACAGTCGGGCAGGGCATGGAAACCGCCATCGAGACCGCGTTGGGCGGTGCGCTTCAGAATATCGTTGTGGAAAACGAAGCCGCCGCCAAAGCCGCCATCTCTCTGCTGAAAAGTGAGAAGGCGGGTCGTGCGACCTTTCTTCCGCTGGACACGGTTCAGCCGGCTGTGTTCCGAGGACGGCTTTCCGGCTCGGCACGTCTCGCATCCAGCCTTGTCAAAGCGGACAAACGCTATGAGAACATCGTCTTAAATCTGCTGGGACGGATCGTCATCGTCGATGAGATCAACGAAGCGTCTCACGTCGCTCGGGAGCTGGGCTATCACAATAAGGTCGTCACCCTCGACGGGCAGGTCATCAATGCGGGCGGCAGCTTCACAGGCGGCAGCGTCCAACGTTCGGCGGGGCTTTTCACCCGAAAGCAGGAGATGGAGGAGCTTCGCATCAAAGCGGCAAAGCTTCAGAAGGACTGTATCGCTGCGCAGGAAAAGACCGACCAGTGCAAGGAGCAGGTGGATGCGCTTTCGGCAGAGCTGACTGCGACCAATAGTGAGCAGATTACAGCCGCAAATGACCGTGTTCGTGCCGAAGCGGAACGGAAGCGTCTGGAAGCGGCACTGGAACAGACTGAAGCCGTCCGGAACGCCCGTATGGCAGAACTGGAAGCTCTGCACGCCCAGATGGAAGCAAGCCGTGAAAAAGCGGCGCAGGCGGAAAAGAAAGAAGCTGAGCTGACGGCGGAGATCGAGCAGCGTACACAGGAGATCGACCGTCTGGCGGAAGGTGGAGACACCTTTCTGGCACAGCAGAAGGAATTGTCCGATCAGCTGAGCGCGAAACGCCTGGAGCAGTTGACACGTCAGAAGGATGCGGAGCTGGCACAGGCGCAGATCGAAGCGCTGGAACAGCGGGCAAGAGATGCCCGAAGCCGGAGGGAAGCTCTGGAAGAAAGCATCTCTGCGCTTGCGGAACGAAGCGACGCCTGCCGTGCGGAGATCACCGCGATTCAGGAAGCAAAGACTGACAGCGCGGGAAAGATCCGCCAGAAGGAAGAGGAGATCAAGGCAGCGACCGAAAAGCGTCTGCATTATCAGCAGATGGAAACGGAAACACTGGCGAAGTCACGCACTGCCGCCGATGGTCGTGAGGAGATGAGCCGAGAGATGGCGCGTCTGTCCGAACGGAAAGCGGCGGCAGAGGCGGAATACGACCAGATGACGGCAAAGCTCTGGGATGAGTATCAGATGACCGTCAGTCAGGCGGAGGACGCCAGCGTGGACTTTGAAAGCCTGCCTGCGCTTCGGGCACAGGTGGCTGACCTGCGGAATAAGATCCGTGTTCTCGGAAATGTCAATGTGGGAGCGATCGAGGAGTACAGGGAAGTCAGGGTGCGTTATGATGATCTGCAGACGCAGGTCACAGACGTTGAGGAGAGCAGGAATGAGTTGACCCGCATGATCGCCGGACTGAGCCGCCAGATGCGGGAGATCTTCTCAGATAGCTTCCGTGCCATCAACGAAAACTTTGGCAGGGTATTCCGTGAGCTGTTCGGCGGCGGCGAAGCCAGCCTTGTGCTGGAGGATGAAACGGAGGTTCTGAGCTGCGGCATCGGGATCCGAGTCGCGCCGCCGGGAAAGGTCATCAAGAATCTGGAAGCTCTTTCGGGCGGTGAGCAGGCATTGGTAGCGATCAGCATTTATTTTGCGATTCTGGCGGTCAATCCTGCGCCGTTCTGTATCCTGGATGAGATCGAGGCTGCGCTGGATGACTCCAATGTCGGTCGATTTGCGCAGTACCTCCGTCGGGTGAGCGATAAGACCCAGTTTATTGTCATTACCCACCGCAGAGGCACGATGGAGGCTGCCAATATCCTGTATGGCGTCACCATGCAGGAGGATGGTGTGTCCAGGCTGCTGAAACTTGACCTCGAACAGGTTGACGCAACACTGGTTTCGTAGGTATAATGAAATATGGAAAAACCTCTCAGTCTCGCAGTCGCTCGACAGCTCTCCTGATAGGAGAGCCTTTGGCAAAGAGGAAAAGCCTCTCCTACAAGGAGAGGGGGCAATGCGTAAGCATTGACGGAGAGGTTGGATAAGAGCAAATTACGAAAAAAGCAAAAGGGAGGCCACAATGGGACTCTTTGGATTTGGCAAAAAAGAAAAAGACAAGATGAAGGATGGTCTGGAAAAGACCCGCACGGGCTTCTGGGGCAACATCCTGAACACACTGACGGGCAGCAAGATCGATGACGACTTGTATGACAGTCTGGAAGAGCAGCTCATCCTTGCCGATGTTGGCGGCGAGGTTGCCATCCGGCTGGTGGACGCTCTCCGTGACCGTGTGAACGAAAAGGGACTGAAAACGGGTGAGCAGGCAGCGGACGCTCTTCGTGACATCATCGCGGACGAGATGCGCCCGGATGCCGAGATGAATCTGGAGGGGCATCCGGCGGTCATTCTTGTGATCGGAGTCAACGGTGTCGGCAAGACCACCAGCATCGCGAAGCTGGCAGACTACTACACCCGTCAGGGGCGGAAAGTCATGCTGGCGGCAGGTGATACCTTCCGTGCGGCAGCCAGCGAGCAGTTGGAGATCTGGGCGGGTCGTGCGGGCGTTCCGCTCGTCAAGGCAGGCGAGGGCGCGGATCCGGCGGCGGTCATCTTCGATACCGTCAAGTCGGCGACGGCACGAGGCTATGATATGGTCATTGCGGACACCGCAGGTCGTCTACACAACAAGGCGAATCTGATGAATGAGCTGTCCAAGATCAGCCGTAGCGTCAAGAAGGCTTCTCCGGAAGCGAGCTTGGAAACGCTTCTGGTATTGGACGCGATCACCGGACAGAACGCCATCAGTCAGGCAAAGGAATTCTGCAAGGCGGCGAATGCAACGGGCATCATCCTGACAAAGCTGGACGGCACGGCAAAGGGCGGCTGCGTTGTGGCGGTCAAACAGCGTCTGGGACTGCCGGTCCGCTTTATCGGCGTAGGCGAGGGGATTGATGATCTGATCCCCTTTACGCCGGAGGGCTTTGTGGAAGAACTGATCCCCCGCACGAACTGGAAGCACTGAGAAGCCCTCTCAGTCAAAGCTATTGGCAAAGAGATTTCGTTTGATAAAAGCGAGAATGCTTGAGCAAATTGGAAAGGGGATAGGATCGCATGAAAATATGTGCGGCTACCGGCAATGCGGGCAAGCTCAGGGAGCTACGCCGCATTTTGGAAGCGCAGGGTCACGAGGTCGTGAGCCAGAAAGAGCTGGGCATCACGACAGAACCGGATGAGACCGGCACGACCTTTGCGGAAAACGCAAAAATCAAGGCGGAGACCATCTGCAAAGAGAGCGGGCTGCCGACCATCGCGGATGATTCCGGCTTGTGTGTTGATGCGTTGGACGGTGCGCCCGGTGTGTACAGTGCCCGCTACTGCGGACATCACGGGGATGATGAAGCCAACAACGACAAGCTTCTGGATGCTATGAAAGATGTTCCGTCGGACAAGCGGAGCGCGAAATTCGTTTCGGCGATCTGCTTTGTTCTGCCGGATGGCAAAAGCCTGACCTGTATGGGCGAGTGCCCGGGCAAGGTTGCGTTCGAGCGTCTGAACGGTGACTACGGCTTCGGCTATGACCCGCTCTTTATCCCGAGGGATTGCGGTGTTGGCAGGCATGAAAAACGTCCCAACACCGAGGAACGCAGCTATGCGCAAATGACGCCCGATGAAAAGGACGCCATCAGTCACCGTGGAAATGCTCTGGCAGAGCTGGAAAAGGAACTGCCGGAGTTTTTGAAGAAACATTAACCTCTCAGTCTCGCATCCGCTCGACAGCTCCCCTATCAGAGGAGCCTTTGGCAGAGCGAAAAAGCTTCTCCTACAAGGAGAGGTGGCAATGCGCAAGCATTGACGGAGAGGTTGGACAAGAGCAAGTAAACATAGTAGAACAAGTTAAGTTAGGAGAACAATTATGCTGACGAGCAAACAGCGCGCGATCCTGCGCGGCAAGGCAAACACCATGGACCCCGTTTTTCAGGTGGGCAAGGGTGAGATCGACGAGACTATGATCCAGGGCGTGAAGGACTGTCTCGAAGCCCGCGAGCTGATCAAGGTCAAGGTTCTGGACAACAGCGTGTACAATGCCCGTGAAGCGTCGATCCTGCTGGCAGAAGCCACCGGCGCGGACTGCGTGCAGGTCATCGGCTCGAAATTCGTCCTCTATCTCCAGAAGAAAAAAGACAGTGCGTATGCTGACCTGCTGAAATGAAGATCTTATTGTACGGCGGTACGTTCGACCCGCCCCACAACGGGCATCTGAACAATCTGCGGGCGGCTGTCCGGCGGGTCGTGCCGGACAGGGTGATCGTCATGCCGGCGGGCGTTCCGCCCCACAAGCACGCGGCTGTGACGTCGGGGACGCTTCGGGTCGAGATGTGCCGCTGTTTCGAGGTACTGGCAGAGGAAAACGCGATGCCGGAGCTGGAGATCAGCAGCTGGGAAGTGGAACAGGCTGCCGCAGGGCGGCGGAACTACACGGTCGTTACGCTGGAAATGCTGGCAGGACGCTTCCCGAAAGCGCAGTTGTATCTGGCAGTCGGCAGCGATATGCTGATGACCTTTGATGAATGGTACCGCTGGGCGGACATTCTGAGATTGTCGCGCCTCGTGGTCGTCAGCCGGAACATCGGAGACGACCCGGCACTTCACGCCAAGGCAAAGCAGCTCGACCCCGAGGGCGGACAGATCCTCTTCGCTCCGGTAGAAGCTCTGCCGATGGCAAGCAGCAGTCTGCGGCAGCGTCTTGCGGCAGGCGAGGATTGTGCACAGGAGCTTCCGGAGAGCGTCCGCCGCATCATTGCGCGGGAAGGACTTTACCGAAACCAAGGAGACGAGGAAAAGAATGAAGTTGAAAGAGGCAAAAGAGCTTGTGCGGAGTCGGCTGAGCGATAAACGGTATCAGCACACCCTCAACGTCAAAAAGATGGCAGTCAAGCTGGCAAAGCGGTATGACGTCAACGAGGAAAAGGCAGCTCTGGCTGCTCTGCTCCACGATTCGGCAAAGGAGATCTCCAAGGACGAGATGAAAGAGCTGATGGCAAAGTATCCCCAGTATGCCGATGGCGGGGAGAGCCGCCCGTCTCCGGTCTGGCACGGCGTCTGTGCCGCAATTCTGGCACGCACCGAGTGGGGCGTGACGGATGAGGCCGTACTTTCCGCCATCGCCTGCCACACCGCGGGCAAGTCGGGTATGAGCAAGCTGGATAAGATCGTTTATCTGGCTGACATGACCAGCAAAGAACGGGATTGGCAAGGCGTCAACAAACTGCGCAAGCTGGAACTGAAAGACCTCGACGCCGCAATGCTGGCCGCACTGAAGCAGACCAACGATTTTGTGCTCTCGCAGGGCAAGCCGCTCGACCCGATGTCCAAGGCGGCATATGAAGATATTCTGCAGCAGGTGAATGCCCGCGGCAATGAGACGTGACAGCCCTTTCCCAAAAGAAAACGGATTGCGGATTATGGGGAAGAATGTTATACTATAGGATATAGCGCGGTTTTTCCGCAGTAAATCTGGAAGGAATAGGAACGAATGAGTCAAGCACCACGTCGTATCAACACAGACCGCTCTCTGAACCGTCCGACCGAGCAGCGTCCTGCGCCGCAGCCGATGCCAAAGCCACAGACCAAAGAGCTTCAGGAACAGTCCTTGGGCGGCTCGGTCTCGCCTTATCAGAATTATCAGAAGCGTTCTGACGAACCGCACCCTGTTTCGGGCGGCGGAAACGGCGGAAATAAACCGCCGCGCCATGCCGCCGCGCATGCGGCACTGCCCGCAAACGAAAAACGCCGCCGAGGCAAGAAGAAAAAGAAGAAAGCTCCGCTCTGGCTTCCCATGGCGATCACGCTGGCTGTTATCGCAGTCATTTCGGGGGTTGTGGTCTACGGCGTGAGCATGGTGAACAAGGTGGAGGAAAGTCTCCGTCCGGACTCGGAAGTGGAGGAGATCGCGGAGGAGATCCAGACCCTTGAGGAATACAAGGGAGATGTCGTCAACATTCTGGTCTGCGGCATCGACTATGAGGAGGGGCGTGACTACTCCAACGATCCCACTGCCAACGACGGCATGACGGATATGATCCTATACTGCCAGTTTGACATCAAGGGCGGTGCGCTTCGGATGCTCCAGATTCCACGCAATACCCTCGTTACGACTTCGGGAAAGAAAGTCACCCTCTCGAACGGCAAGACCTATACGGCGACCAACTATCAGATCAACTCGGTGGCACTGTCTAACGGCGGCAGCATCGCCGCCCTTGCGGAAGTCATTTATGACCAGTACAAGCTGCCGATCGACTACTATGTCTCCATTGATATGCAGGCATTGGTCGAGATGGTGGATAATTTCGGCGGCATCGAGGTCTATATCCCGCACGACATGTCCTTTGCGGGTAGCGCGCTGAAGCAGGGCTACCGCAATCTTGACGGCGCGTCGGCAGAATTCTTTGTCCGCTGCCGTCATGGTGAGGGGTACTCCAACTCGGATATCGACCGTCTGAATATGCAACGATATTTCTATGCGGGCTTGTTCAAGCGTGTCCGTTCGATGGGCATCACCGATGTGCTGAATCAGCTTCCGCTGGTGTTCAACAACTATATCAAGACGGATATGGATCTGACGACCATCGCCAAGATGCTCGTTTCGTTCACCCGCATCGACAGCGCGAACATCATGCTGGCACAGACGCCGATCTTCATGGGGGTACCGAACATCGGCTCGAGCGACAGCTTTGACGGCTACTCCTGCGTCGTACCCGACGCAGGCTCGATCGCGGAGCTGCTCAACACCTATTTCCGCAATTATACCGGTCCGGTGAGTGCGTCGGAGATGAACCTTGTGACCGATAAGTGGCCGCATGGCACAGCGTCTACGAACGCAAACGTCCAGTTCGTCGGTCAGCTCGACAAGGAATCGGATGACGCCATCCTCAGTGGCGACACCGATGTTCAGGGCGCGACCACGACCGACGGTCAGACCACCGGAGCAGGACAATAACAGATAGGAGAATCACATGGAAAACTTGAAAGACAGCAAGACCCTTGCGATCGAAATCGCAAAGATCCTCGACAAAAAGAAGGCGCAGGACGTCCGGGTGCTGAAGGTAGACAGCCTGACTGTTCTTACCGATTATTTCGTCATTGCTTCCGGCACGTCCACCACGCAGGTGGCTGCGCTGGCCGACGAGGTGGACTTTGAGCTTTCGCAGAAGGGCATCACACCCTACAGCACCGAAGGCTTTGACTCGAAGAACTGGGTGCTGCTGGATTACTCGAATGTCATCGTCCACGTCTTTGTTCCCAATACCCGCACCTATTATGATCTGGAGCATCTGTGGGCGGACGGTGAGCCTGTTGATATCTCGGAGTATCTGACGCCGGATAGTAGTATCTAAGGATATTATTTTATATTTAGATTGGATAGTTTGGAGCTGATTTTAGAACCATGAAGTATGATTACAAGGCTGTTGAAGCCAAGTGGCAGAAGGTGTGGGAGGACGAAAAGACCTTCCATGTCGAGATCGACCACTCGAAACCCAAGTTCTACGCGCTTGTCGAGTTTCCGTATCCGTCGGGCGCAGGTCTGCATGTCGGTCATCCGCGCAGCTACACCGCACTGGATGTCGTGAGCCGCAAGCGTCGTAAAAACGGCTACAATGTCCTGTACCCGATGGGTTGGGACGCGTTCGGTCTGCCGACTGAGAACTTCGCCATGAAGAACCACATCCATCCGGCGGTCGTTACGAAGAAGAATGTTGATCGCTTCCGCAGCCAGCTCAAGGCTCTGGGCTTTTCGTTCGACTGGGATCGAGAGATCAACACCACTGATCCCGAGTATTACAAGTGGACGCAGTGGATCTTCCTTCAGTTGTACAAGCACGGTCTGGCTTACAAAAAGGAAATGAACGTCAACTGGTGCACGAGCTGCAAGTGCGTTCTGGCAAACGAGGAAGTTGTCAACGGCGTCTGCGAACGCTGTGGCAGCGAGGTCGTTCACCGTGTCAAGAGCCAGTGGATGCTGAAGATCACCGAGTATGCGGACAAGCTGATCGACGGTCTGGACGGTCTGGATTATATCGACCGTGTTGCAACCCAGCAGAAGAACTGGATCGGTCGCAGCCATGGCGCGGAGGTCAACTTCGGCACGACGGCGGGCGACACCCTGACCGTTTACACCACCCGCTGCGATACACTGTTCGGCGCGACCTACATGGTCGTCTCTCCGGAGCATGCCATCGTCAAGGAGTGGCTGGAAAAGGGCATTATCAAGAATGTTGACGCGGTCAAGACTTACCAGGCGGAGGCCGCGCGCAAGAGTGACTTCGAGCGCAGTGAGCTGAATAAGGAAAAGACCGGCGTCAAGCTGGAAGGCGTTATGGGCATCAATCCGGTCAACGAGACCGAGATCCCCATCTTCATCTCGGATTACGTTCTGTCTACCTACGGCACGGGCGCGATCATGGCAGTTCCGGCACATGATACCCGTGACTGGGAGTTTGCGAAGAAATTCGATCTGCCCATCATCGAGGTCGTCAAGGGCAACACCCCGTCCAACCTCGATGAGGCTGCTTTCACCGATGTTGCCACCGGCACGCTGGTGAATTCCGGCTTCCTGAACGGTCTGTCCGTCACCGACGCAAAGGCAAAGATGATCGAGTGGCTGGAAGCGAACGGCAAGGGCAAGGATAAGGTCAACTACAAGCTCCGTGACTGGGTGTTCAGCCGTCAGCGTTACTGGGGTGAGCCGATCCCGATGGTCAAGTGCGAGAAGTGCGGCTGGCAGCCGCTGCCCGAGAGCAGTCTGCCGCTGACATTGCCGGATATCACTGACTTTGAGCCGGGTCCGGATGGAGAGTCTCCGCTGGCTCGTCACACCGACTGGGTCAAGACGACCTGCCCCTGCTGCGGCGGTCCTGCTGCCCGTGAGACGGACACGATGCCCCAGTGGGCGGGGTCCTCCTGGTACTTCCTGCGCTACATGGATCCTCACTGCAAGGACGCCATCGCTTCCAAGGAGGCTCTGGAATACTGGTCTCCGGTTGACTGGTACAACGGCGGCATGGAGCACACCACCCTGCATCTGCTGTACAGCCGCTTCTGGCATAAGTTCCTGTATGATATCGGCGCAGTGCCCTCTCCGGAACCCTATCAGAAGCGTACCGCACACGGCATGATCCTTGGTCTGAACCCGCACAGCTTTGTCAACCTGCCCGCAGACGAGCAGGAGAAGCTGCTGAAGGAGTACGGCAGCCAGAAGGCGGCGGAGAAGGCTCTGGAAGAGAAGTATGGTGAGATGGCTCGCCATCCTATCGTCAAGATGTCCAAGTCTCTGGGAAATGTCGTCAATCCGGATGAGGTCGTCGATCAGTACGGCGCGGATACCATGCGCCTGTACGAGATGTTCATGGGCGACTTCGAGCAGGCTGCACCCTGGCAGACTTCTGCCATCGCGGGTTGCAACCGCTTCCTCGACCGCGTCTGGGCACTGTCCGATAAGCTGGTCGAGGGCGAAGGCTATCGTCCGCAGATCGAGACGCTGATGCACCAGACCATCAAGAAGGTCAGTGCAGACATCGAGACGCTGAAGATGAATACCGCCATTGCGCAGATGATGACGCTCGTCAACGCTCTGTATGACAACGGTGGTGTGACCAAGGCAGAGTTTGAAACGGTCATTCAGCTTCTGAACCCATTCGCACCCCACATGACCGAAGAGCTGTGGGAGAAGCTGGGGCACACCCACGAGGAGCAGTTGGCGTATTATCCGTGGCCGGAGTACGAGGAATCCAAGTGCGTTGAGGCTACGGTGGAGATCGCCGTGCAGGTCAACGGCAAGGTCAAGGCTCGTCTCAAGGTCGCCGCAGACATCACCTCTGGGGATGCGATCGCAACGGCAAAGGCAGACCCTGCTGTGGCGGAGGCTCTGGCGGGCAAGACCATCGTAAAGGAAATTTACGTCAAGGGTCGTCTCGTCAATCTGGCTGTGAAAGGCTAAAAAGTTTTTGTGAAAAAACTTTCCTAAAAAGGTTGACGAACGAGAGAAAATGCGTTATACTGTCTACTGTTAGTTACCATGTAACAACGAAATTCCTGCCTCACGGTCCAAGGGAGGGAATAAGATGTCGGAAATTCGTGTTAAAGAGGGCGAGTCGCTGGAGAGCGCACTGCGTCGCTTCAAGCGTAGCACTGCTCGCAGCGGTGTGCTCGCAGAGGTTCGTAAGCGCGAGGCTTACGAAAAGCCGTCTGTCAAGCGCAAGAAGAAGTCCGAAGCAGCCCGCAAGCGCAAGTTCAAGTAATTGACGTCGCTAGTTGCTTTCGATTATTCGCGTTGCTAACGCCGATGTAGGAGAGTCTGTTTTGCAGGCTCTCCTATTTTCATTTTATAAACCTCTCAGTCTCACTGTCGTTCGACAGCTCCTCTGATAGGGGAGCCTTTGGCAAACAGATGAAGCTAAAATCGACTGCCAAGGCCTCTCCTATCAGGAGAGGTGGCAATGCGAAGCATTGACGGAGAGGTTGTCAGAAGAAGCTGTTTAGACGAGGAAGGACTATGCTTGTTACCCCTGAATATGTTTTCATGGACGTTACCCACATTACGCCGGAGTTTCTGGCGGAAAAAGGCATCCGCGGTCTTGTGCTGGATATCGACAACACCCTGACGGCTGACCGCAGTCAGGAGCTTCCGGAGGAGGTGGCGCACTGGCTGGAAACGATGAAGGCTTCCGGTATCCGGATGACCATCGTTTCCAACGGTTCGGCAAAGCGTGTCCGCCCCTTTGCCAAAAAGCTGGGTATGGCTTGTATCTGCCGCTCAGCCAAGCCGCTTCCCTTCGCGCTGATGGTCGCGCAACACCGTCTGGGGGTGAAGCATCACCAGTTGGCAATGGTCGGCGACCAGCTCTATGCCGACCGGATGGCGGCGGCACTGTATGGCATCCCGGGTCTGGTCGTCGTTCCGCGCGGACCGGATCTTGGCGCGCAGGTCATTCTCAAACGCAAGTGGGAGAAAAAACACTGGCAGGAATATTACGACAAAGGGGGAAAGACCCTGTGAGCCAGAACAATCCTGGACGCATCCGGTTCGGTACGGCGGGTACGAGCGACAGCTTCACGGCTAAGGGCTACAAGAACAGCCTTGATATTCCCAGATACACGGAGGAAATGGGTCTGGATGCCTTTGAGTACCAGTGCGGGCACGGCGTTCGTCTCGGGCTTGAAAAGGCTCAGAGGATGGCGGAGGACGCTGCAAAGCGGGATATTCTGTTCAGCGTCCATGCACCCTACTATATCAGTATGTCCAGTATGGAGGAGGACAAGCGTCTGAACAGCATCCAATATCTGCTGCAAAGCGCGGCGGTCTGCAAGGCACTGGGAGGAAATCGTATCATCTTTCACTCAGGGAGCTGCGGCAAGCAGAGTAGAGAGGACGCTCTCCGGAAAGCGTTGGATACCATGCAGCGAGCGGTAGAAGTTCTGGACGCTGCGGGCTACGGGGATATGACGCTTTGTCCGGAGACAATGGGAAAGCTCGGTCAGCTTGGCACGCTGGACGAGGTGCTGGCACTTTGCGCTGCGGACAAACGCATCACTCCCTGTATCGACTTCGGACACCTGAATGCACGGACGCTGGGCGGCATCCGATCCAAGGCGGATTATGCCGCTATCCTCGACCGGATGGAGGAAGCGTTGGGGGATGGACGGGCGAAACGCTTTCATATTCACTTCTCCCGCATTGAGTTTTCGGCAGGCGGCGAGAAGCGGCACTGGACGTTCGCGGAGACCCAATTCGGTCCGGAGCCTCAACCGCTGATGGAGCTTCTGGCAGAGCGAGGGTGCGTGCCGATCATCATCTGCGAGAGTGCGGGTACACAGGCTGAGGACGCGCGGACCATGCAAAAGATGTACGCCGCAGCAATGAAAATGTGCTGATTTTCAAACTTTTTTCGATTTCAAACGTCTTTTTTACACAAACCCCTTGCCAAACCGCACGGGATTGAGTAAAATAAATAGAGATATGCGTTAAGCATTTGAGACATTACAACTAATGGAGGAATTCCTATGATTTCTGCAGGCGAGTTTCGCAATGGCGTGACCTTTGAGCAGGACGGCCAGGTTCTTCAGGTCGTTGAGTTCCAGCACGTGAAACCCGGCAAGGGCGCAGCCTTTGTCCGTACCAAGACCAAGAACGTCATCACCGGCTCTGTGGTTGAGACCAGCTACAACCCGACCGCAAAGTTCCCTCAGGCTTTCATCGAGCGTAAGGACGTTACCTACAGCTATGAGGATGGCGATCTGTACCACTTCATGGACAACGAGACCTATGACGATATCCCCGTCAACGCAAGCGATGTTCCCGATAACTTCAAGTTCTGCAAGGAGAATGAGCTGTGCAAGCTGCTGTCCTACAAGGGCAAGGTCTTCAGCGTTGAGATCCCCAACTTCATCGAGCTGGAAGTCACCCAGACTGAGCCGGGTGTCAAGGGAAACACTGCTACCAACACCCTGAAGCCCGCTACCGTCGAGACCGGTGCCGAGATCCGCGTCCCCCTGTTCATCAACGAGGGCGACCACATCCGCATCGATACCCGCACCGGCGAGTATATGGAGCGCGTCTAATCTTTTACCGACAGACCGGGCAGGCGGGAGACCGTTCGCCCGGTTTTTTTGTTTGAATGCTGTTTTGCGATAGGAGGTATTCCCTATGAAAGAAAAAGCTGCATACCTGAAGGGTCTGATCGATGGTCTTGGCATTGATGAATCCACCAAGGAAGGCAAGGTCATCAAGGCTATGAGCGAGCTGCTGAGCGAGATGGCTGACGCTGTGGATGGCATTGACGAGGACGTGACCCGCGCCTACGACCAGATTAATGATCTGAGCGAGGAGCTGGAGGATCTGGAAGCCGACCTCTACGAGGATGATGATGCCGACGAGGAAGAAGAGACGGCAGATGACGAGGAAGGCAACGAGGACGATAATGCTGACGTCGCGGGCGAGCCTTACTATGAGGTAGCCTGCCCTGCGTGCGGCGGCACGGTCTATGTCAGTGAGGATGATCTGGACGCAGGCGAAGCTATTTGCCCGGACTGCAAGGTCGCCTTTGAGGTCGCTCTGGCGGACGAAGAGGACGACGAAGCCGCGCAGGAAGACGACAGCCCCATTCAGTATGAAGTGACCTGCCCGAGCTGCGGCGCAACCTCTGTTGTCGAGGAGAACGATCTGCTGGATGGCGAGCCGACTTGCCCTGCCTGCGGAAAGCCCCTCGATTTCGAGGTCACTGAGGAGGAATAACGCTCTCGGGAAAGCGCACTCGCGCTGTGAAGGCTTTGAAGTGAGATCAAACAAAACAGCCCTGCTGACTGGATCAGAAGTATCTGAACCAGAACAGCAGGGCTGCTGCTTTTTGTCTATAACATCGTTGCGCCCGAGTGGGGAAGGCTGGACGCACTGAAAAAGCTGAGAGTGCGGAGCTGGTCGGGCAGAGTGACCAGATGACCGTCTGTCCAATACCACGCTGCCGCAAACATCGCCAGAACGAGCACAACCAAGACGGAAAGCACCCGACGCAAGGGATGTCTTTGTGGTTTCGACGAGGAGGCATCCGTTGGGGTGAAATCCGGCTTTTTGATCTTGCGTGCGGGCAGAAATCCGGTTCCTTTACTCTGAGGAAGCCCTGCTGCCGCACGGCGGATCATGTCCAACAGCCAGAGAGCGGGGGACTCGTCTGAGCGAATCGTCCGCACCCAGCAGCCTTTTCTGGTGCTGAGGACGAGAATGGTGTTATTTTCCCGCTTGGTACAGCCTGCGGTCAGATCTGCACCGATGAGCTTCCGTGCTGACTGTGCCCGTGCCAGAGCGAGTCGGAGCGGGTCAGGCGTTTCATCGGCGGAAAGATGCAGTCGGACACGGGCACGCTTTTCGATTCTGGAAAAGGTCTGTGGGTGTGCGTAACTCAGTGCGCCAAAATCGAAGACCTTGTCCGCACCCGACACATTTTCCAGCCGAGCCTCAAGAAGTGCGCCCGCAGCTGGATCGCTGCAGACCAGAATCTTATCATAGCGTTCCAGTGTCTCCACAACGGCTGAGGAAAGTGTCGTATCACCCTCGCCGTAAAATTCAGCAGAAAAGCTTGTCCGGAGGCTCCGCAGAGCGTGCTTCAAGCCGTTTGGCGTGTCAGCGCGAAGGGCGAGAAGGGTCTCAGCCCCACGGGAACGCCACTCGGCAGAAGCCTTCCACTGAGGGGAAAGCCGCTCGACCGTTTCCGCCAGAGCGGAAGGGTCCGCACCGAACAGTCGGAGCATACAGGTCTCGATCCTGGTATCGTCGCTCATAACATCACACACCTTTATCAGATTGTGTGGCTGATCGGCGAAGCAGATACCGGAATGCTCAGGCGTTCAGAAAGGCTGCGTCCAGCTTGTCCAGTGCGGTGCGATCGTGCTGTTCTGCCGCAGAAAAAGTCAGAGCTCCGGAGGGGACTTTGCCCTGCGCCAGACGCAGAGCCAGCTCTAAGGCGGCTTGCGCGGCACGCGCACGCACCATCGCACGGTCGGGACGGGAAACCTTCAGCTTCCGGAGATAAACGTTCTCGCCCTGCGCAGCAGCGACATAGACCGTGCCGACAGGACGGAGCGAGTCACCGCCTGTCGGTCCGGCAATGCCTGTCACGCTGACCGCAATATCCGAACCGGAGACCGCCTTTGCGCCCAGTACCATCTGTGCCGCAACGGGGGCGGAAACGACATTGTACTTTGCGATCACGTCCGGCTCAACGCCGATGAGCTTGGATTTTGCCTGCTCCCAGTAGGTGACGAAACCGTACCCAAAGACTTCGCTTGAACCGGAAACCGAGGTGATGCGCTGTGCGATCAGACCGCCTGTGCAGCTCTCTGCCGTGGAAACGGAACGCTTTTCACGGCGGAGAGTGTGTACCAGCGTTTCTTCCAGTCCAGCCACATCCTCATCATACACCGCATCGCCTAACAGATTGTAGAACTTTCTGGCATATTCGCGGCACATTTTTTCACCGTCGGCGTCGGTGGCGGCACGGGCTGTGATGCGAATCTCACACTCACCGACCTTGCAGTAGATGGCGGCAGTGGGATTTTCGTTTTCCAGAAGGGCACGAACTTTGTACTCGATGTCGCTTTCTCCACCCAGAATACGAAGAGTAAGCGAATGCAGGACACAGTTTTGCCGAGCCAACAGCATGGGACGAATCGTTTCTGTCCACATGGCTTTCATCTCAGAGGGAACGCCCGGCATCAGGACGGCACAATGACCATCCTGCTCAAACCATGCGCCGGGGGCGGTGCCGTGGTTGTTGGGGATCTTATGCCCATTGACCGGAACCATCGCCTGCTTGCGGTTGTTGGGCGCAATGGTGCGACCGGAGCGGGTGAAGTAGCTGGTGATCTTTCCCCACTCTTCCTCATCGAAGGTCAGGTGGTCGCCATAGCACTCGGCGACCGTCTCCTTTGTCAGGTCGTCGGCGGTCGGGCCGAGCCCGCCCGTGAATACCAGAAGGTCACAGCGGCTCTTGGCTTCGTTGACGAAATCAGCCAGACGCCCGTGATTATCACCGATGGTGCTTTCCCGCTGGACGGTGACGCCCAGCGCAGCCAGCTCCCGACTGAGATACTGGGCGTTGGTGTTGAGGATGTTGCCGAGCAAAAGCTCTGTGCCGACACTGATGATCTCTGCTGTCATGGCCTTACCCCTCGAATTCTACATCGTCGTTGATGCGGATGCGAATGCGCTCGGCAGCTTCAGCGGCTTCGGCTTCCAGTGCCGCCAGATCCGGCATTCCCGCCTCGGCTGCGAGGATCTCCTCCAGCTCCGGACGGATCTTCGGATGCGGCGGGGTAAAAATGGTGCAGCAGTCCTCATAGGGGAGGATGCTCGTCTCGAAGGTATTGATATGACGGGAGGTCTCGATGATCTCGGTCTTGTCCATGCCGATGAGGGGACGCAGGATGGGAAGATCCTGTGCGGCGTCGGTGCATTGCAGAGCCTTGACCGTCTGGCTTGCGACCTGCGCCAGACTTTCGCCGGTGACGAGAGCTTCACAGCCCTGTTTTTTGGCGATGATGTTCGCAATGCGCATCATGCTGCGGCGCATCAGGACGGTGAACAGAACATCGGGGGCGTTGTCACGGATGTATTCCTGCGGCCTGGTGTAGGGAACAACAAAGAGGTTGGTGCTGCCGGTATACGGGGTGATGAGCTGTGCCAGAGCCTTAACTTTCAGTTTTGCACGCTCGGAAGTATACGGAGGGGACGCAAAATGAATGTGGTCAAGCCCCAGACCGCGCTTTGCCATCCGGTAGGCAGCCACAGGGCTGTCGATGCCGCCGGACAGCATGTTGAGGGCACGACCGGATGTTCCGACGGGCAGACCGCCCTCGCCCTGGATTTTCGGACCGTGAATATATGCGCCGTAATCACGGATCTCCACAATGACCTTGAACTGCGGGTTACGGACATCGACCTTGAGATAATTGTGCTTGCCCAGCAGATACGCTCCCAGCTCCCGCATCAGCTCGGGGCTGGTCATAGGGAAGCTCTTGTCAGCGCGGCGGGCTTCGACCTTGAAGGTCCTGATGCCGTGCAGAGCACTGCCGAGGTAATCCTCAGCAGTCCGGCAGATGGTGTCGAAGTCTTTTTCACAGACGACGGCACGGCTCAGTGCGGCAAGACCGAACACCTTGCTGACCCGCTCGAAGGCGAGATCCATGTCAATGTTGTCCTCTTCCGGCTCCATGTAGAAGGTGGACTGGGTGCAGTAGACTTTGAACCTGCCGACGGTCTTGAGACGATAGCGAAGGATCTTCAGCATCGCCGACTCGAACTGGTTGCGGTTGAGGCCCTTGAGCGACATCTCGCCCTGATAGCCCATGATAACTTCTCTCATAATATTCCTCTGATATTGTTTACTTGTGGATCCGCTGCAAATGCTTCATGCCGTCCTCAAAGCGGTTGAGGAACGCATCCACATCCTCGGGGGTGTTGTCTGCGCAGAAGGATACCCGAATGGCGGTGTCGATGGCAAGCGGATCACGTCCCATTGCTGTCAGTGTGTGGCTGGGCTGTCCGCGTCCGCAGGCACTCGCCGACGAAACATAGATCTGCTGTTCGGCAAGAAACGCCAGCATTGTTTCGCTTTTGATGCAGTTCTCGCTGAAATTCAGTACCTCGGGCACTGCGGTGTCCGGACTGTTGATAACTACCTCGGGGAAAGCAGTCAGACCATCCCGAAGGCGTTGGTTCAGGGCACGAACGGTATCGTCACGGCTCTTCATGTTTTTGGAAAGCCGGGTCGCGGCTGCCGCCAGCCCCATTGCGTAGGGAAGGTTCTCTGTGCCGGGACGCATTTCGCGCTCCTGCTCACCGCCAAGATAGGGCGGCTGGAACGCCTGTACCAGTCGGTCGCTCAGATAGAGCGCGCCGATGCCCTTGGGGGCATGGATCTTGTGTCCGCTGACCGACAGCGTGTCGATGTTCGCCAGCTTGATGGGAACGCGCATCCATGCCTGCACTGCGTCAACATGGACAATGGTGCGGCTGTTCTTCTGCTTGACGGCGGCGGCCAGACGTTCCACGTCGTTCCGCGTGCCAATCTCGTTGTTCACCATCATACAGGCGACAAGGATGGTGTTTTTGTCCACATGCGCCAGCATTTCGTCAAGGTCGAGCATGCCGTCCGCTTTCGGGTTCACGACAGTCACATCGTAGCCCATCTTCGCCAGACGTTCCAGCGGCTTCTGTACGCTGGGATGCTCGAAACCGGATACGACGATGCCCTTGCCGTAGGTGCGGGTCAGGGCTGCGCCCAGCAGAGCGAGATTGTTGCTCTCACTGCCGCAGGAGGTGAAGTAAAGCTCTTTCGGCTTGCAGCCCAGCGTCCGGGCAACGGCGGCACGAGCAGAGTTCAACGCCTCTTCGCTTCGTGCGCCGGGGGCATACAGGCTGGACGGATTCGCCCAGTGCTCCCGCATCGCTTTGTCGATGACGTCTGCTACCTCGGGCGCAACCATTGTGGTAGCGGCGTTGTCTAAATAATGGATCTCAGGGTTTTGCAGCATAAATAATTCCTGCCTTTGATTGCGTGATCAGATCTTACAAACAAAATAAGTATATCACAGAATGGACGGTTTGCAAACAAAAAAGGACTGCTCCCAACCGGGAAAACAGTCCTTTTTGAATCATTACGTCGCTCAGTGGGTCTCGTTGGCTTTTTGCAGCCAGATGCTGCCGATATCCAGCGCGTTGTACAGACCGTGCTTGGTGGTCTGACGTGCAACGCGAGCCTCGGGAGCCTTGCTCTCATCGGTGGAAAGCAGCATCAGATGAACCTTGTCCGCGACCTGCTGTTCCCCCATCGGGGTGGTCGTCAGGATCTGGAGATACAGCACATAAGGGTCGGTCATACGGCCGTAATACAGCTCGTTGTCCTTGCGGACGAGGGGCTTGCCTTTATAAGTCAGTTTTGGTGTAAATGGCATCGTGAAAGCCTCCCTATCGTTTAGATTCACTCTAGTATAGCACATTTATAATAGCAGATGCAAGACGACAGCCCGTCTGCCGCAAATTTTTTCCGGCGGCTTGCGTGTGTCTCTGCGCCGCGTTATAATACAGGGGATAAAATATTTCAGAAATAGGAAAAAAAGATAAACAGGAGGCTGACTATGGCAGACTATCAGGAATATCGGAGGCGCATCCTTCACAAGCGTTGGCGGAGACGGTTCACGATCGTGGTGCTTCTGCTTCTGCTGGCGCTGCTGGGCACAGTCGGGATGCTGTGGCGGGTGCTCCACCGTGCGAAGGTATCTGACCGCGCGGGCAGCGTCACCATTCTGCAGCAGGCGTTGACAGGGAACGAGTGGAACACCCTCAGCTACAAGCCATCCCGTCAGTTGACCGTTCAGACCCGTGCCGATGGTTCGACGGCGATGGATTTTCGTCTGGCTGCTCTGCCAGAATCCGGGGCTGTAGACAAGAGCGTATTCAATACGGCAAGCTTCCTCGGCGACAGTCTGACGCAGGGAATGCAGATCTATGACACCGGACTGCCGAACGCGATGTTCTGCGCCTATAAGGGCGTCGGGCCGAACGCGGTCGTCAATGGCACGTCCTGCAAGCGCGCGGACGGCGAGAAGGAGATCCCGATGGATGCGCTGGCCGCACAGCAGCCGACCGACCTGTATGTTCTGCTGGGCACGAACGTCCTCAACCGAGACGGCGATTACACCAGCTTTCTGACCTATTACCGCCTGATGCTGGATATGCTGTCCCAGTCGCTGCCGGACACGAACATCTATGTCCAGTCCATCACACCCGTCCGACCAGAAGTCCGCGAGACACATCCCGGCCTTTACCGTGACCGCCTGTGCGAGATCAACAACGAGATCGCGGCGATCGCGCTGGAAAAAGGCTGTACCTTCCTCAACCTGTGGGAGGTTCTGGCTGATGATAACGGCGACCTGAAGGAAGAATACGCCCAGAAAGACGGCTACC
The DNA here is from genome assembly GCA_963615155.1 of Bacteroides uniformis. Lineage (GTDB taxonomy): Bacteria > Bacillota > Clostridia > Oscillospirales > Ruminococcaceae > Faecalibacterium. Next base: position 2,046 of record CAVEGP010000001.1, on the reverse strand, counting down.
ACGTCAAACCGGAGGGCTATACCGCTTGGGTCGATTATCTGTGTACCCATCGAATCCAGGAAAATACTGCGGATGCGGCTTGACAGTAGTACAGACAACAGAAAGATGGTACAAAAATATGGCGAATGAGAGCTTGGGAAAAGCAAAAGTTAGAAAGAATGATGAGTTTTATACTGTCTATGATTATATCCAAAAAGAAATGAATGCCTATTTGGAATATGACGCAAATGTCTTTCGAGAAAAAACGATTTTATTGCCCTGTGATGATCCGGAATGGAGTAACTTTACAAAATACTTTGCACAGAATTTTGAGACTTTGGGTATCAAAAAACTGATTAGCACAAGCTATGCAACAGACAGAAAAAAGCAGCAGTATGAGCAGTACCATCAGATGTCACTGTTTGAAGCATCTTTTCCACAGTATGATGAAGAAAAGTCTCATTCGAGAGGCAAAATATTCACATTGACAAGAGAAGCAACGAAATCCGGAACAATCGATATTGATGATTTAAAGTGGGATTATCTTGAGGGTGACGGCGATTTTCGTAGCGATGAAGTAAAAAGACTACGGGATGAAGCGGATATTATTGTAACGAACCCACCATTTTCATTGTTTCGGGAGTTTGTGGCATGGGTTATGGAAGCCGGAAAGAAAATCGTTGTGATAGGAAATCAAAATGCCATAACTTATAAGGAAATTTTTCCGTTGCTTAAGGATAATAAATTGTGGATAGGTGCAACAAATAACGGTCAGGATATGGTTTTTGAAGTTCCAGAAGGGGCGGAGATAGCACCGAAAGACAAAGAAAAAGCGGAAAAATTGGGATATAAAGGAAACTATACGAGACTAGGAAATGCTTGCTGGTTTACCAATATAGACCACGGAAGGAGACATCAACCGCTTTCGTTAATGACGATGGCAGATAATTTGAAGTACAGTAAACATAAGCAAATTCGGGAGCAGGGCTATTTGAAGTACGATAATTATGACGCAATCGAAGTGCCATATGTTGATGCAATTCCAAGTAATTATTTTGAAGAGTATAGTGCGGAACAAACGAAGAAGAATTTTAAAGAAACAATATTGACGAATGAGGGTGAAAACAGCATACTGTTGACCGACCGACCGACCGACCGACCGACCGACCGACCGACCGGAATGTAATGGAGTTATGGGAGTACCAATCACCTTCTTGTTCAGACATAACCCGGAGCAGTTTGAAATTATCGGAGCAACTGAAAGTGAAGGAAAGGGTGTGTCTAACGGGTTGTGGGATGCCAACAGCGGTATTGCACAACCAATCATTGGCGGAGAAAGAAGATACAAGAGATTGTTCATCAAGCATAAGATGTAATGGTGTCATGGGAGTACCGATTACATATCTTTTCAGGCATAATCCTGAACAATTTGAAATAGTCGGAATCACATTGGGAAATACAGGCGATTATCCTATGACAGTAATTTACGAAAATGCAGTGCAACACAATAAAAATGGAAGCGTTCAACTTGGTAGCAAGGTGAATACACGAGCAGCAATCAAAGTAAAAGAACAACCCGTTGATATTGTATACTACACAGCAGATAATGCTAACGGTTATTTGTTGAGCATATATCCCCGTATACTTATCCGTCACAAAAGTTAAGGGAGAATGGTATGAAAACAACACTTGTAACAGATATAACGATTGAACAAATTTGCAAAGGCTTTGTGTACAATGAACTAGAAGGAAAAGGTCTCTTTGGTTTATCTGGTAAACTTGTAATTCAGCCGGAGTATCAACGCAATTATCTTTATGCGAAGCAGAAAATGGAAGAAGCTGTAATTCGTTCTGTGCTGAATGGATACCCTTTGGGCTTGATTTATTTTAATAAAGTTGGAACGGATAAATATGAGGTGTTGGATGGACAACAACGTATTACAAGTTTAGGCCGTTTTCTAACAGGAAAATTCCCATTGATGGATGAAAATGGAATGCCGCACTACTATTCGGCGATGGCGGATGATTTGAAACAGAAAATCAATAAAACACCGTTGACAATTTATA